>NZ_BAZG01000113.1 GCF_000964525.1 Anaeromyxobacter sp. PSR-1
GACGCGCCACGCGACCCGGCGCTGGAGCGGCTGCGCGAGCAGGTGCTCGACGCCGCGCGGGCCCGTGTCGGCGCGCGCACCCGGCTCGACTGCTCGGGCTACGTGCTCGCGGCGCTGCGGGCGGCCGGACTCACGCCGCGGCTCGCGCCGGCGCGCTCGCGCTCCGAGTCGCTGTACCGCGCCTCGCGTCCGGTGGAGCGGCCGCGCCCGGGCGACCTGGTGTTCTTCCACGACACCTACGACCGCGACCGGAACGGCCGCGCCGGCGACCGCTTCACCCACGTCGGCCTGGTGGAGGCGGTGGACGGCGACGCGGTGACCATCCTGCACCGAGGCGGCCGCGTGGAGCGCATCCGCATGGACCTCAGCCGCCCGTCCGATCCCGAGGTGAACGATCCGGTGCGCGTGGCGCGCCGGCGCGACGCCCGCGGCACGCGCTACCTGGCGGGTGAGCTGTTCGCCGCCTACGGGGAGTTGCTCGGCGGGGACGTCACGCAGATGTTGCAGGGAGGCCGCGCGTCCGTGGTGCGCGCGCGCCATCCTGCAACGCGATGATCGACGACCGGATCCCAGGGGAAGACCAGCTCGCCGAGGTCGAGGTGGACGCGGGCGCCGGCACCGTGGTGGTGCGCGTCGGCCGGCTGCAGCGGATCCTCTCGCTCGACGAGGCGCTGCTCGTGTCGTTGCAGCGCTTCCGGCGGCCGCGGCGCACCGCGCTGGCGCGGGCGCTCACCCACCTCGGCGACGCGAAGAGCTGGACGGCCATCGGCCTCGCCTGCCTCGCGACCGCCACCGAGCGGGGTGCCCACCTGGGCCTGCGCATCGGCGCGGCCACCGGCATCGCCACCCTGCTGTCGCAGGCGCTGAAGCGCAGCCTCACGCGCGCCCGGCCGGACGCGTCCATCACCGGCTTCGAGGCGCTGGCGGCGAACCCGGACCGCTTCTCGTTCCCGTCCGGCCACACCGCCGCCGCGTTCGGCGTGGCGGTGGCGTTCGCCGGCGAGCCGGCCGGCCTCGGGCCCGTCGCGCTGCTCCTCGCGGTGGGGATCGGCCTGTCGCGCGTGTACCTGGGCGCCCACTACCCGCTCGACGTGGTGGCCGGCGCGGTGCTCGGCGTGTTCGGCGGCCTGGCCTCGCGGCTGCTGGTGGCCTGAGCGCGGGCGCCCGGGGCGCGACTCCGGTCCCTCGACTCCGCGCGGCCGAAGGCCGCGCTACGCTCGGGATGAGCGGGCAAGGGAACGGCCTGCGCTCGGGATGAGCGCCCGAGCTTCGCCCGCTACTCCGGCGTCGCCGGCGCGTCCTGGTCGGCGCGGCTGCGCGGGTGGCGCACGTCGGTCCCGCGGACCATGTAAACGACCATCTCGGCCAGGTTGGTGGCGTGGTCGCCGAAGCGCTCCAGGTGCTTCGCCGCGAACATGAGCGAGGTGGCGCGCCGGATGTTGCGGCCGTCCTCCATCATGAGCGCCAGCAGGTCGTTGAAGATCTTGAGGTAGAGCGCGTCGAGCAGGTCGTCGCCGCGCATCACCTCCTGCGCCTTCTCCACGTCGCGGGTGACGAACGCGTCGAGCGCGCGCTTGAGCTGCGCCTCGGAGAGGTCCGCCAGCTTGGAGAGATCGTGCAGCGGGACGAGCGACGGCGCCTGGTTCAGGTCGAGCGCGCGCTCGGCCACGTTCACGGCGAGGTCGCCCATCCGCTCGAGGTCGGTGACGATCTTGAGCGCGGTGGTGATGAAGCGCAGGTCGGAGGCGGCCGGCTGGCGCAGCGCCAGGATGCGGCGGCAGGCGCCGTCGATGTCCACCTCCATCCGGTTGACCTCGCGGTCGCGCAGCTTCACCTGCTCGGCGAGCGGCGAGTCCCGCTCCACGATGGCGCGCACGCTCGCCGCGATGGCCTGCTCGACCAGCCCGCCCATCTCCAGCAGCCGGTCCCGCAGGCTGCGGAGCTCGGCCTCGTACGACTTGTCGGTGTGCGTCGCCATGGCGTCCCCGTCCCGGAGCTTACCCGATCCGCCTACCCGAACTTGCCGGTGACGTAGTCCTCGGTGCGCTGCTCGCGCGGGTTGGTGAAGATCTGCTCGGTCGGCCCCACCTCGACGAGATCGCCCATGTAGAAGAACGCGGTCTGGTCGGAGACGCGGGCCGCCTGCTGCATGTTGTGGGTGACGATCGCGATGGTGTAGCGGGCCTTCAGGTGGTGGATGAGATCCTCGATCTTCGCGGTCGCGATGGGGTCGAGCGCGCTGGCCGGCTCGTCCATCAGCAGCACCTCCGGCTCGACCGCCAGCGCCCGGGCGATGCAGAGGCGCTGCTGCTGGCCGCCGGAGAGGCCGAGCGCGCTCTCGGCCAGCCGGTCCTTGACCTCGTCCCACAGCGCGGCGTTCACGAGCGAGCGCTCGACCCGCTCGGCGACCGCGGCGCGGTCCTTCATGCCGCCCACGCGCAGGCCGTAGGCGACGTTCTCGAAGATCGACTTCGGGAACGGGTTCGACTTCTGGAACACCATGCCCACCCGGCGGCGCAGCTCCACCGCGTCGATGTGCCGGTCGAACACGCTCTCGCCGTCGAGCAGGATCTCGCCCTCGGCGCGCGCGCCGGGGATGAGGTCGTTCATGCGGTTCAGCGAGCGCAGGAAGGTGGACTTGCCGCAGCCGGACGGGCCGATGAGCGCGGTCACCTGCCGGTCGGGCAGCGCGAGCGAGATGTCCTTCACCGCCAGCTTCTCCCCGTAGCGCACGGAGAGGCGGCGGGCCTCCATCTTGGGGACCGGGGCGGCGGCGGGGGCGGTGGCGGGCAGGATCATGTCAGTGGCCGGCCGCGGCGCGGCGGCGGGTGCGGGTGCGGATGGCGATCGCGACCAGGTTGAGCGCGAAGGTGAGGGCGAGCAGAACGAGCACGGTCGCGTACAGCAAGGGCCGCGTCGCCTCCACGTCGGGCGACTGCGTCGCGAGCACGTAGACGTGGTAGCCGAGGTGCATGAACTGCGAGAACGGCGAGCCGGGCAGGTCGGGCAGGAAGTAGGCGACGCCGGTGAACAGGATGGGCGCCACCTCGCCCGCGCCGCGCGCCACCGCCAGGATGGCGCCGGTCAGGATGCCGGGCAGCGCGCCGGGCAGCACCACCCGCGCCAGCGTCTGCGACTGCGTCGCGCCGAGCGCGAGGCTGGCGTCGCGCAGCTCGCGCGGCACGGCGCGGAGCGCCTCCTCGGTGGACACGATCACGACCGGCAGCGTGAGCACCGCCAGCGTGAGCGAGGCCCAGATCAGCGCGGGCTGCCCGTAGTGGAGCGTGCCCGGCTCGGAGAGCGCGCGGTCGAGGCCGCGGCCCACGAACTGGATGAAGAAGCCCAGGCCGAACAGGCCGAACACGATGGACGGGACGCCGGCCAGGTTGGTGACCGCGACGCGCACCGCGCCGGCCAGGCGCGAGCGGGGCGGCGCGTACTCGTGCAGGTAGATGGCCGTCGCGACGCCCACCGGCAGGACCGCGACCGTCATGAGCAGCGTCATGACCGCGGTGCCGTAGATGGCGGGGAAGATGCCGCCGCCGGTCATTCCCTCCTGCGGCGCGGCAGTGAGGAACTCCCAGGAGACGCGCGCGGCCCCGCCGCGGACCACGTCCCACAGGATGACGCCCAGCATGGCCACCACCAGGAAGGCGGCGGCCCCGGTGAGGAGCGCCAGCGCGCCCCCGACGGCCTTGCGGCGGCGGACGGTCACGCCTTGCCCCCGGACATGCGGCGCACGAGGCGCTTCACGAAGCCGGCGGCGAGCGCGTTCAGCACGAAGGTGAACAGGAACAGCTCCACGCCGATGAAGAACAGCACCGAGTAGTGCGCGCCCCCGAACACCACCTCACCCATCTCAGCGGCGATGGTGGCGGGGAGCGTGCGCACCGAGTCCCCCAGGCTCCAGGAGGTGATGGCCGCGTTGCCGGAGGCCATGAGCACGATCATGGTCTCGCCGATGGAGCGGCCGAAGCCGAGGACCACGCCGGCGAGGACGCCCGGGGCGGCCGCGGGCAGCACCACCCGGAACGCCGTCTCCCACCGCGTGGCGCCGAGCGCGAGCGACGCCTCGCGGTAGGCGCGCGGCACCGCCTGGAGCGCGTCCTCGCTGACCGTGAAGATGACCGGGATGACGGTGAGCGCCAGCCCGAGCCCCGCCACCACCGCGTTCAGCCGGAACGAGAAGCCGAACGCGGACTGGAGCCAGGTGGCCATCACCATCAGGGCGAAGAAGCCCAGCACGACCGACGGGATCCCGGCGAGCAGCTCGATGACCGGCTTCAGCACCTCGCGGAGGCGGGGCGGCGCGAACTCCGAGGCGAAGAGCGCCGCCGCGATGCCGACCGGGACCGAGACCAGCATCGACACCGCGGTCACCTTCAGCGTGCCGACGAACAGCGGGATCATCGAGTACTTCGGCACGCCGCTCACCGGCTGCCACATGAAGCCGGGCGGCCGGTTCGGCCGGAGCACCTGCGGGAGGAACAGCTTGCCGAAGCTCGCCTCGCCCCGGACCTCGGGGTCGGTGAGCAGCGGCAGCGCCTCGCGCGCCACGAACACGAAGATGAGGACGACGGCGGCGATCCCCGTGAGCGCGATCAGGGTGATGACGCCCCGGATCGCGGCCTCGCGGAGCTGCCGCCGCCGGATGGAGGGGAGAGGGCGGTCCTCTCCCCTCCGGAGCGGTGCGATGGCCGGCACGGACGCGGATTCAGCCATGGCTCGATTGCGCGACCGTGGCGGCCGTGTGACGGGACGGTGACGACCTCACTACTTGATCGGGAAGTAGCCGACCTTGGTGACGAGCTGCTGGCCCTCGGGCGAGAGGCAGTAGTCGATGAAGGCCTTCGCCTCGCCGGCCGGCTTGGCGCGCGTGTACATGAACAGCGGGCGCGCCAGCGGGTACTTCCCGCTCTTCACGTTCTCGGCGCTGGGCGCGTACGCCTGGCCGTCCTTGCCGACCACCTTCAGCTCCTTCACCCCCTTGGCGTAGGCGGCGCCGCCGTAGCCGATGCCGCCCTTCTCCTTCGCGACCGCGTTCACCACCGCGGCGGTGCCGGGGAGCGTCTGGGCGGCCGGGGCGTAGTCGTCGCCCTTCAGCACGTGCTCCTTGAAGAACACGTAGGTGCCGGAGGAGTTCTCGCGGGAGTAGAGGACGATGCGCTGGTCCGGGCCGCCCACCTGCTTCCAGTTGGTGAGGTCGCCGACGTAGATCTGGTGGAGCTGGTCCACGGTGAGCTGCGAGATCGGGTTCGACTCGTTCACGTACAGCGCCACGCCGTCCTGCGCGACCGGGATCTCGGTGGGCAGCACGCTGTAGCGCTCGCGGATCTTGGCCTTCTCGTCCGCCTTCATCTCGCGCGACGCGTTCGCGATCTCGGTGGTGCCGTTGATGAGCGCCGCGATGCCGGTGCCGGAGCCGCCGCCGGTGACCTGCACCTTCTTGCCGGGGTTCCTGTTCATGTAGTCCTCGGCCCAGCGCTGGGCGAGGATCACCATCGTGTCGGAGCCCTTCACGGTCACGGCGGCGGAGGCGAGGGCCGGGACCGCCGCGGCGAGGGCGGCGAGGGCGAGCAGCATGCGCTTCATGGAGTTCTCTCCTTGTCGGTTGGATGCGATCTAGATCTCGAAGCGGGAGGTCCGGTGACGCGCGCGTGACGACCGCGTGAACACGTCACCGGCCCTGCCCGCCGGCGCGCCCGGCTAGAACTTCGCCTGGAGCTGCGCGACGAAGCTGTCCTTCTTCGGGTCGGACGGCGCCGTGTCGCCCTTCTCCCGGTTCATCGGGTGGTACCAGGCGACCGACAGCTTCAGGTTGCTGCTGAGGATGGTGTGCAGCGCCGCCGAGACCTCGTCGGTGACGAAGACCTTCCCCTGGTTGGCCGCGAGGTTGCGGTCCAGCTTCACGTTCGGATTGAACGTGTCGTAGCGGACGGCGACCTGGTTCCAGGGGCCGACGTTCTGCGTGAGGATGACGTCCCAGCCGTAGCCGATGAGCCCCAGGCTGTCGCCGGCGCCGCCCGCGCCCGTGCCGATGGCGGTCTTGCCCCAGACGTACTCGCCCTTCAGCGCGGTGCCGCCGACCGGGAGCAGGTCGAGGTAGAGCTGCAGGTCGGCGCCGAGGCGCACGCGATCGTAGGTGGCGTTGGTGGCCGACGTGTAGTCGATGGTCTTGCCGTACCAGCCGGAGACGCCGCCGGTGATCATGCCCAGGTCCACGCCGAGGCGGCCGATGACGTCCTTGCGCTGGTCGTTGTCCTTGCCGGCCGCGCCGTCCACGCCGTTGCCGTTGAACACGCCGACCTTGAAGTCGACCGGGCCGTACCTGCCCTTCAGCGCCACGCCGAGGTCGTACTCGCCCTTCAGGAAGTGGCCGGCGAACATGGCGCGCTCGAGCAGGTCGAGGTCGGCGGAGGAGCGGATCCCGACGTCGTAGCCGAACGGCATGAGCTGGAGGCCGGCGTCGATCGCGAGGCCCTTCAGGAAGGGCAGCTTGAACGACGCGTACGCCTCCTTGAGGCCCACGCCGGAGGGCGTGGCGTCGAGCTGGACCACGTACTGCGCGAGGTCGCTGTCGTAGACGGCCTTGAAGCGGCCGCGGCGGACGTGGAAGCCGTCGCGCTGCGGCGCGCCCTTCTCGTACCGGGCGGCCTCGAGCCAGCCGAAGCGCGGCTGGACGTAGCCGGAGAACTTCAGCTTCTTCAGGCCGGAGACATCGGTCTTCATCTCGGCGAGCTGCTCGGCGAGGGCGTCCACCTGGCCCTTGAGCGCGGCGGTGTCGACCTCGGAGGACTCCGCCGGCGCGGAGGACGCCGGCGCGGCGGCCTCCTGCGCCAGCGCCACGGGCGCGAGCCCGACGGCGAGGATGGCGGCGATGAGACGGTTCATGGGTTCCTTGCCCCTGTCGTGTTGGACGACGAGCGGATGCTCGGTTCGGGGGCGTTGTAGGAACCCGGCGTGGCGCGCCGACGGCGCGGGGGTGACGCTTGCGTGAAGCGATCACGATCGGTGAACGGTGCGTGACGCCGGCGCGAGCGGAGGGTGACGGGGGCGCGCCGGAGGCGCCGCGGCGGTCACGCGGCGGGCAGGCGGGCCCAGAGCCGGGTGCCGCCCGCGCCGCTCTCGACGCCCACCTCGCCGCCCATGCCCTGGACCAGGTGCTTCACGATGGCGAGGCCGAGCCCGGTGCCGCCCTGGTCGCGCGAGCGGCCGGAGTCCACCCGGTAGAAGCGCTCGAACAGGCGCGGCAGGTGGTGGCGCTCGATGCCGGGGCCGGTGTCGGCGACCGAGAGCACCCAGGCGTCGCCGTCGCGCGCCGCCGACACCGTCACCGAGCCGGCGGCGGTGTACTTCACCGCGTTGTCCACCAGGTTCACCAGCACCTGCTCGAGCGCGCGGGCGTCGGCCCGGGCGACGCCGCCGGCCGGGACCTCGGCGCGGAGCGCGAGCCCCTTCTCGCGCGCGGCGGTCCCGAACAGCTCCAGCACCTGCCGGGCCAGCGGCCCGAGCTCCACCGGCGCCAGCTCGAAGGTCCACTGGCGCGACTCGATGCGCGAGAGGTCGAGCAGGTCCTGGGTGAGCCGGGAGAGGCGCTCGGCGTGCCGCGCCACGATCTCCACGAAGGCGCGCGCCGCGGCCGGGTCCTCCACCGCGCCGGACAGCAGGGTCTCCGCGGCCGCCCGGATCGCGGCGATGGGCGTGCGCAGCTCGTGGCTGGCGTTCGCCACGAAGTCGCGGCGGGTGGCCTCGGCGCGCCGCGCGTCGGTGACGTCGCGGAGCAGCACCAGCACCTCGCCGCGCAGCAGCGGCGAGAGCGCGGCGAGGTAGGTGCGGCGCTGGATGGGCAGCTCCAGCCGGCGCGCGGTCCCCTCCAGCGCGCGCTTCACCGCCTCCGACAGCTCCGCGCTGCGGGTGATCTCGAGCGGCGTCAGCCCGGCGGCGCGGCCGCTCGCGGCCAGCGTGTCGAAGGCGGCGTTCGAGGCGCGCACCCAGCCGTCGCGCGAGATGAGCGCGGCGGCGTCGGGGAGCGCGGCGAGCAGCTCCTGCTCGGCCGGCACGCGCAGCGCGGAGAAGCGGCGGCGCTCGCGCTCGGCGAGCAGCTCCTCCAGCTCGCGCACCTCGCGGCCCAGGTCGGCGGGCGGCCCGCCCGACAGCTCCGCCCGCAGCGCGCGGATCGCGGCCGCGAGGGGCGATCTCGCCAGCACGCCGCCCTCAGCGCTTCTCGCTCGGATCCACGAGGCGATAGCCGATCCCCCGCACCGTCTCCAACAGGTCCCGTCCCGACCCCAGCTTCTCACGGAGCCGCTTCACGTGCGTGTCCACCGTGCGCGTCTCGACCTCGGCGGACATCTCCCACACGTCCTCGAGGAGCTGCTCGCGCGACTGCACGCGCCCCAGCCGCGACATGAGCGTGGTGAGCAGCTTGAACTCGAGCGGCGTGAGCACCACCTCCGCGCCGTCCACGTAGGCGCGGTGCGACTCCACGTCCACGCGGATGGGGCCGACCGCCTCGGGCGGCCGCTCCGAGGGGCGGGCGCCCGAGCGGCGGAGCACCGCCTTCAGCCGGAGCACCAGCTCGCGCACGCTGAACGGCTTCGTCACGTAGTCGTCGGCGCCCAGCTCGAAGCCGACCACCCGGTCCACCTCGTCGCCCTTCGCGGTGAGCATCACCACCGGGACGTGCCGGGTGCGGGGGTCGGACTTGATCTGCCGGCACACCTCGGTCCCCGAGACGTCGGGCAGCATCACGTCGAGCAGGACCAGGTCCGGCACGCGGCGGCGGAGCTGCGAGAGCGCCTGCTCGCCGGTGGTGGCGAGCAGCGTCTCGAACCCGGACGCGCGCAGGTTGAAGTCGAGGAGCGAGAGCAGGTCTCGCTCGTCGTCCACCAGGAGAACGGACGTCACGCCCACACCTTAACGCAGGGCCGGGTGACGGGCGCGTGGCGGCCGTGCCACGGAAAGGTGAAGTCGCGGCCGGCGGGGGTAGGATGGCGGAATGCGCCCGGCTGCCGCAGCCCTGCTCCTGCCCGCCCTCGCCTGCGCCGCCGGCGCGCGGCCCCCGTTCGCCCCGGATCCCGCGGACGCCGGGCCGAGCCGCTGCCTGCTGGTGGCGCCGTTCGAGAACGCCAGCGACGCGCCGCACGCCGGCGAGGCGGCCACCGCCGCGGTGCGGGCGGCGCTCGACCCGGGCCGGACCGCGGCGCTCGCCGACGACGACCTGCGCGCCCTGTTCCGCGACACGCCGCTCGAGCTGCCGGAGGGCGTCTCCCCCTCGCTCGCGCTCGAGCTCGCCGAGCTGACCGGCGCGGACGCGGCGGTCTACGGCGCGGTCGAGGGCCGCTCGCGCGACGCGGCCTCGCCCACGCTGCTCGTGTCGCTGCGCGTGGTGGCCGCCGGAGGCCGCGAGCTGCTGGTGGCCGAGACGGTCCCGGTCCGCCCCGGCGCCGGCGAGGCGCCCGAGGACGCCATCCGGCGCGCCCTCGCGTCGGCGCGCCCGGCGCTGGCGCGTCTCGGGGACGCGTCGGGGGGCCGCTGCTTCGACCCGGCCCGCCTCGGCGCGCTCCGCGGCGTGGCGATGGCCGAGGTCCGCCGCCAGCCCGCCCCGGCGGCGCCGGCCGCGGTGATCCCGGTCGCGGCCCCAGCGCCCGCGGCCGCCCCCGGGCCGGCGGCCGAGCCGGCGGGGACGCGCACCCCGCGCCAGGCGGAGTGGGCGCGGCGACTTGCCGCAGGCGAGCGGTTCGTGCTCGAGGACGCTGCGTTCGCCGGGCGCACCGCCGAGCTGCAGCGCGACGGCGGCCTCGCCGACCTCGTGCTCGCGCTCGCGGCCGCGCCGGGTGTGGCGGTGCGGGTCGAGGCGTTCGTGGACGCCACGGCCGACGCGGTCGCGGACCAGCGCCTCACCCAGGCCATGGCCGACGCGGCCGTCGAGCGCCTGCGGGAGCTGGGCGTGGCCGAGGCACGCCTCTCCGGGGTCGGATACGGCGGGGAGCGCCCGCTGCTGCCCAACTTCACGGTCCGTGGACGTACCGCGAACCGGCGTCTGGAGATCGTGGGGCACGCCGGGCCGTGACGGCGGGGGCAGCTGCTCGTCCCAGGGCGGCGGGGAGGGTAGCATCGCACGCGTGGAAGCCAGTGAGCCGGGCCGTACGCCAGCGGTGATGGTGCTCGCGCCGCCGCAGGAGGCGGCGCGGCGCACCGCGTTCGCGTCCACGCCGCTCGCCTGGCTGCTGGGGGCGTTCGCGACCATCCTCTCGGTCGGCGCGGTGGACTCGCTCACCCGCAGCGACGTCTCGCTGATCCTGTTCTACCTCGTGCCCATCGGCTTCGGGACCTGGGCCGTCTCGCTGCGCTGGGGCGCGGCGCTGGCGGTGGCGAGCGCCGCGGTCTCGACCGGCGCCGACGTCCTCTGGCGCATGCAGCACGCGGCGCAGGACCTGGCCATCGCGACCCAGGTCTGGAACGGCTTCATGCTGCTCGGCACCGCGGTCGCGCTGGTGCTGGTGCTGGGCGCGCTGAAGGGCCGGCTCGAGGGGCAGGAGCTGCTCGCCCGCACCGACGCGCTCACGCAGATCGCGAACCGCCGGGCGTTCATCGAGGCGGCCCAGCTCGAGCTGGAGCGGGCGCGCCGCCACGGCCGGCCGTTCACGGTCGCCTACGTGGACTGCGACGACTTCAAGCTGGTGAACGACCGGCTCGGCCACGCCGAGGGCGACGCGCTGCTCGTCACCGTGGCGCAGACGCTGCGGGGCGGCACGCGCGCGGTGGACGCGGTGGCGCGCCTCGGCGGCGACGAGTTCGGCCTGCTGCTGCCCGAGACCGACGCTGCCATGGCCGACGCCCTGCTCGGGCGGCTGCTGGCGACGCTGCAGTCCGCGGTCTCGCGCCACGGCGGCTGGCAGGTGGGCTTCTCGGTGGGCGCGGCGGTGTTCCTCTCTCCGCCCGACGACGTGGACGAGCTGATGGCCCGCGCCGACGAGCTGATGTACGCCGCCAAGCGGCACGCCAAGGGCTCGATCCGCCTGGACGTGTTCGGGGGGATCGCGCCGGTGGCCGCGGACGGGACCGATCCGCGGTAGACAGGGGCATGCGCTTCTTCGCCACCTGCGCCAAGGGCACCGAGGGTGCCCTGCGGCGCGAGCTGTCCGCCCTCCGCCTCCCCGCCGTCCGCGGCGATCGCGGCGGCGTCTCGTTCGAGGGGGCGCTGGAGGCTGGCATGCGGGCCTGCCTGCACGCGCGGACCGCCATGCGCGTCCTGCTGGAGCTGGCGCGCTTCCCGGCGCCGGACGCGGCGGCGCTGTACGAGGGGGCGCGCGCGGTGGCCTGGCAGGACTGGCTCGACGTGCGGACCACGCTGGCGGTGGAGGCGACCGTCTCCTCGACCACGATCACGCACTCCGGCTTCGCGGCGCTCAAGGTGAAGGACGCGGTGGTGGACGTGCTGCGCGACCGCCTGGGCGCGCGCCCGGACGTGGACCCGAAGGACCCGGACGTGCGGATCGTCCTGCACCTGGCCCGCGACGAGGCCACCCTCTCGCTCGACCTGGCCGGCGCGCCGCTGCACCGGCGCGGGTACCGGGCGGTGACCACCGAGGCGCCGCTCAAGGAGACGCTGGCCGCCGCGGTGCTGCTGCTCGGCGGCGTCGATCCGGCGCTCCCCTTCGCCGACCCGATGGCCGGCTCCGGCACGCTCGCCATCGAGCACGCGCTGCGCGCCCGGCGCATCGCGCCCGGGCTGGACCGCGCCTTCGGCTTCCAGCGCTGGCCGAGCTACCGGGGCGGCCCGCAGTCGGCCTGGGACCGCATGAAGGCGGCGGCGCGCGCCGAGATCCTGCCGCGCGCGCCCGCGCCCATCGTGGCCCGCGACGGCCACCCCAAGGCGGTCCAGGCGCTCCGGCTCAACGCGGCCGCGGCTGGCGTCGAGGCGGACCTCGAGATCGCGCAGGCCGACGCGCGCGACCTCCAGCCGTCCGCGGACGCGGGCGCGATCGTGACCAACCCGCCCTACGGCGAGCGGCTGGGCGGCGGCGCCGAGGGCGCGAGCGCGGCCGAGGCCCGCGTGGCCGGCAAGAAGCTGCAGGGCTTCTACCGCGGGCTCGCCGAGATGCTGGAGCGTCACCACGGGTGGACGGCGGTGCTGCTCTCCGGCAACCCGCTCCTCGAGCGGGCCATCCCGCTCCGCCCCGCGGTGGACCACCGGCTCTGGAACGGACCCCTCGAGGTCCACCTGCTGAAGTACGAGCTCCCGTGACGTTGCGCCGCCCTGGGCCCCGCGCCTAACGTTCCCCGCGTGACCGCCCCCGCCCCGCTCGTCGCCGTCGCGCTGGCGCTCGCGGCCGGCGCGGGGCCGGGCGGCGCGCCCGCGGTGCCGGTGGCGCCGCCGCGCGAGGCGACGCTGGACGCCCGCCGCGAGGCCATCGCGCAGGAGGTGATCCGGCTGGGCGCCGCGCTCCAGCGCGAGATCGAGGCCGGCGACGCCGGCGCGCTCCTGGCGCGCGTGCCGGCGGACGGGCTGCGCTGCGCCGGGCAGGTGGTGCCGCGCGCGCGGGTGGAGCGCGACCTGCGCGACCCGTCGCGCTGGCTGCACCGGACGCTGTTCGGCCCATCCGACGGCGGCCGCGCGCCCGGGAGCCTGCGCGCGTTCCTGGGGCGGGCGAAGGAGGTCGCGGTGCTGGTCAGCTTCCGCCGCGACCCGCGCGCCGGCCCGGTGGGCCGGCCCTGCCTCGAGTTCCGCGCCCGCGACCTGGTGAACCCGGCGCCGCCGTTCTGCTTCGAGAAGCAGGGCAGGCGGTGGTGGCTCACCGAGTCGCTGTATCCGTGCGGCTGACGGGCTCCCTCGACTCCGCGCGGCCATACGGCCGCGCTACGCTCGGGATGAGCGCAACGATCCGCTCACCCTGAGCGTAGGCGGGCCGCAGGCCCGCCGGAGTCGAAGGGCCTCAGTGCTGGAGCGCCGCCAGCCGGCTGCGGGCGCGGGCGAGCTGGCCGTGGGGGCGGAGCCCCTCCGGCAGCGCCTGCCCCTCGGCGAGCGCGCGCTGCAGGGAGGCGCGCGCGGCCTCCTGCTCGCCGAGCGTCTCCTCCGCCTCGGCCTTCAGCACCAGCACGCGGATGCGCCGCGGGCCCTGGGCGCGCTCCAGCGCGCGCCCGGCGGCGGCGAGCGCGTCGGCGGGCCGGTCGAGCTTGAGGTAGAGCACGGCCAGGTTGGTGGGCGGCACGTACTCGCCGGGGAGATCGCGCTCCGAGGCGAGCAGCGCCGGGAGCGCCCGCGCCGGCTCGCCGAGGCGGACCGCGGCGGAGAGCCGCTGGCCGTCGAACGCGGAGCGCGCGAGCGGCGTGGGGGCGCGGGCGGCCTCGCGCTCCAGGAACGCGAGCCAGCGCCGCGCCAGCGCCTTCGCGCCGGCCGCGTCGCCGGCCGCGTCGCGGGCGGCGGCCAG
>NZ_BAZG01000112.1 GCF_000964525.1 Anaeromyxobacter sp. PSR-1
GCGCGGGCCGCACCGGCACGGCGCGCTCCGCGCCCGCCGGCGAGAGCGCGCGGGCCACCATGCGCAGCACCTCGCCGCGCTCGCCCCTCCCCCGCCGGCAGGATCGCCTCGAGGTACGCCGCCATGGCCTCCGGCGGCGCGGCGGGCAGCGCGCCCGCGAGCGCCTCGCCGAGCGCGTCCGCCGACGGGAACGGCTCCTGGCCGCCCGCGCCCAGCGCGCGGTCCACCACCGCGGCGAGCGCCGGCGGGATCCCCGGCCCCTCCAGCGGCGCCGGCGCCGCCGCGGGCGGCTCGCCGGCCAGGCACTCGTGCAGGAGCGCGCCGAGCGCGCGCAGGTCGCCGGCCGGGGTCCCGGCGCCGCCCGTGCCGAGCCCGGAGACGAGGCAGGACCCGTCGTCGGCCACCAGCACCCGCTCCGGCGCGAGCGCGCCGTGGGCGAGCGGCTGGCCCTCGCCCGCGTCCACCGCGTGGACGGCCGCGAGCGCCGCGCACGCGTCGAGCCCGGCGCGGAGGACCAGCTCCGGCGGGAGGCGGCCAGCGCCGTCCAGCAGCGCGCGCAGCGTGGCGCCGCGCCGGTGCGCCTCCACCGCCACCAGCGCCTCGCCGAGCGTCTCCAGCCCGAGGACCGGGACGGCGTTCGGGTGGTGCACCCGCGCGGCGGCCTCGGCGTCGCGCACCAGCGCGGCGAGCCGCGCCGGGTCGTCGGTGAGCGCGGCCGGCGCGTACGCGAGCACCACGGCGCGGGGGGCGCCACCGCGCCGGTCCACCGCGAGGGCGCGCCGCCAGCCGGCGGCGTCGTGCAGGGGCGTGATCACCTGGAAGCGTTCGTTCGCGGTCACGCGCGGATATTAGCAAGGGACCGCCGGAAGGCGCGTCCCCGGTGGCGGCTGCGGCCCCACCCGGCTACCATGCGCGCGTGCCGAGCATCCGGGCGGTCGTCACCGACCTCGACAACACGCTGTATCCGTGGGTGGACTACATCGTCCCCGCCCTGGAGGCGATGATCGACTCCCTGGTGGCCACCACCGGGCTGCCGCGCATCCGGATCGTCCAGTCGCTGAAGGCGGTGTACGCGCAGTACGAGTCGAACGAGTACCCGTTCGCGATCCAGCTGTCGGACATCTTCCGGCCGTACGAGGCGGACTTCGACTCGTTCAACGCGCTGGTGGTGGACCCGGCCCGGCTGGCGTTCCGGGCGGCGCGCGACCGCTACCTGAAGCCCTACCCCGGCGTGCGCGAGACGCTCGACCAGCTCCGCGCCCGCGGGCTGAAGGTGGTGGCGCTCACCGACGCGCCGCGGAACGCGGCCGAGCTGCGCCTCAAGCACCTGAAGCTCGACGGCCACTTCGACGCGCTCTACACGCTCCCGTTCTTCCCGCTCCCGGAGAACGTCGCCCCCGAGATCCGGCGCAAGGAGGAGGAGGGCCACTACCGCGGGAAGACGCCGGTGGTGGAGCTCCCGCGCGACGCGGAGAAGCCGAACCCCGCCGGCCTGCGGCGCATCCTCGCCGACCTCGGCCTGCGCGGCCCCGAGGTCATCTACGTCGGCGACAACGTCAAGAAGGACATGGCGGTGGCGAAGGCGTGCGGCGCGGTGGGCGTGTGGGCGGAGTACGGCACCTACGTCTCGAAGGAGTACCGCGACCGGCTCGCCGTCATCTCCGCGCGGACGGTCACGCAGCGGCACGTCGCCGACGAGGCCCAGGGGCGCTGGCCGCTCGCCATCTCCAGCTTCGTCCAGGTGCTGGACGTGCTGGACGGCGCGCGCTGGACGCCCGCCCGGCGCGCGGCGAGCCGGCGCGGCAGGAGGGCGCGATGACCGTGGTGGCGCGGTACTCGGACCTCGCCGGGCGGAGGGCCCTGGTGACGGGCGGGTCCTCGGGCATCGGGCTCGGCATCGCCGAGGCGCTGCTCGGGCAGGGCGCGCGGGTCGCCGTCCAGTACCGGTCCGGCCGGGCCGCGGCCGAGGCGCTCGCGGCCCGCCACCCCGGGCAGGCGGTGGCGATCGGCGCCGACCTCGGCACCGAGGCCGGCTGCGTCGCCTGCGTGCGCGAGGCCGCGGCCGCGCTGGGCGGCCTCGACCAGCTGGTCCACTCGGCCGGGATCTGGAACGAGGCGCCCATCGCCACGATCCGCGCCGGGCAGCTGGAGGAGATCTTCCGGGTGAACGTGTTCAGCGCGTTCTACCTGGTCCGCGAGGCGCTCCCGCACCTCGGGCGCGACGGGCGCGGCAACGTCGTCTTCATCGGCTCCACCGCCGGCCAGCGCGGCGAGGCGCGGCACGCGCACTACGCGGCGTCGAAGGGCGCGCTCCAGTCGCTGGCCATGAGCCTCGCGGTCGAGCTCGCCCCCGGCACGCGCGTGAACCTCGTCTCCCCCGGCTGGATCCGCACGCCCATGGCCGCGGCCGCGCTCGACGAGACCGGGGCCGCCATCGCCGCCACCCTGCCCAACCGCCGCCTCGGCGAGGTGGACGACGTGGTGCAGGCGGTGCTGTACCTCGCGAGCGAGGCCTCCGGGCACCTCGTCGGCGAGGACCTGGCCGTCTCCGGCGGCGCGCTGCTGGTGGTGCCGCGCGGCCAGCTCGTGCCGCGCGGGCCCTGACCTGGCGGCGCGCGGAGGCCGGCGCTAGATCCGCGCCATGCGCTTCCGCCACCACGTCTTCGTCTGCGAGAACCACCGGGACCCGTCGGATCCGCGCGGCGCCTGCGGCAACAAGGGCAGCGAGGCGATCCGCGCCGCGCTCAAGGCGGAGGTCGCCCGGCGCGGCCTGAAGGCGCAGGTGCGCGTGAACGGCGCCGGGTGCCTGGACGCGTGCGCGTTCGGGCCGTCGATCGTGGTCTACCCGGAGGGCGTCTGGTACGGGCACGTCTCGCCCGCGGACGTGCCGGAGATCGTGGAGCGGCACCTGGTGGGCGGCGCGCCGGTGGAGCGGCTCCGGCTCCCGCGGCTGGAGGGGCGCGAGCCGCCCGTCAGTTGAGCAGCGCGCCGCGCCCCGCCCGCAGCCCGGCCACGGTGGCGCGCACCTCGTCGGCGTCGGCCGCCGCGGGCGCGAGCGCCAGGTACGCCTCCAGGTCGCGGATGGCGGCGGCCGCCCCGCCCAGCCGCGCCGCCGCGAGGCCCCGGTCGCGCAGCGCCTCGCGCTGGCCCGGGGCGAGCAGCAGGATGCGGTCGAGCACCCAGAACAGCCGCACGTCGTCCTTCCGCTCCGCGTAGACGCGCTTCAGGTTCTGCAGCATGCGGGCGAGGATCTGGCGCGGCGACACCGCGGCGAGGTAGCGAGGGTCGAGGTCCTTGCCGCCGGTGCGCGCCTTGTAGCGCGCCACGCACTCGTCGGCCGAGAGCATCTCGCCGCCGTGGTAGGCGTCCACGAACACCTCCACGCCGCCGGGCGAGACGTACTTCGCGAGGAAGTGGCCCGGGAAGCCGA
This sequence comes from Anaeromyxobacter sp. PSR-1, assembly GCF_000964525.1. GTDB lineage: Bacteria > Myxococcota > Myxococcia > Myxococcales > Anaeromyxobacteraceae > Anaeromyxobacter. Next base: position 3,431 of record NZ_BAZG01000112.1, read on the forward strand.
CCCCCTCCAGCCGCAGCCCGGCGCGGCGCCCGACCTCGATGTAGACCAGCGCCAGCGTGATGGGGATGCCGAGCCGGCGATCCAGGACGTCGTTGAGGAACGAGTTGCGCGGGTCGTAGTAGTCGTCGTCGTTGCCGCGGAGCCCCTCCTCGTCGTGGAGCACCTCGCGGAGCGCCCGGAGCGCCGAGGCGGCGCGCACCGGCCCGGGGACCCGGCGCGCCACGCGCGCGGCGAGGTCGTCGAGCCGCGTGAGGTACGCCTCCGGCTCGAGCGCCGGGTACTCCTCCTGCGCGATCGCCAGCGCCGCCTCGTCGAGCGGGACCGGGTCGCGCCCCAGGAGCTCCGCGAAGCGCGCGCGCGCGCGGCCCTCCAGATCTCGCGTCAGCGTCATCAGGGCACCCGCGCCGCCACGTCCTCGTGGTACCGCCGCTCCGCCTGCGCCAGCGCGCGCGCCTGCGCCGCCAGCTCCGGGGAGACCGCGCCCCCGGGCACCTCGCCCGTCGCCCGCAGCCCCTCGGCGAGCGCGCTCCAGCCGGCCGCGAGCGCGTCCATCCGGTCCGCCAGGCCGAGCGCCGCGAGCCCGGGGAGCGCCGCCTCCGCCTCGCGGAGGAAGCGGGCGTACAGCGCCCGGAACAGCCCGCCGCCGGTGCCGCGCTTCTCGGTCACCTGCCACGCGTACCGGAAGCACCAGGCCCGGTCCGCCTCGCCGGTCGCGCGCGCCGGCCAGTCCGGCAGCTCCGCCGCGAAGCGCTCGATCGCCGACACGCCCGCGAAGCCGTCCGGATCGAGCAGCATCTCGCGCGCCTGGCGCCGGAGCGCCTCCCGGACCGCCTCGCCGAGCGGGCGCGGCGGGGCCGGCGCGTCCACCTCCAGCCACGGGTTGCCGCCCGTCCCGAACGGCGGCGCGATGGAGGCGCGGGCGCGGGCCAGCGCGTCGAGCGGGACGGCCTCGAGGCCGGGCCGATCCGTGTCGGCCAGCCAGGCGATCCCGCGCGCCGCGTCGTGGCCGGCGAGCACCACCCGGTGGCCGCCGAAGCGCGTGCGGCTGCCCCAGTACGGCAGCTCCGCGAGATCGGTGGACAGGATCGGCGCGAGCCCGCGCTCCAGGGCGGCGCGAGCGCCCTCCCAGGCGGCGCCGGGGTCGTCGGCGCTCCGCTCCACGGCGGAGAGGCCGAGCACCTCGCAGGCGGCGCGCTCCAGGTGCGCGGAGCGGCCCACGAACAGGTGGCTCGGCGACAGCTCCGGCGCCGAGAGGTAATAGAAGCCCAGCCCCGCGCCCAGGCCGAACGCCAGGGGCTCGGACAGCGCCACGCCGCGGACGCGCAGCGCGTCCGCGAGCGCGGTGGAGCCGCAGTGCAGGCCGGGCCTGTGCTCGAAGCCGGGCAGGATCACCGGAGGAGTATAGCGGCCGGGGCACGCTGCACGACTTCCCGGCGCCCTGGCCGAGGGTCGCCCGCCCCGGCGCCGGGCGCCGCGCGGCCGATGCACCGGCTGGGGGCGCTACCCCCTTGACGGCGCCCCGGCCCTTCTCTAGATTCGCGCCCCTGCCATTCCCCAGTAGCTCAGTTGGCAGAGCAGGTGACTGTTAATCACCGGGTCGCATGTTCGAGTCATGCCTGGGGAGCCATCTCGACGGAGCCCCCGGGGCGCGAGCCCCGGGGGCTTCGTGTTTCCGGCGTCCGGCGCGGATCACCCCGCCGGCGCGAGCGGGGACCGGAGGATGTCGCGGGCGTGCGTCCACGGCGTAGCCGTCGGCGCCCTGCGCGAAGCCCTCGTCGAGCGCGCGCCGGTAGGCCGCGTCGAAGCGCGGCTCCGCGTACACCGCGCGATCTGCCTCGCCGCTCGCCGCCAGCACCATGCCGCGCATCCGCTCGGCGTTCATCGTCCGGAAGCGCGCGGCGGCGCCCTCCGGGTCCGCCGCCACGCGCCGGACCAGCCCGCGCACGTCGGGCACGAGGCGCTCGGCGAGGTGCGGGGCGGCGAGCTCGTCGCTGCCCGACACGATCGCCGCGCCCTCGACCACGCCCGCCGCCGCGCACGCCAGCGCGAACGGCGCGCCCTGCGAGAACCCCACGATCCGCGCCGGGCGCAGCCCGCGGGCAGCGACCACCTCGCCGACGTCGCGCGCCCAGTCGCGCAGGGTGCGCCCCGGATCCGGGTCCGACCGCCCGAGCCCCGGCCGGTCGAGCGCCACCAGCCGCACGCGCAGCGCGTCCGCGCGAGACTACACGGGCGCCACCAGGTGGGCGATGATTCCACCTGCGGGGCCGCCGGGCCGCTCGCGAACCCCCGAGGAGGCCTCCCATGCCGGACAGCTCACCCAAGGCGGCCCCCGACGACACCGCCGTCCGCGTGGCGCTGTGGCGCGCTCTGCACGTCCTGGCCGACCCTCCGCCGCACGTGCACGAGGACACGGTCGGCCTCGCGCTCGCGGCGCCGGCCGACGGCTGGCGGCAGCGGCCCGACATGAGCGCGTTCACGCGGCCGTTCCGCGCGTCGATCGTGGCCCGCGCGCGGTTCGTCGAGGACCTCCTCGAGGAGCAGGTGGCCCGCGGCGTGGGGCAGTACGTGGTCCTCGGGGCGGGCCTGGACACGTTCGCGCTGCGCCGGCCCGAGCTCGGCGCGCGGCTGCGCGTGTTCGAGGTGGATCAGCCGGGCACGCAGGCCTGGAAGCAGCGGCGCCTGGCCGAGCTCGGCCTCGCCGTCCCCCCGTCCCTGCGGTTCGTGCCGGTGGACCTCGAGCAGGGCGATGCCTGGCTGGCGCGCCTCGCCGCCTCCGGCTTCGACGCCGGGTGGCCGGCGGTCGTCGCGTCCACCGGGGTCAGCATGTACCTCACGAAGGAGGCGGTCGCGTCCACGCTCCGGGCGGCCGCGTCGCTCGCCGGGGGCTCGACGCTCGTGATGTCGTTCATGCTGCCCATCGAGCGGGCCGAGCCGGCGGTCCGCCCCGGGATCGAGGCGGCCGCGCGCGGCGCGCGCGCGAACGGCACGCCATGGCTGAGCTTCTTCGAGCCCGAGGAGATCCTCGCGCTGGCGCGCGAGGCGGGTTTCCCGGGCGCGAGGCACGTGTCGGCGGACGCGCTCAGCGCGCGCTACTTCGCGGGGCGCACGGACGGCCTGCGCCTCCCCAGCAACTCCGAGGAGCTGCTGGTCGCGACCACCTGAGCGTCGCTCACGCGCGCCGCCGGGCCGGACGCCGCGCCTTCGGCTTCGCCCTCGCCTCGAGGTTGAGCGCCACCGCGGCGCGGACGAGCGCCTTCAGCGCCTTCGCGTCGAGCGCCTCGCCCTCCCGGAGGTCGATGGCCCGGCGGACCTTCCCGTCGAGGCTCGAGTTGAACAGGCCCGCCGGGTCCGGCAGCGCGGCGCCGCGGGCGAACGTGAGCTTGACCACGCGCTGGTACGTCTCGCCCGTGCACACGATGCCCGCGTGCGACCAGACCGGCGTCCCCATCCACTTCAGCTCCTCGACGATCTCGGGGTCGGCCCCGTGGACGATCGCGCGCACCCTCGCGAGCGTCTCCCCGCGCCAGTCCCCCAGCGCCTCGATCTTCCGGTCGAGCTCCGCGGAGGCGGATCCGGCCGGCGCACGCTTCCTCGCGCCGGCCTGCGGTGCGCGCGGCGTCACGCGCTCACCAGCCCGGTGCGCAGGCGCCAGAGGACGTAGGAGAGCGCCCACAGCACGCCGGTGCCGGCCGCCCAGCCCCACGCCTCGGGTCCGTCGCCCACCGCGACGTGCGCCACGACCGCCGAGGCGACGTCCACGGCGAAGCCGGCGTAGGCCCACTCCTTCAGCCGCGCCGGCACCGGCGCCAGCAGGAGCGCCACCCCGAGGAGCTTCGCCAGCGAGAGCTCCACCCGGAAATACGCGGGGAACCCGAGGTGCGCGAACGCCTCCGCGACCTGCGGCAGCCGGAGCTGCGCGTAGGCGGTGAACGTCATCTGGAGGCAGAAGAGCGCGGTGACGGCCCAGTAGCCGAGGGTCGTGGCGCGCGAGGGGGTCCGGACGGCCACCGGGGCCGGGGTCTGCAGGATCGTTTCCACGTTCGCTCCTAGGCGGACTCGCCGCCGAACTGCGCCGCGTACTCGCCCACCAGCCGCTGCCAGCCGGCGAGCTTCAGGGCGTCCGCGCCCACGATGCGCCCCATCGGCTCGCCCGCCAGGCGCCGGTCCAGGACGTCCAGGCAGACGTGCCAGCCCGCGGCGCCCCACGAGACGAAGCGCCGGTCGATGCCGTGCCAGAGCGTGAGTCGCGTGCCCCCGGCGATGGGCTCGAGCTCCCAGCGCAGCTCGCCGTCGCCCCAGGTGTACTCGAGCAGCCTGGGCGCCTCGGCCCGCCTCACGGCGGACGCGGAGACCTGCGGGGTCGGCGCGCCGACGGTCGAGAGCGTCACCGGCCCGACCGCGCCCAGGTCCCGATCGGCGTCGAAGGGCGCCCACGCGGACAGCTGCGCGGGATCGGTCAGCGCCTGCCAGACCCTCGCCGGCGGATGGCGGAGGTCCCGCACCAGGACGAGCGTCCAGCGCTCGCCTTCCTTCCGGACCTTCGCCCCTGCCGCCGGGCCGGGCACGTACTCGCGGCTGCTCATCGCTTGGTTCCTTTCGGTGCGTCCTGCTCCATGCGGTCGAGGTGGCGCTCGAGCGCGTCCACGTGGACCGTCCAGAAGCGCCGGAACGGCTCGAGCCACGCGTCGATCTCCCGGAGCGGCTCGGGCCGGATCCGGTAGACGCGCCGCTGGGCCTCGACCCGCGCCTCCACCAGGCCCGCCTCGCGCAGCACGCGGAGGTGCTTGGACACCGACGTCTGCGGAAGGCGGAGCCGGCGCTCGAGCTCGCCGACGGACCGCTCCGAGGACGCCAGCAGTCCCAGGATGGCCCGGCGGTTCGGCTCGGCGATGGCGGCGAAGGACGTTTCCACGCGGCGTTATATGCCGCTTCGTTCATATTCTCGCAAGCACACCGACGGGGCGTGGGCGCTCCTCACAGGGCGGGCAGATCAGCTCCAGCTCGCCGCCTCGATCATCGAGCGGACGCGCGCCGCGAAGTCCTCCGGCGCGGGCGGCCGCGGCTGCGCACGGTAGAGCTGCAGCGACCGGCGCGCCTCCGCGATCTCGCCCATCGCGCGCAGCGTCTCGAGCGAGGTCCGCGAGGCCGACACGGCGTAGTCCAGGCGCGCCGGGTCGAGCCGTCCGCGCTCGACGTTGAGGTTCACCTGGTGCGCGCACCGGCACCGGTTGGCGGGGTCCGCCACGCCGCAGTGCCTGGCCAGGAACGCGTCCAGCGCCGCCCGGGCGCGCGAGAGCCGCTTGCGGAAGGCGGCCTCCGAGATCCCGAGCGCGTGGGCCGCGTCCGAGGCCTCCAGCTCGCAGATCGCGCCGAGCACGAACGCGATCCGCTGCCCGCGATCGAGCGCCTGCAGCATGGCCTGCGTGCACCCGATGAACACCTGCTCCTCGAGCAGCCGCTCCTCGGCGCGGGCGAGCGTGCCCGGCGCGATCTCGCCGGGCTCCTCCCCGAGCTCGCCGGCGAGCCGCTCGAACGTCCACCGGCGCGCGCGGCGCCGGGAGCGGAGGAGATGGCGCGTCGCGACCCGGTACGCCCAGGTGGTGACTGCGGCCTCGCCGCGGAAGCCGGAGAGCTGGGTGACGACGAGCACCAGGATCTCCTGCGTCGCGTCGCGCGCCTGCTCGCGGTCGCCGAGCACGCGGAGGGCGAGCCCGTACATCGGATCCTGGAGCCCGCGGACCAGCTGCTCGAGCGCGGCACGGTCGCCGGCCCGGGCGCGCGCCGCGAGGCCGTCGAGCGCGCTCACGGGAGGCGCCCCAGCTCGAGGAGGAACGCGCGGATCGCGGCCGCGATCTCCGGGGCGGAGTCCTCCTGCAGGAAGTGCAGCCCGCGCACGGTCACCTCGCGCTGATTGGGCCACCGGCGGCACGCCTCCCGCAAGCGCCCGGTCAGGATGCGCCCGGGCTCCGCGTTGACGAAGAGCTTGGGCACCGGCGCCCCGGCGAGCCAGCGCGCGTAGCGCTCGACCTCCTCGCACACCTCGGGCGGCTCCCCGTCGATGGGGAGCTGTCGCGGCCAGGACAGCGTCGGGCGCCGCCCCTCGCCGGGCGCACGGAACGGGCGGCGGTACTCGTCCAGCTCGGCGGGCTCGAGCCGCCGCAGCACGCTCGCGGGGAGCACCTGCTCCACGAAGGCGTTCTGCTCCAGCACCAGCCGCTCTCCCTCGGACGAGCGCAGGCGCTGGAACAGGGCGCGCGGGCCGGGCGGCCACTCGTCCCAGCGCATCGTCCCCGCGATCGCCTCCATGTAGACGATCGCGCCGACGCGCTCCGGGTGCCGTCGCGCCCAGTCGAACCCGAGCGCGGAGCCCCAGTCGTGCACGACGAGCGTGACGTCGTCGAGGTCGAGCGCGTCGAGGAAGCCGTCGAGGCAGGCGCGGTGATCGAAGAAGGAGTACGCGCCCGGCCCGCTGGCCGGGAGCTTGTCGGAGTCTCCCATGCCCAGGAGGTCCGGCGCGATGCAGCGCGCCGAGCCGGACAGGGGCCCGAGGACGTCGCGCCAGAGGAAGGAGGAGGTCGGGTTGCCGTGCAGGAACACGATCGGGCGGCCGGCGCCGCGATCGACGTAGGCGATCGAGAGGTCGTGGACGCGAACGCGCTTCTTCTCGAGGGGCGTGGTCATGCCCGCTTCGTGTCCTCGCGCCGGTCGCCCGTGACGGGAAATCGACCGTCCCTCGCGGACCGGAAGGGCCGTCCCCCGCCGGCCCCGCGGGCACCGCAAGCGACCCACCCCGGGCCCGCGGCTACAGCCCGCCCATGACGATGGAGATCGCCGTGCTGCACCGGGCCGCCTGCGCGACGGTGGTGGACTACCGCTGCCGCGCCCGCCCGGGCGATCCGGCGGTCGAGGAGCGCCACCGCGACCTCTCGCTCTCGTACGTCCGCCGAGGGAGCTTCGGCTACCGGTCGCGCGGCGCGGCGCACGAGCTGGTCGCGGGCGCGACGCTGGTCGGGCACGCGGGCGAGGCGTACCGCTGCACGCACGACCACCACGGCGGCGGGGACGAGTGCCTGTCCTTCCAGTTCTCCGCGGACGCGCTCGAGGCGCTGGGCGCGGCGCCGCGGCCCTGGCCGGCCTGAGCCCGTTCCACTTCCTGCGCGTGTTCCGGCGCGTGCTCGGCGTCACGCCGCACCAGTTCGCCGCGTTCGCGCTCGACCCGGATGGCAACAACGTCGAGGCGGTGTTCCTCGCCTGACGCGGGCGGGCGGGGCCGCGCGGGGACGCGGACCGCCGCGCTCGCCCCCGCGCGCCCCAGACGAAGACCCGGACCTCGGGTACACGTCCCGTGCGGCACGTGAACGTGGGATGGCGCGCAGGGCGAACGCCTGCTGTCGTGCCGCACCACGGGGAAGGCGCTGCCGGCGGATCGACGCCGCCGAGCGACCCGGGACGGGGCCGCGGGGGGCCCGACGGATGACGAAGACTTCGGCGGTGCTCGCGCTCGCGCTCGCGATCGCGGGCTGTGGCGGCGGCGGCGACAGCGCGGCGCGGGTCGGACAGGTCATCACGGTGGTGCGAACCGACGCCTTGACGGCGCCGGACCAGGTGACGGCGGTGAAGGTGTTCGCCTCGCCGGCGAACGTCACGCAGGATCTGGCGCACCAGCCGGACGGCACGTTCGGCGGCGTCCTCACCCTCCCGGTCGGCGTGCAGACCATCACGGTGTCGGTCTACGCGGGACAGACCGTCGTCGGCACCGGCGCCGCCACGGTGTCCATCCAGGCGAACGCGACCTCGCAGGTCACGCTCCGGATCGTGGACAGCACCGGCCCCGGGCCCACGCCCGGCCAGGGACCGGTCATCGTGGCGCTCTCTGCCTCGAAGACCACGCCCGTGGTGGGCGAGTCGATCGCGCTGAGCGCGCGCGTGGTGGCGCCGGCGGGCGCCACGGTGACCTATGCCTGGACGCAGGACTGCGCCAGCGGCACCTTCACCGCGCCAGCCGCCGAGTCCACGAGCTGGTCCTCGAGCGCGGCGGGCGCGTGCGCGCTCACCCTGACCGCGACCGCGAACGGCCTCGCCGACGCGAGCGCGATCGCGATCCAGGTGCTCGTCCCCGGAGCAGGCACCGGGTCGGTCTCGATCGTCGGCACCTTCGTGCCGCGCACGACGATCAGCGCCATCGCCGCGTACCCGTCCCCCACCGCCACGGTCGCCGGCTGCACCGTGAGCCGCACCGGCACCGACGCGACCTGCCGGATGCCGGTCCACTCCGGCCAGGCCATCGGCATCACCCTCGATCCCGGCGCGGCCGCCGGCGCCGCGACCTACGCGCTCCGGGACGGCTGTGGCGGCGCGACCGCCCCGGGCGCGTCGGCCTCCTCGTTCCAGTGGACGGCGCCGCCGGCGGGCGGCTTCTGCGTGCTCACCGCGACGAAGGTCGAGGACGGCGTGGCCGACGCCTTCGCGTTCGGGCTCTACGCCGACCCGGTGCTCGCGCCGTCCCCGCGGCAGGCCTTCGATTGGACGCCGCACGCGGTGGGGGCAGCGACCCCGCCCCATGCCTTCGTCGAGCAAGCCACGACGGCCGCGCACGTCGTCTGGAACGGCTCGACCTTCGCGGACACCCTCGGGCGGATCACCTTCGTGCCGCAGGGCGCGCTGCCGTCCACGACCGCCGTGGGCCTCTGGAGCCCGGCCGAGACGCTGGTCGGACCGTGGGCCACCGGCGCGACCCGGTTCGTGGCCGACGCGGCGCACGGCGCGACGGCGGTGGACACCTCTGGCGACTTCACGGTCTGCGTGAAGTTCAAGCCCGGCCTCCATCCCGGGATGACGGCGCCGAACAAGACGCTGGTAGCGCGCGGGCAGGCCGAGTTCCCCACCGCGGAGTGGCCGGAGGGCTGGGCGCTCATGCAGATGCACGAGGCGTACTGCTTCCACTACCTCACCGCCACGGGCGGCGGTGCCATCATGTCTCCGGACACGAGCGTGACGCCGGAGGCCGTCGCGACCTACGCGTTCGACTACATGTGTGGCGGGCGCGCCGGCGCACAGATCCTCGCCGGCGCCCACGGGCAGAGCGGCGCGCTCCCGACGGCGGTGGCCACCACGTTCACCGCCGAGCAGCTCCTGCCGCTGTCCATCGGCGCGTACCCGACCGGCGACGATCCCACGCTGGATGCCTCGGTCTACGAGGTGATCTTCGACACGCGTCCTGCCACGGTCGACACCTTCCGCGACATCGTGGGCGCGGCGGAGGGCACGCGGCTGGCAAACGGCGCGGTCTGGATCCCGCCCCGCGTGGCCGGGGAGAGCGCGACCGGTGCCGACGGCCTGAGCTACTCGCTCCCGCCGTACGCGAACCCGGGGCGCTGGCCGGTCCCGGTCGTGGATGGGACCGTCCCGGGCAACGCCCAGCTCGCCTACCGCAGGCCGCTCGCGGAGCGGACCTCCACGACCGGCTACTGTGTCGGCGCAGAGCTGGTCGCGGACGGCGCATGGACCGACGTCGGCGGCGTCGTCCTCGCGTTCATCGACGACGCGGCCACGCAGTCCACCCGGCTCTACCTCGACCCCCGCGTCTGCTTCGCGACGCAGGCCTCGGGGCAGGCGGCGACGTCGGCGTGCAGCGCCTCGGCGCCGCTCTACGCCACCTGGGCGCCGGGCTCGCTGCACCGGTTCACCGCCTGCGCCGACGCCGCCACCGGCGCGCTGACCGCCTACGTGGACGGCGCCGCGGCGTCCGTGCTGCCCGCCGGGACCACCGGCGGCGTGCCCGATCTCTCCACCGGCGTTCTCACCATCGGCTCCAGCCTGGGCGGCGCCAGCATCTCGCGCGTCTTCGCCTGCCCGTTCGCGGACCCGGTGCGCTGTCACTGAGCCCGGCGCGAGCCGGCGCGCGCGGGTGCCCGCCGGCTCCGCCGCGTCGGTCGGAGCCGCGCCGTCGCCGCCGCGCCCAGGTCAGGGGGACGCCGCCGGTGCCTGGAGGCGGAGCGGCTGGCCGGCCCGGTAGCGGGCCAGGGTCGCGCGCGCGTCGTCCGCCTGCGCGG
>NZ_BAZG01000111.1 GCF_000964525.1 Anaeromyxobacter sp. PSR-1
CGAGAAGCCCGAGGGCGGGGCGCGGGGCGCGGGGGACAATCTACTGACGGTGGACCTGCGTGCGAACCGGGAGCCTGGGTGACAGATGGACCGGGAGCCTGGGTGACAGTCGAGCGGCGTGAGCGGGGGCGAGAGAGGCGGGCACTTTCGCTCGCGGTGAGCCTGGTGGGGGCGCGAGCTGAGGGCGGGCTCGGGGGAGTCTCTGCGCTCGCGGCGGACCCGCGGAAGGATATGTGCCCAACCATGTGGCGCTCGGGCCCGCGGGACGGAGGCCCCCTCCGCTCGCGGTGAGCCTGTCGAACCGCGAGCTGGGCGTGAGGTGCGAGCCGGATGACGCGTATGGTGGCGTGCGGGCGCGTGACGCCGCATGGAACGCTTGCTTGCGACCCACACGGTCAGTGGACCCAGCCATCACGCTGCGTTAATATCTGCCCAATCATGCGCGGCTCGCGTCAGCTCCGGTTCCGGCTTCCTCCTCCTCGCACCCACGGCGGCCGGCGGGCGGGCGCGGGACGAAAGCCGAAGGGCGCGCGGGCCGGGGTCTCGCACCACGGGCGGCCTGCGGTCACCGCTGCCACGCCGGTGCACGTCACCTTGCGCGTGCTCCCGCACGTCTGGAACCTGCGCAGCCAGCGCTCCCTCCGCGTCGTCGAGGCGGCGCTCGAGGCCGCGGCGGCGGCCAGCCCCACCTTCCGCGTGGTCCACTTCGCGCTCGAGGGCAACCACCTCCACCTCCTCGTCGAGGCGGACGGGCAGCGCGCGCTCTCCTCGGGGATGCAGGGGCTGTGTATCCGCCTCGCGAAGGGGCTCAACCGGATGATGGGGCGGCGCGGGAAGGTCTTCGCGGACCGCTACCACGCGCGCGTGCTGGGCACGCCCTCCGAGGTCCGCAACGCGCTCGCCTACGTGCTGCTCAACCACCGCAGCCACCTCGCGCGGCTGGGGAAGCCGGCGGGGCGCGGGGGCGTGGACCGGTTCTCCTCCGGGCGGTGGTTCGACGGGTGGCGCGGCGGCGGACCTGCGGAGGCGCGGAAGGTCACCGCGGCCCCGCGAACGTGGCTCCTCGCGAGGGGATGGCGCCGGCACGGCCTGCTCTCCCCCGACGAGCTGCCCGGGCGCCGGCCTCGCCGGTGAGCCGATCTCGTCCCCACCGGCTCCCGCCTGCGGCCCCGTCCCGCGAACGAGCGCCGCGCCCACGTGAGCCGTCCGGCCCCACGCAGCCGCGCCAACGACCGCCACCCGCCCCTCCTCAGCCATCCTCTCCGCGGCGTGCTCGCGCCCGCCACGTCTCCGCGGTCACGCCTGCCGGGCTACGGCACCGCCGCCGCGCCCTCGAGCAGCGGGTCGCTGGCGGCCTCCATCCAGCCCTCGGGCGCGACGCGTGCGGCGTGCGCGTTCGACCAGCGGCGGTCGCGCCACAGCAGCCGGTGGCCCCTCGCCTCGAGGGCCCGGGCGGTCTGGGCCTCCAGCCCGTTCGGCTCGACCTGCAGGGCGTCGGGCCTCCACTGATGGTGGATGCGCGGGGCGGCGAGCGCCTCGGCGAGCCCCATGCCGTCGTCCACCACGTGCGAGATCACCTGTGCCACCGTGGTCGGGATGGTCGTCCCGCCGGCGGCGCCGACCACCAGCGCGAGCCGCCCGGCTCCGTCGAACACGAGCGTGGGCGCCATCGACGAGAGCGGCACCTTGCCGGGCGCGGGCGCGTTCGCGCCGGTGCCGACGGCGCCGAACACGTTCGCGGCGCCGGGCGCGGCGTCGAAGTCGTCCATCTGGTCGTTGAGCAGGATCCCGGTGCCGGGCACGACCACGCAGGAGCCGAACAGGAAGTTCACGGTGGTGGTGAGGGCGACGGCGTTCCCCTCGCGATCGATGACCGACAGGTGCGAGGTCTGGCTCGACTCCTGCGTGGGCGGCGGCGCCTCCACGGTGGCGGCGCGCTCGCCCACCGCGGCGGCGAGCCGCGCCGCACCCTCCTCCGACACGAGCTCGCGCTCCACCTCGGCCGCGCGGGGCACGAACGCGGGGTCGCCGAGCACGGCGCGCCGCGCGAACAGCCGCTTCTCCACCTCGGCCATGGCGTGGAGGAAGCGCTCGGGCCGGTAGTGGCCGCCGGCCCGCGGGTCCTCGTGCTCGAGCGCCTGCAGGAGCCCGATGACGATGCTGCCGCCGGACGAGGGCAGCGGCATCGAGACCACCCGGTGGCCGCGGTAGTGCCCCTCGAGCGGCGTCCGCTCGCGGGTGCGGTAGGCGGCCAGGTCCGCCTCGGTGAGCACCCCACCCTCCGCCCTCGCGGCGTGCGCGATCTTCCGGGCGAGCGGGCCGCGGTAGAACGCCTCGGGGTCGCGCCCGATGGTCCGCAGCGTCCGCGCCAGTTCGGGCTGCCGGAGCCGCCACCCGGGCGCGGGCGCCGCCGGCGCGCCCCCGGCGCCGCGGTCGAGGAACGTGCGCGCGGCCTCGGGGCGCGGGCCCAGGCACGCGAGCCGGCTCCGCGCGGCGCGGACATAGTGCAGGTTCACCGGCTCCCCCTGCTCGGCGAGGCGCGCCGCCGGCTCCACCAGCCGCCGGAGCGGCCGCGTCCCGAAGCGCCGCGCCAGCTCGGCGTAGCCCTTCACCGCCCCCGGCACCGCCACCGCCAGCCCGCCGTCGAGCGAGCGCGACGGCCCGCCGGCCGCGGCGCCGCCCGCGAACATGGTCGCCGACGCGCCGGCCGGCGCCACCTCCCGGAAGTCGAGCGCCACCACCCGGCGCTCCCGGGCCAGGTACACGAGCGCGAACCCCCCGCCCCCGATGCCGGAGGATTCGGGCTCGACCACGCTCAGCGCGAACGCCGCGGCCACGGCCGCGTCCACCGCGTTCCCTCCCTCCCGGAGCACCTGCGCGGCGGCGGCGCTGGCGGCGGGGTGACCGGTGGCGACCGCGCCGCGCGGGGAGGCGGCGGTGGCCGAGAGCAGGAGGGCGAGCAGGAGCGGCATGCCGGACCTCTACCACGCCGGGATCCCCCTCCCGACCGGTCCGGCGGGCACCTCCGGGCGCACCCCCGGGCGCCCGGGCGCCCGCGCTCCGGGTCACACGTGCGCAGGCTTGATCGCAGCCCCCACCCGCGCCTAGCCTCCGCGACCATGCCACGCACCCGCACACCGCTCGCCGCCATCGTCCTCGCCGCCGGCAAGGGCACCCGGATGAAGTCGAACAAGGCCAAGGTCCTGCACGAGGTCGCGGGCCGGCCGCTCGCGTACTACCCGGTGAAGCGCGCCCTGGAGCTGGGCGCGAGCCCGGTGGTGGTGGTGGTGGGCCACCAGGCCGAGGCGGTGGAGGCGGCGCTCTCCGCGGCGCTCCCCGAGGCGCCGCTGCGCTTCGCCGTCCAGGAGCAGCAGCTCGGCACGGCGCACGCGGTGCTCGCCGCGAAGCGCGCGCTGCGCGGCTACCGCGGCCCGGTGCTGATCCTCTCCGGCGACACGCCGCTGCTCCGCGCCGAGACGCTCGAGGCGGTGGTCTCCGCCCGCCGCCGGGCGCGCGCCGCGGTCTCGCTCGCCACCATGACGCTCGAGGCGCCGCGCGGCTACGGCCGGGTGGTGCGCGACGCGCGCGGCCGGCCGTCGCGCATCGTGGAGGAGAAGGACGCGACCGACGCCGAGCGCGCCATCCGCGAGGTGAACGCGGGGCTGTACTGCGTGGACGCGGAGCTGCTCTGGAAGAAGCTCGCGAAGGTGGGCACCGCCAACGCGCAGCGCGAGTTCTACCTCACCGACCTCGTGCCCATGGCCGCGCAGGCGGGCGGCGTGGCCGGCGTCGAGGTGCCGGCCGAGGAGGCCTCGGGCGTCAACGATCGCATCGAGCTGTCGCGCGCCAACCGCGTGATGGTGGGCCGGCTCGCCGAGGCGTTCATGCGCGCCGGCGTGACCATCGAGGACCCGGCCCGCTTCGACTGCGACGAGGGCGTCGAGATCGGCGCGGACGCGGTGATCGAGCCGAACGTGCGGCTGCGCGGCCGCACCCGCGTCGGCGCGCGCACGCGGGTGGGCGCCGGCGCGGTCATCACCGACGGCGTCCTCGCCGACGGCGTGACCGTGAACCCGTACACCGTGATCTCGGAGGCGCAGGTCGCCGAGGGCGCCATCCTCGGCCCGTTCTCGCGCCTCCGCCCCGGCGCCGACATCGGCCCCGAGGCGCACGTGGGCAACTTCGTCGAGGTGAAGAAGAGCCGGCTGGGGAAGGGTGCGAAGGCGAACCACCTCGCCTACCTCGGCGACGCCGAGATCGGCGCCGGCGCGAACATCGGCGCCGGCACCATCACCTGCAACTACGACGGCGAGCGCAAGAACCCGACGCGGATCGGCGACGGGGCGTTCATCGGCTCGGACTCCATCCTGGTCGCGCCCATCGAGATCGGCGCGGGCGCCTACGTCGCGGCCGGCTCCACGCTGACGGATCCGGTGCCGGCAGGCGCCCTGGCGCTCGGCCGGGCGCGCCAGGTGACGAAGGAGGGGTGGGTGGCCCAGCGGCAGGCGGAGAAGCAGATGAAGGGGACGGCCACCGGCCCGGCGCCCGCCCGGAAGGGCCGCCCGGCCGCCCGGCGGGCGAGTTAGGCGCGCCCGCGCCCCGCGTGGTATTGAGGCGACCCTATGTGCGGAATCGTTGGTTACGTCGGCCCCCGTCAGTGCGTGGATCTCATCGTGGGCGGCCTCCGGAAGCTCGAGTACCGGGGGTACGACTCGGCGGGCGTGGCGGTGGTCGGGCCGAACGGCCTGGCGGTGAAGCGGGCGAAGGGCAAGCTGCAGAACCTGGTGGCGCTGCTCGCCGACGCGCCGCTCGCCGGCACCACCGGCATCGGCCACACCCGCTGGGCCACCCACGGCAAGCCGTCCGACGAGAACGCGCACCCGCACTGCTACGGCGGGGTGGCGGTGGTCCACAACGGCATCATCGAGAACCACCTCGAGCTGAAGGCGGCGCTGGCCGGGCGCGGCCACAAGTTCTCGTCCGAGACCGACACCGAGATCTTCGCGCACCTCATCGCCGACGCGCTCGCCGCGGGCGCGCGCGACCTGCGCGACGCGGTGGGCCAGGCGCTCGCGCAGGTGAAGGGCACCTACGCCATCGCGGTGGTCTCGCAGCAGCGGCCCGAGGAGATCGTCGCCGCCAAGAACGCCTCGCCGCTGGTGGTCGGCTACGGCAAGGGCGAGAGCTTCCTCGCCTCCGACGTGCCCGCCATCCTCGAGCACACGCGCGAGGTGGTCTACCTGGAGGAGGGCGAGCTGGCGGTGCTCACCCCCGCCGGCATCGCGCTGTACGGGCGCGACGGCGAGCCGCTCGCGCGCAAGCCGCGCAAGATCGAGTGGAGCGCGGTGGCCGCCGAGAAGGACGGCCACAAGCACTTCATGCACAAGGAGATCTTCGAGCAGCCGCGGGCGGTGGCCGACACCATCCGCGGGCGCGCCTCGCTGGAGCAGGGCGACGTGACGCTCGACGGCATGGAGCTGCCGGAGGACTACGCCCGCTCGCTGGAGCGGATCGTCATCGTGGCCTGCGGCACCTCCTGGCACGCCGGCCTGTCCGGGCGCCAGATGATCGAGTCGCTGGCGCGCGTGCCGGTGGAGGTGGAGCTGGCGAGCGAGTTCCGCAACCGCGATCCGCTGGTGAACGAGCGGGTGCTGTGCCTCGCCATCTCGCAGTCCGGCGAGACCGCCGACACGCTCGCCGCGGTGAAGATCGCCCGCGCCCGCGGCGCCCGCGCCTACGCCATCTGCAACGTGGTGGGCTCGGCCATCAGCCGCGAGTGCGACGGCGGCACGCTGTTCACCCGCGCCGGCCCGGAGATCGGCGTCGCCTCGACGAAGGCGTTCACCACCCAGCTCGCCGCGCTGTTCCTCATGGCGGTGCGCCTGGGCCGGCTGCGCGGCACGCTCTCGGTGGAGCGCGCCCGCGAGCTGCTCGAGGACCTGCGCCGCGTGCCCTCCTGGATGGAGCAGATGATCCGCCAGGAGGCGCAGCTCATGCCCATCGCCAAGCGCTGCACCGCCGCGCGCGACGTGCTCTTCCTGGGCCGCGGCAGCGAGTACCCGGTGGCGCTGGAGGGCGCGCTCAAGCTGAAGGAGATCTCGTACATCCACGCCGAGGGCTACGCCGCCGGCGAGATGAAGCACGGCCCCATCGCGCTCATCGACGAGGAGCTGCCGGTGGTGGTGCTCGCCACGCGCGAGCCGGCCTACGAGAAGACGCTCGGCAACATGGAGGAGGTGCGCGCCCGCGGCGGCCAGGTGTTCGCCGTGGTGACCGAGGGCGACACGCACGCCGCCAGCCTGGCCGAGGTGGCGATCACCGTCCCGCCCGCGCCGCCGGCGCTGGTGCCGCTCCTGTCGATCATCCCGCTCCAGTTCCTCGCCTACCACGTGGCCGACCTGAAGGGCACGGACGTGGACCAGCCGCGGAACCTCGCGAAGAGCGTGACGGTCGAGTAGCGGGCGCCGGCCCCGCGCCGCGCCGGACCTCGCGCGCGGCGCGCGGGTGCGGTAGACCTCGGCCGTGGTCACCCGCCGCCTGTTCGTGGCCCTCGAGCCCACCGACGCCGTGCGCCGCCGCATCGGCGCCGCGGCCGACGCGGTCCGCGCCGCCGCCGGGCGCGCGGCCGGCGACGTGCGCTGGGTGGCGCCGGACGGCGTGCACCTCACGCTGCAGTTCCTGGGGGCGGTGCCGGAGGAGCGGGTGGAGGCGGTGCGCGCCGCGGTCGAGGCGGCCGCGGCCGGCGCCCGGCCCCTGGCGCTCGAGGTGAGCGGCGCGGGCGGCTTCCCCAACGCGCGCCGCCCGCGGGTGGTCTGGCTCGGGCTCGGCGGCGACGTGGCGGCGCTCTCGGCGCTGGTGGCCGACCTCGGCGCGCGGCTCGCGCCGCTCGGCTTCGCGCCCGAGTCGCGCCCGTTCTCGCCGCACCTCACGCTGGGCCGCGCCCGCGATCCGCGCGGCGCCCCCGGGCTCGGGGGCGCGCTCGCGGCGCAGGCGCGGGCCGACGGCTTCGGCTGGCGCGCGACCGAGCTGGTGCTGTTCGAGTCGCACCTCTCGCCGAAGGGCGCGCGCTACGAGGCGCTCCTGCGCGCCCCGCTCGGCGGCGGGTAGCGCGGCCCGGCGCCCTACCCCGTCCGCCGCCGCGTCAGCTCCTTCAGCTGGCCGCCGACCACCGCCAGGAACCGGCCGAAGAAGTCCTCGAACCGGCCGATCTCGTCGGGCGGCCCGGGCGGCGGCGCGGCCACGTCGTAGTCGCCGCCGGCGAGCCGCGCGGAGAGGTCCTCCATGGTGGACACCATGCGCCCGAGCCGGCCGAAGACCAGCCGCTGCAGCAGCACCACCAGCACGAGCGCGAGCAGCAGCGCCATGGCGCAGATCACCGCGAACACGCGCGTGCGCGCGCGCATGAACGTCGCGTGCACGTCGGTGATGTCGTGGAGCACGAACAGCGCGCCCACCCGCCGCCCGGCCGCGTCGCGCACCGGCACCAGGCCGCGCGCCAGGGTGCGCCCGCCGCGCTCCAGCTCGTCCACCAGCTGGCCCTCCTCCGGCACCGCGGAGAGGTCGCCCTGGAACGCGGTGAGCGCCGGGTCGTCGGAGGTCGCGTCCACCACCACGGTGGCGGGCTGGTCGTCCCAGGGATCGCGCCGGCCCTCCCGCGTGGCGGCCCACGCCGCGCGATCGAGGAACCGCTTCTCCACCACCAGCGCGTAGGCGTCGCCGGTCTGGGCGCTCATCCGCCCGAGGAAGTGGTCCACCTCCTCGCCCAGCTCCACGTACCCGAGCGCCGCGCCGGCGTGCGACAGCGGCCGCACCACGCGCAGCGCGAACGCGGTCTGGCCGAGCTCCATGCCCGCCCCGCGCCCGGCCGTCTCGACCGCCTGCGCGAGCGTGGCGCGCCCCACCACGTCGCCGTGCTGCTCGGGCTTGTGGACGCGGAGGAAGCAGGTCCGCGCCGGCGCCGGGTCGAGGAAGTACCAGTGGGTGATGTCGTGCTGCGCGCGCAGGCCGGCGAACACCGGCGCCGCGAGCGCCAGCAGCCGCTCGCGATCGCGCGCCGCGAACGCCTCGGCGAACGCCGGGTTCGCGCCGAGCGCGGAGAGCGTCGCGTCCAGCTTCTCCACGTCCGCGCGCTGCATGGCGGCGAACGTGCCGCCCGCGGCGCGGATGGCCTCGGCGCCCACCAGCCGCACGTTGCGCTCGGCGGCGCCGCGCACCACCGCCGCGACCGCGATCGCCACCAGCGCGAGCGCGGCCACGATGGCGAGCACCAGCTTCGTCTTGATCGAGATGGCCTTCATGTCGGGACCCCCGCGCTACGGGATGGGCTCGCCCAGCACCTGCCGCGCCACGCGGCGCAGGGCGTCGATCTTGGCCTCGTCGTCCGGCGTGGCCTCCTCGACCATCGCCAGCGAGAAGCCCACGTGGATCGCGATGAGCCCCTTCGTCTTGAAGACCGGCAGGTTCTTGCGCGCGATCACGGCGTCGATCTGGCGGACGGTGTCGTACAGCTTCCCCATCGTTCGCTCCCCGCCGGCGTCGAGGGCCGGCCGGGCGACCCACTGCGAGCGGGGTGCCGCGCACCCGCGAAGCGATGACGCAGGGTTGGACGGCTCCCCGCCCGGGGCGCCCACACCCGGGGTGGTGCTGTACCTGCGCCGCCGCGCGCACCCCCGCCCGCACGCCCGGGGGCGCCCCGGCTTGCACTCCCGGCCGCGGCGCGCGAGATCTCCGGGCGTCGCTCGGCCGCACCGGAGGACGCACATGCCCAAGGACGCTCCTGCCGGACTCGCGCCCGGCTTCCTCGTCGCGGCGCCGGCGCTCGCGGACCCGAACTTCAACGGATCGCTCGTGCTCATGGCCGAGCACCACGCGCAGGGCGCGCTCGGGTTCGTGGTGAACCGGCCCGGGCCGATCACGGTCGCGGACGTGCTCGGCGGGCTGGACGAGAAGCTGCGCGAGCGCGCCGAGGGCGCCGGGCGGGCGGACGACCCGGTGCTGGTGGGCGGGCCGGTGCAGCCGGAGCGGCTCTGGATCCTGTTCCGGCCCGGCCCGGCGGCGCCGGAGGAGGGCGCGGTGGCGCTCGGGGGCGGGCTCGCGCTGGGCGGCTCGCGCGAGCTGCTGGAGGCGCTGGTCCGCTCGCGCGACCCGGGGCCGTACCTGCTGCTGCTCGGCTACGCCGGCTGGGCGCCGCTCCAGATCGAGCGCGAGGTCAGCGAGGGCGCGTGGGTGCCCATGCCGCTCCAGGGCGACCTCGTGTTCGACGTGCCGATGGAGAAGCGCTGGGAGACCGCGGTGCGGCGGCTGGGGCTCGATCCGGCCGGCTTCCTGGTGGGCGGCGGCGGCGCCGAGGCCTGAGCCCGCCCGGACGGCGGACTACGCCGCCTCCCAGGCCAGCTCGCACTCCGCGTCGAGCGCGCCGGTCTGGCGCGCCTCCGTGCGGATGTCCTTCGCCCCGACCCGCTCCAGCACCGCGGTGAACACGCCGCAGTGGAACGGCGGCGCGAGCAGCTCGCGGCGGAACGTGACCCGGGCCCGGCGCTCGCCGGTCCACTCCAGCCGCCGCTCGCCGTAGCTCACCGCGCCCTTGTAGGCGCTCGGCACGTTCGCGAGCAGCTGGCGCGCGCCGCCGGCCTCGGAGAGCGCCAGCATGGTCTTGCCGACCATCGAGTCGAGCACCATCCCGCCGGCGCGGTGGCCGATCCGGAAGAACGCCTGCTGCTCGCCGCCGAGCCGCCCGCCGATCCGCTCCGCGACCGCCGCGGCGAGCGCCAGGAAGTCGGTGACCGGGTAGCTGAAGAACTCGACCCGGCTCGCCTTGCCGGTCGGGTCGCAGGCGCGCGCGGCCTCCTCGCCGGCGACCTCCCGCACCACCGAGAACAGCGCGTTGAAGACGAGCCCGCGGACGGTGTCGTCGCTGCGGGCGGCGGCGATGCGGGCCTCGAGGTCCTGTCGATCGACGGGCATGGACCGGGCAGTCTGCCCCAAGGGGCGGGGTGCCGGGCAGAGACCCGCGCGGGATGGGCGCGGATTCCCGCACGTTTCCTTGACTCCACCCGACCGTCCGTTCAGTATCCGGGCGTTCAGGTCCGGCGGCCCCGGTGTCAGGGGGCGCTGGTAGGGGAAGGAAGACACGCAGCAGAGGTCGCCGGGAGCGCCCTTCACACAGGCCACGGCGAGCGGGGTCGAACGGATCGAGCCCCGCGCCAGGCGCGGCGCGCCCTACAAGGAGACGAAACATGCCCGTGGGACCGGAGAAGGAGAAGGCGATCGAGCTGGCCGTCGCGTCGATCGAGAAGGCGTTCGGCAAGGGCTCGATCATGCGCCTCGGCAACGAGGACGCGCTGGTGAAGGACGTCCAGGCGGTCTCGACCGGCGCGGTCTCGCTGGACATCGCGCTCGGCGTGGGCGGCTTCCCGCGCGGCCGCATCATCGAGATCTACGGGCCGGAGTCCTCCGGCAAGACCACCCTCGCGCTGCACGCCATCGCCGAGGCGCAGCGGCGCGGCGGCATCGCCGCGTTCGTGGACGCCGAGCACGCGCTCGACGTGGGCTACGCCCGCAAGCTGGGCGTCCGCACCGACGACCTGCTCATCTCGCAGCCCGACACCGGCGAGCAGGCGCTCGAGATCGTCGAGACCCTGGTCCGCTCCGGCGCCATCGACGTGCTGGTGGTGGACTCGGTGGCGGCCCTGGTGCCCAAGGCCGAGCTCGAGGGCGAGATGGGCGACGCGCACATGGGCGTGCAGGCGCGCCTCATGAGCCAGGCGCTCCGCAAGCTCACCGGCACCATCTCCAAGTCCTCGACCATCGTCATCTTCATCAACCAGATCCGCATGAAGATCGGCGTGATGTTCGGGAACCCGGAGACCACCACCGGCGGCAACGCGCTCAAGTTCTACGCGTCGCAGCGGCTCGACATCCGCCGCATCGGGGCCATCAAGGACGGCGACTCCGTCATCGGCAACCGCACCCGCGTGAAGGTGGTGAAGAACAAGGTCGCCCCGCCGTTCAAGGAGGTCGAGTTCGACATCATGTACGGCCACGGCATCAGCCGTGAGGGCGACGTGCTCGACCTCGCCTCGAACGAGAACATCGTCGAGAAGAGCGGCACCTGGTTCAGCTTCGGCGGCGAGCGCATCGGCCAGGGACGCGAGCAGGCCAAGGCGTTCTTCCGCGAGCACCCCGAGATCCTCCAGCAGGTCGAGTCGCGCCTGTTCGAGCGCTTCGGCATCCACCGCGGCCCGGTGGCCGTCCCCTCCCCGCCGGCGGAGGAGCCGGCCGAGGAACGGAAGCCCCGCGCCAAGGCGAAGTGATCCGCAACGCCCTCGCCCGCCCCACGGGCGAGGGAGCCGCGACCGCGGCCCGGCCGGGCCGGCCTCGAGAGAGGCCGGCCCGCTTCGTCTCCGCCCCTCCTCCGCCTGCGTGCGCCTCCCCGCCCGCCCGCACGGCGGAGGATCCGCCGGGTGGGCAAGCGGGCGAGGGGGCAACCGGGTTACACTCCCACCCTTCCGGAACCGACGTGGCGAAGGCCCTCAGCGACAAGAGCTGGCTCGAGCACCTCCTCGCGGAGGAGCTGGAGCAGCACGACCCCGACGCCGCTCGCGCGCGGCTGCCGGCCGACGTGCGCGCGGCGGCGGAGGCGCGGGGCGACCTGCTCCCGGCGGCGCGCCTGCTGGTGGCCCGCTCGCTGCGCCGCCGGCGGCTCTGCGCCGATCCCCCGCCGGCCGACGACGCGTTCCTCGACGAGGTCCGCACGCACGTGGGGCTGGCGCTCGACCTCGCGCTGCTGCGGGGCGAGCCGTTCCTGCGCACCCGCCAGCGCGCCGAGATCGCCGCGTTCCTGGCGGCGGCGCTCGGCCTCGACGCGCTCGCGCTCGAGGTCGAGCCGGAGCAGCCGGGCGGGTCCACCGACCGCGCCGTGGAGCGCGCCCTCCGCGGCGCCGCCGAGGCGCTGCAGGCCCGCGCCTACCCGGCCGGCGATCCCGTCTCCGGGCTGCCGCTCCACCCCGGCGCGACCGCCATCCTGCGGCGGCGGCTCGCGCGCGTGGTGCTCGGCTTCCACCGCGCCGGCCGGCTCGTCCCCGAGGCGCTGGCCCGCCACGGCGCCTACGCCGCGCGGGAGTCGGTGCTGCTCGCCGAGGCGCTCTCCGGCCTGCTGCTCGCGGCCGGCTCCGACGGCGAGCGCGCCCGCGGCCTGCGGGTGCGCCAGCTCGCGCGCCTCGGCCTCTCCCGCGCCGAGCTGCGCGACGCGCGCCGGCTGGTGGCGTCGCCCCGCGGCCCCGAGGAGATCGCCGCCGACGCGCCGGAGCGGGTGCGGCCGTTCCTGCTCGAGCAGCTCCTGCTGGCGCAGCTCCGGGTCCGCCTCGACGGCGACGGGCCGCGCCGCTGGACCGAGCGGTTCGCCGCGGCCGCAGGGCTCGACGCGCAGGCGGCCGCCGCGGCGCAGATCGAGGCCGCGGCGCAGCACTGCGACCACGAGGTCTGGTTCGAGGCGTTCGACGAGGGCGGCGTCCCGGTGGACTGGCAGGTGCTCGCCGACGAGTGGGAGTCGGTGGCGGACCACGTCGTCGAGCGCGTCTCCACCGCGGTCACCGACAACCTCGGCTCGCTGGCGACCGAGATCCGCGAGACCGGCGAGCTGGGCGGGCTGCTCGCCAAGGCCGCCGCCGGGAAGACGCTCAGCGCGGCCGAGAAGCGCAAGGTGAAGGCGCAGCTCATCGACCTCGCCAAGGCGGTGCCCGCCCTCGCCATCTTCGCGGCCCCGGGCGGCATGCTGCTGCTGCCCCTGCTCGCGAAGCTGCTGCCCTTCAACCTGATGCCGAGCGCCTGGGACCGCCCGCCCCGCGGCGACGGCGCGCCCGCGCCCGGCGCGAAGCCTGGCGCCGCGGAAGGCGCCGCCGCGCCCGCGACCGCGAAGGCGCCCGGCAAGGCCGGCGGCCGGAAGCGCGAGCCGGTCTGACCCTGCCCCCGCTCATGGTTCGACGGGGCTCACCATGAGCGGGTCTTCGGCGGCGCACCGTGAGCGTCCCTCGACTCCGCGCGGCCTGTCCCTCGACTCCGCGCGGCCTGTCCCTCGACTCCGCGCGGCCTGTCCCTCGACTCCGCGCGGCCTGATACCGATCCGCTCACCCTGAGCGTAGGCGGGCCGTAGGCCCGCCGGAGTCGAAGGGGGGATGAGCGGGCGGAGCCGACGGGGCTCACCAGGAGCGGACCTCGGAATTCCGCTCACCCCGAGCCTGTCGAGGGGTGAGCGGATGGCGAGGCCGCGGCCTACCTCGCCGCCGGCCGCTTCAGCCGGAGCGCCAGCCGCAGCGCGTCCTCGTTCACGCCGGCGGTGAGCGTCCGGCCGCGATCCTGCGCGACCGTCCGGTCGATCGCGGCGGCCACCTGCGCGGCGTCCCCGCCGAGCGGCTCGCGCGCCGCGATCCAGCCGAGCGCGAGCACCGCCGCGTGCCGCGCGGCGAGCGCCGCGTCCCCGTCCACCGGCCGCGCGATGGCGTCGGCGAGCGCGCGCGCCTGCGCGACCCCGCCGGCGCGGCCC
>NZ_BAZG01000110.1 GCF_000964525.1 Anaeromyxobacter sp. PSR-1
GGCCCGGCGACGCGCTGGTGCGCGCCCGCCTCGCCGAGCGGTACGAGGCGGCGGGGCTGCTGCCCGCGGCCGAGGCGGAGCTGGTGGCGGCGGCGGAGGCCGCGCCGGACCGCGCCGCCGGCTGGGACCGGCTGGCCCGCTTCTACGCGCGCACGCACCGCGAGGACAAGGCGCGCGCCGCCGAGGCGAAGGCCCGGGCCGCGTCCGGCACGCGCGAGCGCGTGCTGCGGCCGCTGCTGCCGTCCAGCCGCTGAGCGGGCTACGCCGGGGGGACGCCGTCCGGCCGCCCGGCCCCGCCCTCCGGTTCCGCCGGCGCGGGCCGGCCCAGCGCCCGATCGAGCACCCAGGCCACGGCCCACGCGCGGGGGATCCCCGCGGCCAGGCTGCCGAGCGCCACGCCCCAGGGCGGGGACAGGTAGACCAGCATGAGCAGGCCCCCGGATAGCACCCAGAACGCGGTGAGCACCCAGGCGAGCGCGCGCCGGCGCCTCGGCGCGTCCTCCAGCGCGACCGCCATGAGCGCCGCGATGGCGCCGTTCACCGCCGAGGCGGCCACCGAGACGGTGACGAGGATGGCGGTGCGATCCAACGCCAGGAGATCCCTGAAGAGCTCGGCCGCGTGGTCGAGGAGGAGGTAGGGCGGGGCGACCGCGTGGACCTGCGCGGCGGCCGCGTCGCACGCGAGGTGGACGGCGCCCGCGAGGGCCGCCAGGGTGAGGCCGTGGGCGCGTCGGGGTGGGCCGGGCATCTCGCCGTGTGTAGCAGGTCGGCGCCGCCCCTCGCCACCGCCCGAGGTCGCCTGGCCGTCCGCGGGAGCGGTGTCTAGATTCGTCGCGGAGGACGGAACCCGTGCCGGATCCCGCTGCCCAGCCCGCTCGCCGCCACCTGCGCCTCGCCCCCGCCCCCGGCCCCCGCGGCAGCCCCGAGGGCCGGCTCGCGCTGCTCGCGCGCACGCTCGTCGCCGCGGTGGCGCTCGTCCTCGTCACCGCGCGCGCCTGGCTCGCCGCGGCGCTCGCGCTCTTCCCGCTGCTCTGGCGGCGCGCGCCCCTCGGCCGGCGGCTCACCCCGCTGGCGCGGCGCGAGGCGCGGGTGATCCCGTTCCAGCGCCGCCGCCAGGCGATGCCCCGCTGACGGCGCCCCTCCGCCGGAGGGAGGTGCCCCGTGAAGATCGGCGTCGTCACCGAGTACTACTACCCGAGCGTCGGGGGCATCCAGGAGCACGTCCACCACTTCGCCCGCGAGGCGAGGCGGCTCGGGCACACGGTCCGGATCGTCACCTCGGCCATGCCGGACCTGGGCGCCGAGGCGGGCGCGCCCCAGCCCGACGTGATCCGCCTGGGCCGCAGCCTGCCCGCGTACACCAACGGCGGCTTCGGCCGGGTCACCGGCGGCCTCGGCATCCGCGGCGCGGTGCGCGAGGTGCTCGCCCGCGAGCGCTTCGACGTGGTCCACGTGCACGCGCCGCTCACCCCGGTGCTGCCGCTGCTCGCCATCCACCACGCCACCGGGCCGCTCGTCGGCACGTTCCACACCAACTTCCGGCCCGGCCTGCTGTTCCGCATGATGCGCGGGCCGCTGCAGCGCTACCTCGACCGGCTCGACGCGGCGGTGGCGGTCTCGCAGGCCTGCCTGGGCGCGTTCCGCGACCGGCTGCACGCCGACTTCCGCATCATCCCGAACGGCGTGGACACCGACCGCTTCGCGCGCGGGCGCCGCATCCGCCGCTACGACGACGGCAAGCTGAACGTGCTGTTCGTGGGGCGGCTCGAGCCGCGCAACGGCCTCGACCGGCTGCTCGCGTCGTTCCACCGCGCCTGGCGCCAGGTGGGGGCGCGGCTGCTGGTTCTCGGCGACGGCCCGCTCCTGCCGCGCTATCGTGCCATGGTGCCGCGCGAGCTGCGTGAGGACGTGGTGTTTGCCGGCCGGGTGCTGGACGAGCGCCCGGACTGGTACGCGACGGCCGACGTCTACTGCGCGCCCACGCGGCTGGCGAGCTTCGGGGTGACGCTGCTCGAGGCCATGGCGGCGGGCAAGCCGGTGCTGGCCGCGGACATCGACGGCTTCCGGGAGGTGATGCAGCACGGCCGGGAGGGCGAGCTGCTCTCCGGCGACGACCCCGCCGCGTGGGCGCGGGCGCTGGTGCGCATCGCGCGCGAGCCGGCCCGCGCGCAGGCGTACGGCGAGCACGGCCGCCTCACCGCCCAGCGCTACGCGTGGCCCTCGGTGACGCGCGAGGTGCTCGGGCTGTACCGCTCCATCGGCGTGCGGGGCTGAGGCGCGCGTGCCGGCCCGCAAGCGGCTCGCGGTGGCGCTGGCGGTGCTCGGGGGCGTGGCGCCGCTCGGCCTGGCGGCGCGGCTCGCGCTCGAGGGCCGGCCCGGCCCCGGCGCGGCGCTCGGGCTCGCCACCGTCGTCGCCGCGCTCGCCGTGCTCCAGGCGCTCTGGGTGCCGTTCGACCTCACCGGCCGGAGCCTGCGGCGCGGGCCCGCCGGCGCGCGGTCGGTGGCGCTCACCTTCGACGACGGCCCCTCCGACGACACGCCGGCGGTGCTCGACGCGCTCGATCGCGCCGGCGTGCGGGCCACGTTCTTCGTGCTGGGCGAGGCCGCGCGCCGCGCGCCGGAGCGGGTGCGGGAGGTCGCGCGCCGCGGGCACCTGGTGGCCCTGCACGGCGACACGCACGCGAAGCTGCTCCTCGCCGGGCCGCGGCGGGTGGCGGCCGAGCTGGATCGCTGCGCCGGGGCCATCCGCGCCGCCGGGGTCGAGCCCGCGCCGCTGTTCCGCGCGCCGCACGGCTTCCGCGGGCCGTTCCTCGGGCCGGCGCTGCGCCGGCGCGGCCTCACGCTGGTGGGCTGGACGCGCGGCGTGTTCGACACCGAGCGGCCCGGCGCCGAGGTCATCGCGGCGCGGGCCAGCCGCCGCATGCGGGCGGGCGAGATCCTGCTCCTGCACGACGGTTGCGCCACGCCCGGCCTCGACCCGCGGCGCGACCAGACCGCCGCGGCGGTGCCGGAGATCGTCCGCCGCTGGCGCGAGGCCGGCTACGCGTTCGTCACGCTGGACGCGTTCGCCGCGGCGCGGGCGGCCGCGGGCGGGGCGGGCGCCGCCGCGCGGGGGGGCGCGTAGCGGATGGGCGACCGGCTCGCGGGCCTGCGGTCCCTCGCGCCGGCGCGACCCGGGAGCCGGACCGCGCTCCACCTGGCCGGCCTGGCGGTGGTCGCCGGGCTGGCGGTGCTGGCGGCGCGCCACGTGGACCTGCGCGAGGTCGCCGGCGTCGTGGCCGGCGCCGACCCGCTGCTCCTGCTCGCCGCGGGCGGCGCGAACCTGCTCTCGCTCGCGCTGCACAGCGCGCGCTGGGCCTCGGTGGTGCGCGGCCCCGCGCTGCGGGTGCGCTTCCGCGACGCGTTCTCGGCGGTGGTGGCCGGCTTCGCGCTCTCGCTCGTGATCCCGGCCCGGGCCGGCGACGTGGCCCGCGCCATGCTGCTCTCGCGCCGGTCGGGCGTGCCGGTGGCGTCGCTCCTCACCGCAGCGGCGCTCGACTACGTGGTCGGCGCGGCCACGCTGGTGCCGCTCCTCGCCGCGCTGGCGCTGCTCGGGCCGCTGCCGGGCTGGGCGCGCCAGGTGCTGCTCGTGTTCGCCGCGGTGGCCGTGGCCGGCGTGCTCCTGGCGCGGCTGCTCCGGCCTCCGCGCGGGCGCGCGCCGGAGCGCGGCGGCGGGGCGGGCCTGCTGGTGCGCCTGCGCGCGGGGCTCGCGGCGGCGCACGATCCGCGCGCGCTCGCCGCGTCCTTCGCGTGGGGGCTCGCCGGGTGGGCGGCCGAGGTGCTCATCGCGCTGCTCGCGCTGGTCGCGGTGGGGCTGCCCCCCTCGCTGTTCGCGGCGGGGCTGGCGGTGGTGGCGTCCACCGCGGCCAACGTGGTGGCGGTGTCGCCCGGGAACGCCGGGCCGTTCGAGGCGGCGGTGGTGCTCGCGCTGGCGGGGGCGGGCGCCTCGCGCGAGGCCGCGCTGGCGTTCGCGCTGCTGTACCACCTCGCGCACCTCGTGCCGGTGGGCGTGGTGGGCGGCGCGGTGCTGCTGCGGGAGGCGCGCGCGGCGGGACGGGACGCTCCGACCGGTCCGTAGTACCCTCCGCGCCCGTGACGGCGCACGGCAAGGCCGAGGGCGGGGAGGACGCGGGGGCGGCGGACGCCGCCGACGTGGCGGCCGCCCTGCGCGGCGACCGCGCCGCCCAGCGCGCGCTCTACGACCGGCACCGGCCGGCGGTGCACCGGCTGGCGCGCGGCTTCCCGGCGCTCGACGCCGACGACGCCGAGGACGTGGTGCAGGACGCGTTCGTCCGCGCCTTCGCGAGCCTGGCGCGGCT
The DNA here is from genome assembly GCF_000964525.1 of Anaeromyxobacter sp. PSR-1. GTDB lineage: Bacteria > Myxococcota > Myxococcia > Myxococcales > Anaeromyxobacteraceae > Anaeromyxobacter. Next base: position 4,359 of record NZ_BAZG01000110.1, read on the forward strand.
GGAGCAGCCGGCGCGCTTCGGCGGCTGGCTGCTCACCATCGCCCGCAACCGGGCCATCACCCGCATCGCCCGCGGCCGGGCGCGGAGCCAGCTCGCCGAGGACCTGGGGCGCGAGGCGGAGGCGCTGGGCACGGCGGAGGCCGAGGCCCCGGACCCGGAGGCCGGCGCCGAGCTGGAGCTGGTCCGCCGGGTGGTGGACGAGCTGCCGGATGGGCCCGAGAAGGAGACGGTCCGGCTCTTCTACCTGGAGGGCCAGCTCACCGCGCGCGAGATCGCGGCCCGCCTGGGCGTCGGCAAGAGCGCGATCACCATGCGGCTCGAGCGGTTCCGGGCGAAGGTGAAGCGCCGGCTGCTGGCCGAGGTGGCCAGGCTGCGGGGTGAGGAGTCCTAGGCACGTGGCCCACCTGACCGAACCCGTCTACGCGCAGCTGATCCGGGGCGAGCTTCCCCCGGACGAGGCGGCCGCCTGGGCGCGCCACCTCGCGACCGGCTGCGACGCCTGCGAGGCGTTCCTCGCCGCCCGGCCGGAGCCGGACGCGCTCGACGCCCGCGCCGACCGGGCCCTGGCGGCGCTCGGCCCGCCCGGCGCGCCCGGGAACGATCTCGAGTACCGCCGCATCGAGCAGCGGCTCGCCGCCGAGGCCCGGGGCGCCGGGCGCCTCCGCCTCCCGCGCCCGGCGCTCGCGGTGGCGGCGGGCGTGGTCGCCGCCGGGCTGGCCGGGCTGTGGCTCGCGAGCCGGGCGCCGGAGCGGCCGGGCCGGCCGGAGTGGACCGGCGAGAAGGGCATGGGCGCGGCGCCCGCCGCGGTCCCGGTGCGGCTGCGCTTCCTCGTGATCGCCGGCGGCGCCGGCGCGCCGTCGGTGGAGAAGGGCGTCTCCGGGCAGGCGGTGCCCGCGGCGGCCAGCCTGCAGTTCGAGGTGGAGCTGGGGCGCGCCGCGCAGGTGGCGCTGGCGCGCGCGGCGCCGGGGCGCTTGCCGGAGGTGTTCTTCCGCGCGTCGCTGCCCGCGGGGCGCACCGTGGTCGCGGTGGAGGGCCGGCCGGCGGCGTACCCGCTCGCGGACCTCTCCGGCCCGCAGCGCTTCGTGGCGATCGCGAGCTCCGCCCCCCTCGACGAGGCCGCGGCCGCGCGCGCCGCCGGGCAGGTGGCGGGCGGTGCGCGGATGGAGCCGATCGCCCCCGGCCTGGAGGGGCTTTCGGTGGACGCGGTGGACGTCACGGTGCAATAGGAGGGGCTGCGCCGGCGCGAGGGGTCGCGCCGGGACGGGGGCCACGGGGCGGCTCCCTCGACCGGAGCAACGGCCGGCGGCGGCCGAGGGAACCGCCGCCGGCGAGACGAAGGAGCCCGATGTTCGCGCCGTCCCCCAGCCCGCCACGGCCCGCGGCCGCGCCCCCGCGCGCGCGCCGCGCCTGCGTGCTGCTCGCCGCGCTCGCCTGCCTCGCCCCGGCCGCCGTCCGCGCGGAGCCCCCTGCCGCGCCCGCGCCGCCGCCCGCCGGGGACCCCGGGGCGCCGGCGGAGAAGGGCGGGCTCGTCCCGCTCGACCTGCCCCGCGCGACCGTGGCGGCGGCGCACGCGCCGAAGCGGATCGCGCTGCTCCTCGGCGTGCAGCGCTTCGACGACGCGAGCTGGCGGCCGCTGCGGTACCCGGACGCCGACGCGCGCGCGCTCGGCGAGGCGCTGCGGGATCCGGGCGGGTTCGACGAGGTGCGGGTGCTCACCGGCGCCACGCGCGCCGAGGTGCGCGACGCGCTCCGGGCGCTCGCCTCGGCCGATCGCGACGAGCGCGACACCGTGGTCGTCTACGTCTCCTCGCACGGCACGCTCGCGCGCGACGCGGCCGGCCAGCTCCGCCGCTACCTGGTGGTGCGCGACACGCGCCTCGACGACGTGCCCGGCACCGCGCTCGCCATGGACGAGCTGAACGCCGAGTTCGACCGGCTCCGCTCGCGCCGCAAGGTGCTGGTGCTCGCCACCTGCCACTCCGGCGGCGGCAAGTCGCTCCTGCCGGAGGAGGTCCGCCGCGAGCTCGAGGCCACCAAGGCCGGCTTCCTGGTGCGGCCCATCGAGGAGGTCTCGCGCGCGAGCACGGTGCTCGCCGCCAGCGACTGGGGCGAGACGGCCCGCGAGGACGAGCGGCTCGGGCACGACATCTACACGTACTTCCTGGTCGAGGCGCTCCGCTCCGGCGCCGACCGCAACGGCGACGGCGCGGTGACCGCCTCGGAGGCGCACGACTACGCGCGCCGCCGGACCTACGCCTACACCGCCGGCCGGCAGCGGCCCAGCGCCGAGTCCACCGAGGTGGGCGCCGACCCCATCGTGCTGGTGGGACGGGTGGAGCGGAAGGGGAAGCCGGAGCTGTACAGCTACGCCACGCGGCTCGACGGGTTCACGGTGAGCGTGGACGGGCGGCCGCTGGCGGAGCTGCCGGGCGGGGTGGTCCTCGAGCCCGGCCGCAGCCGCGTGCAGCTCGCGAAGGGCGGCGGGCCGGCGCTCCTCGATCGCACCGTCTCGCTCGATCCGGGCGAGCGGGTGGACGTGGTGACGCTGCTCGAGCGGGCGCAGGGGCGCTGGGAGGCGGCGCCGAGGGTGGCGCTGCTCGCGTTCCTGGACGCGCGCAGCCGGCGCGAGGTGCTCGGGCCGGTCCCCGGCTTCGGCGGCGCGTTCACCGCGCGCGGCTGGCCGGCGCCCTCGCTCTCGCTCCGGCTCGACCTCGTCACCTCCTTCGGGCGCTCGCGCATCCGGCAGGACGGGGCCGAGGCCACCTTCGACTACACCGCGCTGGCGGCCGGCGTGGGCGTCCCGTGGCGCTTCGAGCCGGCGGCGCTCCGCGGCGCCGCGCTCCTCGCCGGCCCGCGCCTCTCGCTGCTCTGGCTCGACCGGCGCTTCGACCTCGCGCTCGCGCCGCCCGCGCAGCGCGTCCTGACGTTCACCCCCGGGCTGCTGCTCGGGGCCGCCGTGCCGCTGGGGCGCGGCTTCACCGCGGGCGCGGAGCTGCACCTGGACTGGCTGCTCCTCCGCGTGGACCGCGAGAACCGCTCCACCGGCCTGGCCGAGCTGCTGGTGGGCGCGGGGTACCGCTTCTGATGGGCGCGTGGCCGGCAGCCCGGACCCCGGGGTCCGACGGACGGAGGTTCCGCCGCATGTCGCGAACGACGCTCGCCGTGCTCCTCGCGCTCACCCTCGGGTGTGGCGGCCTGGACAGCCCGGACCTGTCCACCGGCGAGGTGCAGGGGCGCATCCTGGGGGCGTCCGCCGGCGCCTACGTCTATCCGCTCGGCCGGCCGGACCTGGTCGTCCGCGCCGCCGCCGCGGGCGACTTCGCCTACCGCCTCGCGCTCCCGCGCGGCGAGCACGACCTCGTGCTGTACGACGGCGGCGTGCGCGCCGAGCGCGTGCCGATCGAGGTGGAGGGCGCCGGGGTCCGCACCGTCGCCGACCGGCGCGGGGAGGGCGCCGCCGGCGCCGCCGCCAAGATGCCGCTCGCGGGCGCGATCCTGGCCGGCGTCCGCGCGGTGGGCGGGGCGCTGCCGCTCGATCCGCGGCTCGACGTGACCGGCACCGACCCGGGCGCCCGGCTGCCGCTCGGCACCACCACGGCGCTCTTCCAGCCGCTGCCCGCCGGGCGCTACCGGCTCACCGCGGAGATGGTCGGCTTCCTGAAGGGCGGGGCGGACGTGGACGTGGTGGAGGGCGCCAGCACGCCCTACGAGCTGGAGCTGCTGGTGGACGGCGACGAGGCGGAGCGGGGCTGCACGGCCACCGGCGGCTGCGAGAGCAGCGCGCTCGAGTGCGAGGACGACGGGCTCTGCCACGACGCCGATCCGTCGGGCAGCGCCTGCGCGTACACCTGCGACGGCGGCGCGCCCTGCCCGGCCGGCCTCGACTGCAGCGGCGGCCAGTGCCTCGCGGACCGCGACTGCGCCACCTACCTGTCGGTCGCCGGCACGCCGTGCGTGAGCGACGACGTCTGCGACGACGCGCTCCACGACGGGTCCTGCCGCCGGACCTCGGCCGAGCAGCCCGGCTACTGCACCGCGCCCTGCCAGGACGCCGGGCAGTGCGCCCCGTTCGGCGCCGGCTGGACCTGCGACGGCGGCCTCTGCGCGCCGCCGCCGCCCTGAGCCGCCGCCGGCCGGAAGCTCCCCGCCCGCGCCGCGGCGCGGTACAACGTCGCGAGCCGCCCGGCCCGGGCGCGCCCGCGAGCCCCCACGCATGAGCCCACGCCGCCCGCCGACCCCACGAAAGAGCCCGCGCGCGGCGCGGCGCGGCGCGGTCCGCTCCGGCCTGGACGTGCTGGCCGCCCGCCGCTTCGCGCCGCTGCGCGGCCGCGCGGTGGGGCTCGTCTGCAACCCCACCGCCGTCACCTCCGGGCTCGTGCACGCGGCCGACCTGCTCCACGGCGCGCGCGGCGTGCGGCTCGCGGCGCTGTTCGGGCCGGAGCACGGCGTCCGTGGCGACGCGCAGTACATGGCCGCGGTGGAGGGCGAGCGCGATCCCCGCACCGGCGTGCCGGTCCACTCGCTCTACGGCGCCACGCCGGAGTCGCTGAAGCCGCGCCCCGAGCACCTCGCCGGCCTCGACGCGCTCGTCTTCGACATCCAGGACGTCGGCACCCGCTTCTACACGTACCAGGCCACCATGATGCTGTGCATGGAGGCGGCCGCGGCGGCGCGGGTCGCGTTCGTGGTGCTCGACCGGCCCAACCCCATCGACGGCGTGCGGGTGGAAGGGCCCGCGCTGCGCCCGGGCTTCGAGAGCTTCTGCGGGCTGCACGACCTGGCGGTGCGCCACGGCATGACGGTCGGCGAGCTGGCGCTGCTGTTCCGCGCCGAGCGGCGGCTCGACCTCGAGCTCGAGCTCGTGCCGTGCGAGGGGTGGCGCCGCGGGCAGCGCTTCCGCGACACCGGCCTGCCCTGGGTGTTCCCGTCGCCGAACATGCCCACGCCGGAGACGGCGCTGGTCTACCCCGGCATGTGCCTGCTCGAGGGGACGAACCTGTCGGAGGGGCGCGGCACCACGCGCCCGTTCGAGCTGTTCGGCGCGCCCTGGCTGGACGGCGCCCGCCTCGCCGCCGACCTCGCGCTCGACCGGCTCCCGGGCGTGGCCTTCCGCCCGGTGAGCTTCGTGCCGACCTGGGACAAGCACGCCGGCGTCCGCTGCCACGGCGTGGAGCTGCACGTGACCGATCCCGAGCGCTTCCGCCCGTTCCGCACCGGCCTCGCCTGCGTGGTGCGCGCCCGCGCCCAGGATCCGGCCCGGTTCGCCTGGCGCACCGAGCCGTACGAGTTCGTGGCGGACGTCCCCGCCTTCGACCTGCTGTGCGGCTCGGCCCGGGAGCGCGAAGGGATCGAGGCGGGCGCGTCGCCGGCCGAGCTGGCGCGGGCGTTCGCGCCGGAGGAGCGGGCCTTCGCCCGCCGCCGGTCGCCCTTCCTGCGCTATCGCGACCTGCGCTAGCCTTCCCCGTCCCTCCTCCGGAGCCCGCGTGCGCATCGGCCTGGCCAGCGACAGCGACGGCGACGTGGACGCGCTCCTGCGCGCCCTCGACGTGCTGGCGCGCGCGGGCGTGGACCGGGCCTTCTTCCTGGGGCGGCGCCTCGCCGACCTGGACGCGGCGCTGGCGCGGCGCGCGGCGGCGGGGCCGGACCCGCTGGCCGGGCGGGTGGTGCGGGTGGCGAGCCGCGCCGATCCGGAGCGCGCGGCCGGCGCGCCGGCCAAGGTGATCGATCTCCTCGACGGCCTGCTCTGCTGCGCGGTGCACGACAAGGCCGAGCTGACCCGCGACGACATCGCGAACGCGACGCTGCTCCTGCACGGACGCGCCCCGCGCGCCGCGCTGGTGGCGATCGGGCCGCGCTGCTTCGTCGCGCCCGGGCGCGTGCGCGCCGCCGCGGCCACGCCCGGCGCCGCGCCCGAGCCGCCCACCTGCGCGGTGCTGGAGCTCGGGCCGGACGGGTTCGCGCTGGCCGTGCTCGGCCTCGACGGCGCGGAGCTGCGCCGCGAGCGCGCCGCCGCGTCCGGCGGCGGCGGGAGGATCTCGGTGCGATGAGCGGCGGCCGCGAGATCGCGCTCCTGGGCGGCTCCTTCAACCCGCCGCACGTGGCCCACCTCATGGCCGCGTGGTGGGCGCTCGCGACGCAGGGCGTGGCGGAGGTGTGGCTCCTGCCCGCGTTCCGCCACCCGTTCGGCAAGGAGCTGGCGCCGTTCGAGGACCGGCTGGAGATGTGCCGGCTCGCCGCGCGGGCGCTGCGCGGCGTGCACGTGTGCGGCGCCGAGGCGGAGCTGGCCGGGGACCCGCTGGTGGGGAAGACCGCCCGCACGCTCGAGCACCTCGCGGCGAAGCACCCGGACCGCCGCTTCGCGCTGGTGGTCGGCGCGGACATCCTCGCCGAGACCGCCAAGTGGTACCGCTGGGACCGGGTGCAGGAGCTGGCGCGCATCATCGTGGTGGGCCGCCAGGGGCACCCGCCGGTGCCGGGCGCGCCCGACCTGCCCGCCATCTCGTCCACCGAGATCCGCGCGCGCATCGCCCGCGGCGAGGACGTGCGCGGCCTCGTGCCGGAGAAGGTGCTGCGCTACGTCGAGGAGCGGGGGCTCTACCGCGGCTGACGCCGCGCGGGCCGCCGCGGGGCGCCGCCCGCCGCCCGCAGCACCGCCTCCGCGCGCGCCCGGTCGAGCCCGCCGCGGGCCGCGATCCCGACGAGCCGCCGGGTGAGCACCCGGTACGCGTCCCGCGCCTCGCCGCGCAGCGCCCGCACCTGCCGGCGGACCACCCCGGCGTCGCCGCGGGAGGCCGGCCCGGTGAGCGCGCCGGGCAGGCCGCGCTCGGCCAGGTTCTCCACCGCGCCGCGCAGGAGCGGCACCAGCGCCGGCAGCGCCTCGGCGGGCGGCGCCCCGGCGCGCGCCCAGGTCTCCGCGGCGAGGTCGGCGAGCGCCATCACCAGGTTCGAGGCCATCACCGCCGACGCGTGGTAGAGCGGCCGGCCCGACGCCGGGACGCGGATGGGCCGGAGGCCCAGGTCGCGCGCGGCGCGGACGAGGAGCCGCCGGGCCGCGGGGCCGCCGTCCACCGCCGCCGCCGCGCCGGGCTGGAACGGCCCGCCCGCCAGCGCCTGGAGCGGGTGGAGCGAGCCGGGGAGGGCGCCGCGCCGGCGCGCCGGCTCCAGCACGTCGAGCGTCAGCGCCCCGGCGCCGTGCGCCACCACCTGCCCGCGGGCGAGGTGGGGGACGAGGCCCGGACCACCTCCTCGATGACCGAGTCCGGCACCGCCAGCAGCACCAGGTCGAAGCCGGCGGCGCGGTCGAGCGGGAGCGGCTCGGCGCCGAGCCGGCGCAGCCGCGCCCGGCCGCGGGCGGTGCGGGCGCCCCCGGCCACCCGCCAGCCGGCGGCGCGGAGGCCGGGGACGACCGCGGAGGCGAGCCGGCCGGCGCCGAGGACGTAGGCGGAGGGCATGCGGCGAGTCTCCCGCCGCGCGGGGCCGGCGGCAAGCCGGGGCGCCGATCAGGCGCGGGCGAACGCGAGCGCGCCGTCGGCGACGCTCACCGCCACCGCGTCGCCGGCGACGAGCTCGCCCGCGAGGATCCGCTCCGCGAGCGGCGCCTCGACCAGCCGCTGGATGGCGCCGCGCATCGGGCGCGCGCCGAGCGCCGGGTCCCAGCCGCCGTGGTCGAGCAGGTGCTCCACCGCGGCGTCGTCCGCCTCGAAGCGGATGCGGCGCTCGCCCTCGAGGCGGCGCGAGGAGTCGGCGAGCAGCAGGCGGGCGATGCGGGCCACCTCGTCGCGCGCCAGCGGCGCGAGCACCAGCCGCTCGTCGAGCCGGTTCCACAGCTCCGGCGGCACCGCGCCCCGGGCGGCGGAGAGCGCGCGGTCCTCGCGCGGCGCGGCCCGGTCGGCGGCGCCGAAGCCCATGGTGCCGGTGGAGGTGCGGGTGGCCTCGGCGGCCCCCAGGTTGGAGGTGAGCACCACCACCGTGTTGGAGAAGTCCACCAGCCGCCCGCGCCCGTCGGTGAGCCGGCCCTCCTCCAGGATCTGCAGGAGCAGCATCTGCACGTCGCGGTGCGCCTTCTCGATCTCGTCGAGCACCACCACCGAGGCGGGCCGGCGCCGGACCGCGTCGGTGAGCTGCCCGCCCTCGCCGTAGCCCACGTAGCCGGGCGCGGCGCCCACCAGCCGCGCCACGCCGGTCTGCTCGGCGCACTCGGTCATGTCGAGCTGCACCAGCGCGTCGGCGGAGCCGTACAGCGCGTCGGCGAGCGCGCGGGCCAGCTCGGTCTTCCCCACGCCGGTCGGCCCGAGCAGCAGGAACGAGCCCATGGGCCGGCGCGAGGCGAAGCCGGCGAAGTTGCGCTTCAGCACCCCGGCGATCCGGGTCACCGCGTCGGCGTGCCCCACCACGCGGGCGGCCAGCGCCGCCTGGATGCCCAGGATCCGCTCGCGGTCCGAGGCGAGGAGCCGCGACTCGGGGATGCCCGCCATCTTCGCGACCACCTGCGCCACCTCGCGCTCGCCGACCTGCCGCACGCCGGCGCGGTGCGCGCGCGAGCCGGCCAGGTCGAGCACCGCCACCGCCTTGTCGGGCAGGAAGCGGTCGGTGACGTGGCGGGCGGAGAGGGTGGCGGCGGCCTCCAGCGCCTCCGGCGCGTAGGCCACCTGGTGGTGCTTCTCGTAGCGGGGCGCGAGGCCGCGCAGGATGGTGACGGTGTCGGCCACCGAGGGCTCGCGCACCAGCACCGGGGTGAAGCGGCGCTCCAGCGCCGGGTCCTTCTCGATGTGCTGGCGGTACTCGTCGTGCGTGGTCGCGCCGATGCAGGGGAACTCGCCGCGGGCCAGCGCCGCCTTCAGCTCGTTGGCGGCGTCCTGCGGCCCCTCGCCGGCGGCGCCCGCGCCCATGAGCGTGTGCACCTCGTCGATGAACACCACCACCCGGCCGCCGGCCTTGCGGACCTCCTCCTTGATGCCGAGGAGCTTCTCGGAGAACGCGCCGCGGAGCTGCGTGCCGGCCACCACGCTCGCCATGTCGATCTCGACCAGGATCCGCTCGCGCGCCTGGCCGGCCGAGGCCAGCAGCCGCTGCGCGATGCCCTCGACGATGGCGGTCTTGCCCACGCCCGGCTCGCCCACCAGCAGCGGGTTGTTGGTGCGGCGCTTGCCGAGGACGTCGATGGCCTCCTCCACCTCGCGCTCGCGGCCGACCAGCGGGTCGAGCTTCCCGGCCGCGGCGAGCTCGGTGAGGTT
>NZ_BAZG01000109.1 GCF_000964525.1 Anaeromyxobacter sp. PSR-1
AGCTCGTGGCACAGGTCGCAGTCCGCGCGGATGGCGCGGCCGTCCTCGGTCTCGTGGTCGCCGTCGTGGCAGCGGAGGCACCCGGGCGCAGCCTCGTGGCCGAGGAGCGACGGGTAGGTCCCCCAGCCGATCCGCATCGAGGGCCAGACGTTGCGCGCCCAGGCGTCGCCGAGCTCCTGGGCCGCGCGCTCCACCGCCTCGCGCGGCGCGCCGCCGCCCTCGGGCCCGGCGTAGAACGCGCCGAGCGCCGCGGCGATCCCCGCCCGCGCCGCCTCATGGGACGGGTACTCGGCGCGGAGCGCCTTCAGCGCCTCGCGCCGCGCGAACGGGAGCGCCGCCGCGTCGATGCGCCCCGCCGCCAGCGCGGCGTCCACCTCGTCCTCGGGCGACCGGTACACGTGGGTGGGCCGGTTGTGGCAGTCCACGCAGTCCATCTCCCGCCAGCCAGCCTCGCCGGCGGACGCCTTCGAGCGGAAGGTGGCGCGCGCGCCGTCCGGGCCGGTCAGCTCGACGGTGCCGATCGCGTCGCGCTTCTCGTCGGCGAGGTAGCGGATGCGCACCCCGGGATCCACGTGCCAGTGGATGCCGCGGGTCCGCGCCCCGAGCCCCTGCGCCCCGCCCACGTGCACCACCAGCACGGTCCGGAGCGGCGTGCTGGAGGCGTCGCCCGCGTGCCGCGTGATCACCTTCAGCCGGTCGCCGACCAGCTTGGTGGGCCAGTGGCACTGCTCGCACGTGTCGCGCGCCGGGCGCAGGTTCTGGACCGGCGTGGGGATGGGCCGCGGGTAGAGGTCGAGCGCGACCGACACCACCTGCCAGGCGCCGGAGAGCTTGGACTTCACGAACCAGCTCGCGCCCGGGCCGATGTGGCACTCGACGCAGGCGACCCGCGCGTGCGCCGAGCGCCGGTGCGCGGAGGCCTCCGGGTCCATCACGCTGTGGCACGACCCGCAGAACGCCGGCGAGTCCATCACCTCGAGCCCCTTGTACGAGGCGATGCCGAGCACGAGGAGGTTCACGGTGGTGAGCCCCAGGAACACCAGCAGCCGCCGGCGGGTGCGCGGCTGGTTCAGGTCCATCACCGGCAGCGGCGGCTCCGGCGCGCCCCGGGCCGCGAGGCGCACCAGCCGGCGGCGCTCCAGGGCCGCGCCCACCGGCACGAGGAGCAGCCCCAGCACCAGGAGCCCCGGCAGCAGCAGGTACGCCAGGATGCCCAGGTACGGGCCACCCTCCAGACCGAGCAGGCTGGCGGCGAACAGCACCACCACGAGGACGCCCGAGACCGTGGCCAGCCCGGCGCCGGCGAGGCTCACCGGGTGACGCAGCCAGTCGGTGCCGCGATGGGACGAGGGCATGAGGCGCTCCTGCGCCGCGCGGAATCCGCTGCGCGCGCGCCACTCTAGCGCCGGGCAGGGGCGGGAGGCGCCGCCGGGAGCGCGCCTGCGTCGCTCGGCCGCGGGGCTGCCCCCGTGCTCCCTCGCGGGGCCGTACCGCACTCCAGGTTAACTTCCGGGGGCCGGGCAGGGTACTCAGGGGGAGGAGGGTTCACCATGAGGCCGTGCGCCGCGTCCGCCGTGCGCGCGGCGCCGCTCGCCTTGCTGCTGGCGGCGTGCGCCGGACCGAAGCTCCCCATGACCGCCGCCGGCCTCGCCGAGACCGGATCCCCGGAGGCGCTCGTCGCGTACCTCGGCCAGCCCGGCGCCGACGGACGGGTGTGCGCCCGCGGCGGCGCGGTCCCGGAGGACGTGCGCCGGTCCCGGCGGACGCCCGGCGCGCTCGTGGCCGCGCTCCGCGCCGGCACGGTGCCCGCGCCGCGGTGGGCCGACTGCGTGGAGGCGCTGCTGCCGGCCATGCCCGGCGACCGCGCCTCCGACCTGGTGGACCGGATCCTGGGCGCCGAGGCGGACCTCGTCGAGTCGCCCGAGGTCGAGCGGGACGCGGCGCTCCAGGCGCAGCTGGAGGCGCTGCACCGGATCGCCCTCGAGCGCGCGCCGGACCTGGCCGGCTCGCGGCAGGTCCGCGCGTCCGTGCGGACCGAGCTGCGGCCGCTGCTGGCGGGCGATCGGCTCGGCCCGGTGGCGCGCCCGCGGGCCGAGGCCCTCGCGGCGGCGCTCGAGGCCGAGGAGGGCGAGTGGCAGGGCCGGCCCGTGGACCCGGCCCGGCTCGCGGCGCTGGCCGGGTCGCAGGACGAGGCCGCGCTGCGGCTCCTCGCGCGCCGGCTGCGGGATCCGGGCGCGCGCGCCGGGGCGGAGCGCGCCCTGGTGCAGGTACGGATCGCCGCGTCGCCGTTCCCCGAGGTGAAGGCCCGGGCGGCCGAGGTCGAGGCGGCCGTGCTCCGCGACGGCGCGTACCGGATCTCGCCGCAGGACCACCGGCCGCTCCGCGCGGCGCTCCAGGCGGACCGGATCCCGGCGGCGACGATCCTGGCGCGGCAGTCGCCCGCGGACGGCGCCGCGACGCTGCTCGCCCTGGACGACGGCGGCAGGCCCGGGGTGCTCCCGCCGGTGCACCTCGCCGCTGCGCTCACGGTCGAGGTCGCGGGCCTCTCGCGCCCCATCCGCCCGTGCGCCCCCGGGCGCCCCCTGGATCCCACGCCGTGCCTCGATCCCGCCGCGCTCGCGGTGGACTCACCGTACGCGGCGCTGCGCGGCGCCGACCTGGTGGTGCTCGAGCGCCCGGGGCTCCCGGCGCTGGCCGCGCTCGCCCGGAGCGGCTCCCGGCTCGAGGTGCCGGTCCGGGCCGGCGGCGCGCTCGCCGGGACCGTGAGCTGGCCGGTGCGGTTCGAGCGGCCCGGCGCCTGGGTGCTGGAGGGCCCGAACCCCGGGGCGCCCGGTCCGGACGTGGCCGTGGAGCTCGAGCGCGTGGACGCCGACCGGCTGGTGATCGCCGCGACGTTCTCCGGCGGGCGACGCCTGGCGGTGCTCGAGCGCGCCGACGCGGCGGAGTTCCGCGTGGTGACCCGCGGGGCCTCCGGGTGGGCGGGCCGCGCCGGCAGCCCGGGCCAGGACGGCACCACCGGCACGCGCGGCCAGGACGCCTCGTGCCTGGGCGACTCCGCCGGGACCTCCGGCGGTCCCGGCGGGCCGGGTGAGGACGGGGACGCGGGCGGCGCCGGCCAGCCCGGCGGCCGCGGCGGCGCGGTGCACGTCGCCGTCCGCGCACCGCGCGCGCTCCTCGCCGACACGCTCGCGCTCGCGGGCCGGATCGCGGTGAGCGAGGGCGGCCGCGGGGGACGCGGCGGCCGGGGTGGCGCGGGCGGGCGCGGTGGCGACGGGGGCTCGGGCGGGCGGCCCGCCTCGATGTGCTCGGAGCGCAACCGGAACTACCGCCTGTCCGGCGGGTCCGACGGCCCCCGCGGCCCGAACGGCGCGGCCGGGCCCGACGGTCCCTGGGGCTCGGACGGGCAGCCCGGGCCGGTGCGGATCGAGCCGGCCGCGTCGGCGTCGGTGGACTGAAGGTGCCGCGGACGCGGCGCTCAGGCCTGCGGCTGGAAGGGCCGGCCGTTCACGATCAGCTCGTCGATCTCCAGCCGGTGGATCCGCGCGCGCTTCACCGCGAGCCGCCGGATCACCAGCGCGCCGACCGCGACAGCGCCGAGCGCCAGCGCGCCGACGCTGGTGGCCGCGAGCGCGGTGCCGATGCGGGCGAGCGCCAGCTGCCGGCGCGGCCGCTCGAGCGGCGGGATCCACGAGGTCCTCGAGAGCTTCGCCATGGCGGTCGTCCTCCGGTCGGGGTCGGCTCGAAGGTGAGGCGGCGGGCGCGGGGTTGCAACCGCGCGAAGCGACCGTCCCCCGGCGGACGTCCGGCGCTGGCTGGGGATCGGCCCAGGCTGGAGATCGAATGGGCAGCCGAAGACGATCGCATCTTCGTCCGGCGACCAGGGCGCCACACGGCCACAAGGAAACACGCCGGAGTCCGCGCGAGTCCGATCCCCGCAGGACGGCCGAGACTGAGCCGATCGGGACGGCCGGCGGACGGGTGCGGCTCAATCGTCGATGATCGCGGCGCCGCCCCGGTTCAGCGCCACGAGACCGTCCTTCATCGCCTCGATCTGCTCGGGTGAGTGCCCGCGCCAGGTCGCGAGCTCACCAACGATGCGGAGGGGGGCTCTCGACCGATACGAGCGTGTGGGATTCCCGGGGAACTTCTTGTTGGTCAGGTTCGGATCGTCCTCGAAGGGCCCCGTGGGCTCGACGACGAAGATCCGGCCACGACCGTCGCCGCGCGCCAACTCTGCGCCCCAGGTCGCCGCATCGAGCGTGCCCGCGAAGTACGAAGTCGATCGGGATTGCGGACTTGCCCGATATCCTGGCCAGGAACCCGCAGCATCAGCGAAGCGCCTGCAGCCCAGCGGATCCAGCGAATCCCGCGATCCCCGCCGGACGTCCGATAATATGGATTATGGTAACTAGACGCGGGACCGGGTCGGCGGCCGCGGCGTCGCCTCACACCCGGTGGGCGCGACGCCGTGGAGCTTGGAAGCCATGAGGATCATCGCGCCCCTGCCCGGCGCGGAAGCGCCGGGCATCGAACGGGACCGGAGCGCGGAGCCGTCAGAGATCGGCGCCGCGCTTGGCGGCGGGACGGAGCAGCGGATCGGCGGCGGGATCGTCGTGCTGAGGGTGCGCCGCGACGGCCAGCCCGGGCAGCGGGACATGGGCGTCGCGGGCGTCGCGGGCGTCCCCGGCGCCGAGCGGCCGCGCGGTCCCGTCCGCGGCGGCGTCGTGCGCGTGGTGGTGCTCGGGGTGCTTGCAGCACCCCTCCTGCCGCGCGAGGACCTTCACGATGCGCGGCGCCCGCGCGGCCTCGGCCACGGCGCACGGGCACTGCTCGGCGCCCTCCGACGACAGCCGCTCCTGGATGCTCGCCAGCGCGTCGAGCAGCTCCTTCTTCACCCGCCGCATCCGCTCGAGCCGGCGCTGCGCCTGCTCCAGGTGGCCGGCGAGCACCTGCTGGAACCGGATGGCGAACTCGGCCGCGGTGACGCAGCCGCTGCGCAGCTCCAGCAGCGTGCGGATCTCGCCCAGCGCCAGGCCCAGCTCCCTCAGGTCGGTGATGAGCCGCAGCCGCTCCAGCTCGTCCTCGGTGTACCGCCGGTGCCCCCCGTCGCTGATCTCCGCCGGGCGCAGCAGGCCCTCTTCCTCGTAGAAGCGGATGGTCCGGACGGTGTTCCCCGTCGCTCGGGCGAGGTCCCCTGACGAGAGGTCGGCACTCATGGCGCGAGTCACCTAACCGCGCGAATCGACGATGTCAATGCGCTCACCCGCGCACCTGCCGCACCCCGATTTCGGGAGCGCGTTCGCCTTGACCGGGGTCGCCGCCGGCCATTAAGTGCACCCCCGCTGGCGCACCGTTTCGGCGCGACCCTGAGGAGCATCCGAGATGAGCAACCTGGTGGCGGTCGCCGGCCGCAAGGCGCGCGGGGCCCACGAGGCGACTTCCACGACCGTCGAGCTGTACGCGGACGCCCCGCTGCCCACGGCGCGGGGCCTGTTCCGCGCGGTGGTGTTCCGCGAGCGCCGCAGCGGCGTCGAGCACGTCGCGATGGTGATGGGCGACGTGGCCGGCGAGGCGGTCGCGGTGCGCGTCCACTCGGAGTGCCTCACGAGCGAGGTGCTCGGCTCGCTGAAGTGCGACTGCCGCGCCCAGCTCGACCGCGCGCTCGACCTCATCGCGGCGCGCGGCCGCGGCGCGCTCCTGTACCTGCGCCAGGAAGGCCGCGGCATCGGGCTCGGCAACAAGATCCGCGCCTACGCCCTCCAGGCCCAGGGGCACGACACCTACGAGGCGAACCGGCTGCTCGGGTTCCCCGACGACCTGCGCCGGTACGACGTCGCCGCCGAGATGCTCCGGCTGCTGGGCGTCCGCTCGGTGGAGCTCATCACCAACAACCCGCAGAAGCTCTCCGGGCTGGCCGAGGCCGGCGTCCCGGTGCGCGGCCGGATCCAGCTGCCCTCCCCGGCCAACCCGTTCAACGTGGAGTACCTGCGGGTGAAGCGCGAGCGGACCGGGCACCTCATCCAGACCGACGACGACGGCGCCGCGCGCACCGCCTGATCGCCCGCCCGGCGGCGCGGCGAGCTAGCCGCGCGACGCCCCGTCCTTCAGGAGCTCGCGCGCGATCACCAGCCGCTGGATCTCGCTCGTGCCCTCGTAGATCGTCTGCACCCGCGCGTCGCGGAAGTAGCGCGCCACCGGGAAGTCCTCGGTGTAGCCGACCCCGCCGTGGATCTGCACCGCGCGGCCCACCGCGCGCTGCGCGGCCTCCGAGGCCCACAGCTTCGCCATCGACGCCTCGCGCGTGAACGGCCGCCCGGCCTCCTTGAGCGCCGCCGCGCGGAGCGCCAGCAGCCGCGCCGTGTCGTGCTCCACCGCCATGTCCGCGAGCATGAACGCGACCGCCTGGTGCTCGGCGATGGGGACCCCGAACGCCTGCCGGTCGCGCGCGTAGCGCACGCTCGCGTCGAGCGCGGCGCGGATGGTGCCGGTCGCCTGCGAGGCGATGCCGATGCGCCCGCCGTCCAGGGCCGCGAACGCCACCCGCAGCCCCTGGCCCACCTCGCCGAGCCGCGCCGAGTCCGGGACCTCGCACCCGTCGAACGAGAGCGCCACGGTGGAGCTGGCCCGGATCCCGAGCTTGTCCTCGTGCCGGCCCACCTGCAGCCCGGGGGTGCCCTGCTCGACCAGGAACGCCGTCACCCCGCCCCCGCCGCCGTCCGCCGGCCCGGTGCGCGCCCAGACCACCAGGACCCCGGCCACGTCGCCGCTCGTGATCCACTGCTTGGCGCCGTCGATCACCCAGCGATCCCCGCGGCGGACCGCCCGCGTGCGCATGGCCGCCGCGTCGCTGCCGGCCTGCGGCTCGGAGAGCGCGAACGCGCCGGCCAGCACCTCGGCGGCGGCGAGCCGCGGCAGGTGCCGCCGCTTCTGCTCCTCGGTGCCGAAGCGCGCGACGAGCTCGCCCACCATGTTCGTGACCGCCATGGTCACGGCGGTGGCGCAGTCGGCCGCGGCGATCTCCATGATCGCGAGCGCGTACGCCACCGCGCCGGCCTCCGAGCCGCCGTAGGCGGCGGGGACGTTCACCGCGAGCAGCCCCAGCTCGCCCAGCCCGCGGATCAGGTCCGCCGGGAAGCGCCGCAGCCGGTCGTTCTCGGCCGCGGCCGGCGCGACCCGCTCGCGGGCGAACGCGCGCGCCGTGTCCTGGATCGCACGCTGGGTGTCGTCGAGCTCGAAGTCCATGCAGGGTCCGGATGTGGCTCCGCCCGGCGCGCCCGCGGCGGGCGGGCTGCCGGCGGAGCGCTCGGTCGGGGTGCGGGCGGCTAGCCCTTCAGCACCGAGGCGGAGATCACGAGCCGCTGGATCTCGCTGGTGCCCTCGTAGATCTCGGTGATGCGGCTGTCGCGCCAGTGGCGCTCCACGTCGAACTCCTTCACGTACCCATAGCCGCCGTGGATCTGGATCGCCTTGGAGGTGACGCGCTCGCTCATCTCGGAGGCGAAGAGCTTCGCCATGGCGCTCTCGGCGCTGTGGCGCACGCCGCGGTCCTTGGCGGCGGCGGCGCGGAGCACGAGCAGCCGGGCAGCGTCGATCTCGGTGGCCATGTCGGCGAGCATGAACTGGATGGCCTGGAACTGGGTGATGGGCTGGCCGAACGCCTTGCGCTCCTTCGCGTAGGCGACCGCCTCCTCGAACGCCGCCACCGCGATACCGAGCGCCTGGCCGGCGATGCCGATCCGGCCGCCGTCGAGCGTGCCCATGGCGATCTTGAAGCCGTCGCCCTCCTCGCCGAGCCGGTAGCGCGCCGGGATGGCGCAGCCCTCGAAGAACAGCGAGCAGGAGCCGGAGGCGCGGATGCCCACCTTCTCGTCCGGCTTGCCGCGGCTGAACCCGCGCGCGTCGGTCGGCACCAGGAACGCGCTGATGCCCTTGTGCCGCTTCGCCTTGTCGGTCATGGCGAACACGAGCGCCACGTCCGCCTGCGGCCCGTTGGTGATGAAGTTCTTGGTCCCGTCGAGCACGTACTCGTCGCCGCGCCGGACCGCCACGGTGCGCATCTCGGCCGCGTCCGAGCCGCTCATGGGCTCGGTGAGCGCGAAGCAGCCGAGCTTCTCGCCGCGCGCGAACGGCTCCAGGAACTCCTTCCGCTGCGCGTCGGTGCCGTACTTCAGCACCGGGTCGCAGTAGAGCGAGTTCGACACGCTCATGATGACGCCGGTGCCGGCGCAGCCGCGGGAGATCTCCTCCATCGCCAGCGCGTAGGACACGTTGTCCATCCCGGCCCCGCCCCACTCCGCCGGCACGGCCACGCCCATGAGCCCCATCTCGCCGAGCTGCTTCACGGCGGCGGCGGGGAACTCGTGGTCGCGGTCCCAGCGCCGCGCGTTGGGCCTGAGCTCGCGATCGGCGAACTCCCGACAGAGATCACGGACCTGGCGCTGCTCCTCGGTGAGCTGGATGTCCATGGAACGTCCTTTCTGGAAGGTGCAGCCTCGGCGCGCAGCGTCTCAGGCCACGGCGCCCCGCGTCAACGGTCGGTCAACGCCCGCTCCACTGCGCCGGCCGCTTCTCCAGGAACGCGCGCATTCCCTCCTTCGCGTCCTCGCCGCCGAACAGCGCCGCGAACCCCTGCCGCTCGAGCGCGTTCGCCTCGGAGAGCGCCAGGTCGGCGCCCTGCTGCATCACCTTCTTCGCCTGGGCCACGGCCGCGGGGCCGCGCGAGGCCACCGCGCGCGCCCTGGCCCGCGCGTGCTCGAGCAGCGCAGCCGGCGCCACGACGTCGAGCGCCAGGCCGATGGCCCTGGCGGCGGCGGCGTCCACGCTCTCGCCGGTGAGCACGAGCTCCTTCGCGCGCATCAGCCCCACCCGCCGCGTGAGCCGCTGGGTGCCGCCGAACCCCGGGATGAGCCCGAGGTTCACCTCGGGCTGGCCGAACTTCGCCCGCTCGCTCGCGTAGACGAGGTCGCACGCCAGCGTCAGCTCGCAGCCGCCGCCCAGCGCGAACCCGTTCACCGCCGCGATCGTCACCACCGGCAGCGCCTCGAGCTGCGCGAACACCCGGTGGCCGAGCGCCGCGAACTCGCGCGCCTCCGACGGCCCCATCACCGCCATGGCGGCGATGTCGGCGCCGGCCACGAACGCCTTCTCGCCGGCGCCGGTCACCACCACCGCGCGCACCGCCGGATCCCGGGCGGCCTCGTCCAGCGCCGCGCCCAGCTCCTGCAGCGTGCGCTGGTCGAGCGCGTTGAGCTGCTTCGGGCGGTTCACGGTGAGGGTGCCGATCCCGTCGGCCACCTCCCAGAGCACGTTCTCGTAGGCCATGGCGTCCTCGCGCTAGCCGTAGGTGTAGAAGCCGCGCCCGCTCTTGCGGCCGTTCCAGCCCGCCGCCACGTAGTTCCGCAGCAGCGGCGCGGGCCGGTACTTGTCGTCGCCCAGTTCGCGGTGGAGCACCTCGGCGATGAACAGGCAGGTGTCGAGGCCGATGAAGTCGGCCAGGGTGAGCGGGCCCATGGGGTGGTTCAGGCCGAGCTTCACCGCGGTGTCGATGTCCTCCGGCGAGGCGAGCCCCTCCTGCAGCGCGAAGCAGGCCTCGTTGAGGAGCGGGATCAGGATCCGGTTCACGATGAAGCCGGGCGAGTCCTTGGACGTGACGGTGGTCTTCCCGAAGCGCTTCGCGAGCGCCATCACCGCCTGGTAGGTCTCGTCCGAGGTCTGCAGGCCGCGGATGACCTCGATGAGCTGCATGACCGGCGGCGGGTTCATGAAGTGCATCCCCACGAACCGATCCGGGCGGCGCGTCCCGGCGGCGAGCTTGGTGATCGAGATCGAGCTGGTGTTGGACGCGAGGATGGCCCCCGGCGCCAGCACCGCGTCGAGCCGGCGGAAGAGGTCGGCCTTCACCGCCTCCTGCTCCACCACCGCCTCGATGGCGAGGTCGGCGCCGGCGCAGTCCTCGATCCGGTCCACCGCGCGGATCCGGCCCAGCACCGCCTCGCGCTCGGCCGCCTGGAGCTTCCCCTTCTCCACCAGCTTCGCCAGCGCCGCGCCGAGCCGCTCCACCGCGCGCCGGGCCAGCTCGGGCGTGGCGTCCGCCACCTGCACCGAGAGCCCGGCCTGGGCCGCCACCTGCGCGATGCCCGAGCCCATCTGCCCCGCGCCCACCACCGCCAGCCGCTCGATCCCGCTGCCCATGCTCCCTCCGTCGCTCGGGTGTGGTCCGGCGGTCCTGCGCCGTCGCGGCGCGACCATGCCGGGCTTGTCAGCGAACGTTCGAGCGTGTGACGATCCGGCGCCGAGCGCGAGATCCCAACCGGGGTGCGCGCCGCTTTCATGCTCAGGATCCACCGGGAGATCGCGCGGGACGCGGCTCGGGCCGCCGGGGTTCCGCTGGCCCAGCTCGTGGCCGTCGCGGCTGGGAAGGACGCCGAGGCGGTCACGCTGGCGGTCGAGGGACCTGCCCTCTCCTCCCGAACCCTTCGGGGTCGGATCGCCGCCCTCCTCGCCGCCGCGCCGGGGCACCTGGCGGCGGCGCCGCTCCTCGCCGCGCCCCGGGCATTCCGGCTGACCGCGCCCTGCGAGGCGGCGCTGGCGCGCGCGCTTTGGCCGGACCACGGCCAGCCGCCGGCCTCGACGTCGGTGTTCTTCCGCCTCCAGGCCGGGCCCGGCGAGGCGGTCCTCCTGCGCCTGGTCGCGGCCGGCCGGCTCGACGCGCGCGAGCTGCGCGCGCTCGACGCGGTGGCGCGGCTGGCGGCGGGCCGGCTGGCGGGCGAGAGCTACCGCCGCGAGGCGGCCGGGCGGCGCGCCGCGTACCGCGTCTACCAGGAGGCCGCGGGCGAGCCGATCCTGGTCCTCGACGCGGAGACCGGGCGGCTGCTGGAGGCGAACCAGCGGCTGTCCCAGCTCACCGGCTGGGGCCGCCAGGAGCTGCGCCGCCTCACGCTCGGGCGGCTCCTCGAGCACCCGGCGCTCGACGCGGGCGCGCTGCTGGAGACGCTGTCGGCGGCCGCCACGGCCTCGGTGGACGACGCCCGGCTGCGGCGCCGCCGCGGCGAGCCGGTGCCGGTGGCGCTCACCAGCGCGCGCATCGAGCTGGACGGGCGCCCGGTGCTCCACCTCATCGCCCGCGACGTGAGCCGGGAGCGGCGCGCGCTGGCCGAGCAGCGGGAGGCGCGCGAGCTGCTCGCGGCGCTGCACCTCGCCGGCGCGCACCTCAGCGTCGAGACCGACGAGGAGGCGGTGTACGGCGTGCTGGCGCGCGAGCTCGCGCGGCTCGGCTTCCACTGCGGCGTGCTCGCGCCCGCGCCGGACGGCCCGCCCGCGCTCGCGTGGCGGTTCCTGTCCTTCCCGCTGCCGCTCCGGCGCGCGCTGGACCACGCGCTCGGGACGCCGCTCGCGGAGGTCCGGGTGGATCCGATGGAGGCGCCGCTGCTCCGACGCTGCCTGGCGGAGCGCCGGACCGTGCACACCGACCGCCCGCGCCGCGCCGCCGCCGGGCTGCTCGGCGCCGCGACGCCGCTCCACGTCCGGCGGCTGGCGCGGCTCGTCGCCATCCGGCGGGTGATCCTGGCGCCGCTCCTGCGCGAGGGGCGCGCCGCGGCGGCGCTGGTGGTGGCGGCGCCGCGGGTCCGGCGCAGCGACCCCGAGGCCATCGACGCGTTCGCGCTCCAGGCCTCCATCGCGCTCGACAAGGCGCGCCTGGTGGGCGCGCTCCGCGACGAGCGCGCCCGGCTGGAGAGCGAGGTGGAGCGCCGCACCGCCGAGCTGCGCCGGGCGGTCGCGGCGCTGGAGGCGGCGGACCGGCGGAAGGACAACTTCCTCGCCAACGTCTCGCACGAGCTGCGCACGCCGCTCGTCACCGTGCTCGGGTACGCCGACCTGCTGCTGGCCGACAAGCTGGGCCCGCTCGCGCCGCGCCAGCGGACGGCGCTGCAGGTGGTGGCGAGCAGCGGCCGGCGGCTGCGCGCCTTCATCGAGGAGCTGCTGGAGCTGTCCCGCCACGAGCTGGCGCGGCCGGCCGAGCCGTTCGCGCCCTTCCCGCTCGTGGACGTGATCACGCAGGCGGTGGTGGCGCTCGCGCCGCGCTTCGCAGAGCGCGGGCTGCGGGTCCGGGCGCGGGTGGCGCGGGGGACGCCCGCCGCGCTGGGCCAGCGCGAGCGCGTGCTGCAGGTGCTCGTCAACCTGCTCGGGAACGCCGAGCGCTACGCGCCGGAGGGCTCGGCCATCCACCTCGCGGCCGCGGCGGTCGGGGATCGGGTGGCCGTCTCGGTCACCGACCGCGGGCCCGGCATCCCGGAGGAGCACCAGGCGCTCATCTTCGAGCGCCTGTACCAGGTCCGCGACGACCGCGCCCCGCGCCGCGAGGGCGGCGCGCTCGGGATCGGGCTCGCCATCGCGAAGGGGATCGTGGAGGCGCACGGCGGGGAGATCCGGGTCCGGTCGCGCGTCGGCTGGGGCACGCGCTTCCGCGTCACCCTCCCCGCCGCCGCGGCCGCGCCCGGCGGGCGCGAGCTCGACGCCCCGTGAGCCCCAGGGGCCAGGGAGAAAAGACGGCGCCCGCGCGCTCCCTGGAACGCGCGGGCGCCGGGCTGCGGCGCGGGGGGGAATGCGCCGCCGCCTGAGCCGTGGCTAGAAGCGCACGCCGACGTGACCGGCCAGCTGGAGGTCGATCCGGGTGGTCGAGTCGCGCTCGCCGGCGAGGCCGTCGTACGCGCTCATGGTGTCGCGGGCGGTGACGCCGACGACGATCGGGCCGCGCTCCACGTTCGCACCGAGCTCGCTGTACCAGACGAAGTCGGTCTCGGAGTCCACGTTCAGATCGCGGAACTCGTAGGTGCGGGCGCCGAGGCCGACGCCGACGAACGGCTTCAGCGTCCAGTCGGCCGTGATCGCGATGGGGTACTGGCCCTGCAGGCCGACGTCGTACTGGAACAGGTCGAGCTTGGCGTCGCCGTACTGCTTCGCCTCGGTGGGCGACCACGCGAACGAGCCGACCACGGCGACGTACGGGTGGACGTCGTACTTGAGCTTGAGGCCGAGCAGGAACGCGTCCTTGAGCGTGTCGCGCTGGTCGCCCAGGCCCAGGTAGGCGCCGGCGTACGGCGAGATCTCGAACCGGCGCGTGGGCTCCTGCGCCTGCGCGGTGCCTGCGATGCCGACGAGGGCGGCGACGACGATGAGCAGCTTCTTCATGGTGATCTTCCTTCCTTGAGAGACGCTGGCCGGGCCGGGCCCTCCGTGGGCGGGCCGCGCCGGCGCGTCCTCCCGCATTGCATCCGTCGCGCCGAGCCGGATCCGCGCGGAATGCCGCGATCTCCGGCGCCAGAGCCGCCCGACGCGTCGGGGGATGGACAGCGCCCTGTCGGCGCGCTGAACAGGCCGGCTCCGCGCGCGCGATCAGGCGCCGGCGAGCGCGCGCCGGAGCGCGGCCTCGGCGCCGGCGCGCGCGCCGTTCCGCCGCACCCGCTCCTCCGCGTCGAGCGCGCCGTCGTCCGCGGCGAGCGACCAGCGCGCCAGCTCCAGCGCCGCGCGGCACACCCGGTAGAACGGCAGCAGCCCCGGCGGCGCGCCCGGCGCAGCGGCCCGCACCCGCTCCGCCAGCGCCTGGCCCTCGGACGGCGCGAGGCCGAGCGCGAGCTCGGCGCCGGCGACGTCCCAGAGCGCGTCCTGGCAGCCGGCCAGGCCGTGGTCCGCGTGGTGGTCGAGCGCGTCCGCCTTCACCAGCGCGCCGTCGCGGCACACCAGCCAGTCCCAGGCGTCGGCGGTCCCGTCCACCGCGACCGGCCGCGCCGCCCGCACCACCTCCGGCAGCCGCGCCGCCGCCGCCTCCAGCCCGCGCCGCGCCTCGCCCCCGAGCGCCTCGAGCGCGTTCGCGCGGGCCGCCTCGAGCAGCGCCCCCGGCCCGGCGCCGTCCTCCGGCGCGGCGGGGAACGCCCGCGCCACGAACGCGAGGTGCCGCCCCACCGCGTCGAGGCAGCACCGGC
>NZ_BAZG01000108.1 GCF_000964525.1 Anaeromyxobacter sp. PSR-1
CTACCGCGACCCGGCCCCGCACGCGCTCCCGGTGCAATGACTCCCGGTACGCGTCGGCCCCGCACCCCGCGGGCGCCCGGCGCGCGACCGGACGTGCGGCACGGCGCAGCCCCATCCGGCCGCCGTTCCACGGGAATCCGATCGGCCTCCGGGTGTGTGCGCGCTCCCCCGCCGCGCCCACACCGTCCCGCGGTGCGGGGACGCCGCGTGGTGCCCGGCTTGCACGGAGTGCGGGGCCGACCCTGGAGGCGAGATGGAGCGGAAGAAGATCCTGCTCGTGGACGACTCGAGCACCGTGCTGCTGATGGAACGCATGATCCTCGCGAAGAGCGCGTACGACGTGGTCACGGCGCGCGACGGCCAGGAGGGGGTCGAGAAGGCGCGGGAGGAGAAGCCGGACCTCATCCTGATGGACGTGGTCATGCCGCGGATGGACGGCTTCGAGGCGTGCCGCAAGCTCCGCGAGCACGAGGAGACGGCGGCCATCCCGGTGATCATGGTGACCACCCGCGGCGAGCTGGCCAGCGTCGAGACCGGCTACGCGAGCGGCTGCACCGACTACGTCACCAAGCCCATCAACGGCCTCGAGCTGCTCGCCAAGGTGCGCAGCTGCCTGGGCCAGTAGCCGGAGCGCGACGCGCATGAGCGATCTCCGTGGCAAGCCGGGCGGCACCGGCCGCGACCTCCAGCAGGTGAACGAGAAGCTGCGCGAGCTCATCAGCTCGCTGCGGACCGAGAAGGAGCGGCTCTCCGAGTCGCGCCTCTCCGCCGCCACGCCGCCGCCCGCCCCGGCCGCGGCCGAGCCGTCGCCGCCGGCGGCGGTGGACCTCGAGAAGAAGCGGCTCGCGGCCGAGCTGGCCCTGGCGCGCGAGGCGGTCGAGCACGCCACCGCCGAGCGGGCGCGGCTGCGCGACCGGCTGGCCGAGATCGAGGCCGAGCACCAGCGCGTGTCCGACGACTACGTGGCGGTGGAGGAGCGCCACTCCGAGCTGGCGCAGCTCTTCGTCGCGCTGGAGCGGCTGCACGGCGCCCCCACGCGCGCCGAGGTGCTCACCGCGCTGCAGGAGATCGTCATCAACGTGGTGGGCACCGAGGAGCTGGCGCTGCTCGAGGTGCGCGGCGACCGGCTGGTGCTGGCGCACGCGTTCGGCGTGGCCCCCGGCCCGCTCCGCGACATCGCGCTCGGCCAGGGCGCCATCGGCCGCACCGCCCGGACCGGCCGCCTCTACGTGGCGGGCCGCGACGGCTCGCCCGACGAGGCGGACCGCGACCTCACCGCCTGCATCCCGCTCCGCGTCGGCGACCGCGTCACCGCGGTGCTCGCGATCTTCCGCCTGCTCGGCCACAAGCCGGGCCTGGGCGAGTCGGACCAGGCGGTCTTCGACCTGCTCTCGGCGCACGCGGGCCTGGCGCTCCACCTCCGCGCGCAGGCCGAGCGCGCAGGCGCGGCGAGCTGACCGTGACCCGCACCACCGGCGCAGCGCCGGATCGAGCGGCCCCGGCGGCCGGGGAGACCCCGGGCGGCGGCGGCCGCGCCCAGCTGTACCTGCACGCCGGCCAGATCGCCGTGGCGGCCGAGCCGACCGCCATCGTCACGGTGCTGGGCTCCTGCGTGGCGGTGTGCCTGCACGATCCGGTGGCGCGGGTGGGCGGGATGAACCACTTCCTCCTGCCGCTGCACGTCGAGCGCGAGCAGTCGGCGCGCTTCGGCACGGTGGCGGTCCCGCAGCTGGTCGAGGCGGTGGTGCGGGCCGGGGCGCGCCGCGCGAGCCTGGTCGCGAAGGTCTTCGGCGGCGCCAGCGTCATCGGCGCGTTCCGCGGCGCGCGCAACCTCGGCGACGAGAACGTACAGCTCGCGCTGCGCCTCCTCGACGAGGCCCGCATCCCGGTGCTCGACCGCGACGTCGGCGGCGCGCGGGGCCGCAAGCTCATCTTCCACGTGGACGACGGCGCCGCCTGGGTGCGGCAGCTCTAGGGGAGCGGTGATGGACGAGCTCGAGATCGATCGCGAGGCGCTGCTCGCCACGTTCCTGGCGGAGGCGGACGAGACCTTCGCGCACATGGAGCAGCAGCTCCTCGCCCTGGAGCGCACGCCGGAGGACGACGAGCTCCTGAACGCGCTGTTCCGCGACGTGCACACGCTGAAGGGCGCCGCCTCGCTGGTCTCCTTCGACGGCGCCCGCGACGTGGCGCACGACCTCGAGGACGTGCTGGAGCGCCTCCGGCAGAAGACGCTGGCGGTCACCGACACGCTGGTGACGCTGCTGCTCCAGTCGGTGGACGTGCTCCGCCGGGCGGTGGCCGAGGCCGCGGCCGGCGGCGCCGCGTCGGAGGCGGTGCTGGCGTTCCGCGCCCGGCTGGCCGAGGCCGCCCGGGCGGCGGTGGCCGAGCGCGCCGCGCCCGCGGGCGGCGGCGAGGCGCCAGACGCGCACGAGCCGCACGCGCCGCACGCGTCGGCGGCGCGCACGCTGCGCGTGGACGTGGGCAAGCTCGACCGCATGCTCAACCTCTCCGGCGAGATCGCGATCGCGCGCGGGCGCCTGGGCGAGATGCTGGAGCGGCGCGGCGGCGTGTCGCCGGAGGACGCGCTCGACGCGCACCGCGAGGCGGACCGGCTCTACCTCGACCTGCAGGAGCTGATCATGAAGGCCCGCATGGTGCCCATCGGGCCGACGTTCCACCAGCACGTGCGGACGCTGCGCGACCTCGCCGCCGGCCTGGGGAAGCAGGCCCGGCTGGTGATGGAGGGCGAGGACGTCGAGGTGGACACCGCCGTCATCGAGCACATCCGCGACCCGCTGCTGCACATGGTCCGCAACGCGCTCGACCACGGCATCGAGCTGCCGGACGAGCGGCGCGCCGCGGGCAAGCCGCCGGTGGGCACGCTCACGCTGCGCGCGTTCCACGACGCGGGCAGCATGGTGGTGCAGGTGCTGGACGACGGGCGCGGGCTGGACGTGCGGCGCATCGCGCAGCAGGCGGTGGCGCGCGGGCTCGCCACCGATCCCGCCCGCATCGGCCCGGAGGACGCCGCCGGCCTGATCTTCGAGCCGGGCCTGTCCACCGCCGACGCGGTCACCGAGCTGTCCGGCCGCGGGGTGGGCATGGACGTGGTCCGGCGCAACATCGAGGCGCTGCGCGGGTCGGTCTCGGTGGAGAGCGAGCCGGGGCGCGGCACCGCCATCACCCTGCGCGTCCCGCTCACCCTCGCCATCATCCAGGGCTTCAAGGTGGGCGTGGGCGGCGAGACGTACATCCTCCCGCTCGACGCGGTCTCCGAGTGCCTGGAGCTGCCGCCGGAGGAGACGCGGGCCGGCGCGCCCTGGGGCGTCATCAACGTGCGCGGCAAGCCGCTCCCGTACCTGCGGCTGCGCGACCACTTCAAGGTGGCCGGCGCCCCGCCGCAGCGCGAGAACGTGGTGGTGGTGCAGCACGGCGCCCAGGTCGCGGGCGTGGCGGTGGACGTGCTGCACGGCGAGAGCTCGACGGTGATCAAGCCGCTGGGCGGGCTGGTGGGCACCGTGGCCGGCGTCTCGGGATCGTCGATCCTGGGCAACGGCCGGGTGGCCCTGATCCTGGACGTGGCGGGCATCCTGCGCGAGACGCTCCGGCGGGCGGCGGCGCAGGCGGCCGCCTGAGGCATCGCGAACCGGAGGGAGGAACCATGGCCGAGAGCACCGAGAGCGCGCAGCGCGCACAGTACCTGTCCTTCTCGCTGGGGGGCGCCGAGTACGGCGTCGGCATCCTCAAGGTGAAGGAGATCCTGCAGTACGAGACGATCACGCGCGTGCCGTCCACGCCGCGCTCCGTCCGCGGCGTCATCAACCTGCGCGGCGCGGTGGTGCCGGTGGTGGACCTGGGCGTGAAGTTCGGCCTGGCCGAGACCGAGGTCACCCGCCTCACCTGCATCCTCATCGTCGAGGCGCTGCTCGACGGGCAGCCCACGGTGGTGGGCGTGATGGCGGACGCGGTCCGCGAGGTCATCGAGCTCGGGTTCGACGACGTCGAGCCGCCCCCGTCCTTCGGCACGCAGGTCCGCGTGGACTTCCTGCTCGGCATGGGCAAGGTCGGGAAGCGCTTCGTGCTGCTGCTCGACATCGACCGGGTGATCTCCGCCGACGAGAAGGAGTTCGCCGAGGCGGTGCGCGACGGCCTGCCCGAGGCCGAGGCGCCCGCCGCCGAGGACGCCGGCGAGGCCGCCGCCGCCGCGCCCGAGCCGGCCGCCCCCGAGGCGCCGCCCGCCCCGTGAGCCCCGCCGCCGAGGAGGGCGCGCCCCGCCGCGCCGCGCCGGTCGAGCCGCGCCCGCTCGCGACGGTGAGCGACCGCGACTTCCTGCGCTTCCAGGCGCTCATCAACCGCGAGGCGGGGATCTGGCTCGCGCCGGTGAAGAAGGCGCTGCTGGTGGGCCGGCTGGCGCGCCGCCTGCGCGAGCTGGGGATGCACGGCTACGGCGAGTACTTCGACCGCGTGGTGGAGGACGGCGCCGAGCGGGTGCGGATGCTCGACGCGATCTGCACCAACGAGACGCACTTCTTCCGCGAGCCGCGCCACTTCGAGCTGCTGGCCGAGCGGATCTTCCCGGCCTGGGTGGCCGAGGCGGACGCGGGCCGGCGGCCGCGCCGGGCGCGGGTGTGGAGCGCGGCCTGCTCGACCGGCGAGGAGCCCTACTCGCTCGCCATGTCGCTGCTGGCCGGGCTGCCGGGCTGGGAGGTGGAGATCCTCGCCACCGACCTGTCCACCAAGGTGCTGGCGCGCGCCGAGGACGCGCTGTGGCCGGTGGAGAAGGCGAAGGAGATCCCGATGCCGTACCTGAAGGCGTACATGCTGCGGGGCTTCGGCAGCCAGGAGGGCCTCATGAAGGCCGGGCCGGAGCTCCGGCGCCTGATCCGCTTCGCGCGCCTGAACCTGAGCCAGGAGCCGTACCCGGCCATCGGCCACTTCGACCTCGTGTTCTGCCGGAACGTCCTCATCTACTTCGACCGCGACACGAAGGCCAAGGTGGTGAACCGGCTCATCGACCGGCTGGTGCCGGGCGGCCACCTGTTCCTCGGCCACGCCGAGAGCCTGGGCGGCCTCTCCACCCGGGCGCGCGCGGTCGTGCCCACCGTCTACCAGCTCGCCGACCCGCCGCCGGCGCGCCCGGCCTGAGGTCCTGCCCGTGGCCCCGCGCATCCTGGTGGTGGACGACTCGGCGGTGGTCCGGATGGCGCTCTCCCAGATCCTGGGGCGCGCCGGGCTGGAGGTCGAGACCGCCATCGACCCGCTGGTGGCGATGGACAAGATGCGCCGCGCCCGCCCCGACGCGATCGTCCTCGACATCGAGATGCCGCGCATGGACGGGCTCACCTTCCTGGACCGCGTCATGGCCCAGGACCCGGTGCCGGTGGTGGTGTGCTCGGGCCTGGCGGGGCCGGGGAGCGAGGTGGCGCTGCACGCGCTGGAGCACGGCGCGGTGGACGTCATCGAGAAGCCGCGCCTCGGGGTGAAGGGCTTCCTGGAGGACTCCGCGCGCCGGATCGTGGAGGTGGTCCGCGCCGCCACGCAGGCCCGGCTGCGGGCCCGGGTCCGGGCGCTGCGGCCGCTGCCCCGGCCGCCGGCCGGCGCCCAGCCGCGTCCCGCGCCCCGCCTCGCGCCGCGGCCCGGGCGCGCCGAGCTGGTGGTGGTGGGCGCCTCCACCGGCGGCACCGAGGCGCTCCGCGTGCTGCTCGAGGCGATGCCGGCCGACGCGCCCGCCATCGCGGTGGTGCAGCACATGCCGGAGGTGTTCACGGCGCAGTTCGCGAAGCGGCTCGACAAGCTGTGCCGCATCGAGGTGAAGGAGGCCGCCGACGGCGACCGGCTGCTGCCCGGGCGCGCGCTGGTGGCCCCCGGCAACCGTCACCTCTCGGTGAAGCGCGCCGGCGGGCTGGTGGCGGTGGTGTCCGACGGGCCGCCGGTCTCGCTGCACCGGCCCAGCGTGGACGTGCTGTTCCACGCCGCGGCGCGGGTGGCGGGCCCGGGCACCCTGGGCATCCTGCTCACCGGCATGGGCGACGACGGCGCGGACGGGCTGCTGGAGCTGCGGCGGGCCGGCGCGCACACCGTCGCGCAGGACGAGTCCACCTCGGTCGTGTTCGGGATGCCGAAGGAGGCCATCGCCCGCGGCGGGGCCGTCGAGGTGCTCCCGCTGCCGCGCATCGCGCCCGCCGTGCTGGCCTGGGCGCGGTAGGGGCCTACTCGACCTCGTCGAGCCAGGCCATCTGGATGGCCTCGAGCACCTTCTCGCTCGACTTCTCGGGATCGTCGGCGAAGCCGGGGAGCTCGCGCACCCAGCGGTGCAGGTCGGTGAAGCGCACCGAGAGCGGCGCCACGCCGGGGTGGCGGTCCGCCAGCTCGATCGCGATGTCCCGCACGTCCGTCCACTTCATGTTCGCCTCCAGCGCCGGCCGCGGCGGCCGCGGCTCACGACGCGATGCGGTTGCCGGGGATGCGGACCACCACGTCCTCGCCGCCGACGCAGGCCTGGCACCCGAGCCGCGAGCTGGGCGCGAGCCCGGCCGCCTCGTTCAGCTTGTCGTCCTCGCGGTCGCCGATCTCGGAGAGCGACGCGAGCCCCTGCTCGATCCAGACGTGGCAGGTGGTGCACGCCGCGACCCCGCCGCAGTTGTGCGGCAGGTCCACGTCGGCGGCCTCCGCCGCGTCGAGGATCGAGGTCCCCGCCGGCACCTCGGCCGACTTCCCGTCCGGGAGGAAGGTCACCTTGGGCACGTCAGCCGTCCTCCTGCCCCTGATCCTGGTCCTCGCCCTTCGCGCCGGTGGCGGGCGGGGCGTCGCCGAACTCGTCCACGCGGTGGCCGGCCATGGCCTTCGCCACGTGCTTGTCCATGCGCCGCTCCGCGAACGCCTTGGAGGCCGCGTCCACCGACTCGATCCAGGCCTTCACCGCCAGGTAGTCGGTGCCCTCCATGGCGGTGCGCAGGCCGCGCATCCGCTCCTCGACGGCGGCCCGCTCGTCGGGCTGGAGCAGCTCGCCGTCCATCGCGAACGCCGTCTCGAGCGAGGAGAGGATCCGGTCGCCCTCCACGCGCCACTCGCGCAGGAAGCGCTCGGACACGTCCTCCTCGGCGTGCTCGATGCTCTCCACCAGCATGTGCTCGACCTCTTCCTCGGTGAGGCCGTAGGTGGGCTTCACCTGGATGCGCTGCTCGATGCCGGTCGTGAGCTCGCGCGCCGAGACCTGCAGGATGCCGTCCGCGTCCACGGAGTAGGTGATCTCCACCCGCGCGATGCCGGCCGGCATGGGCGGGATGCCCTTCAGCGTGAAGCGGGCCAGCGAGCGGCAGTCGCGGGCCAGCTCCCGCTCGCCCTGCACCACGTGGATCACCATGCCGGTCTGGCCGTCGGCGTAGGTGGTGAACTGCTGCGTGGCCGAGGCCGGGATGGTGGAGTTGCGCAGGATGATCTTCTCGACCACCCCGCCCATCATCTCGACGCCGAGCGAGAGCGGGATGACGTCGAGCAGCAGCACGTCCTCGCGGCCGCCCCGGTCGAGCGCGTCCGCCTGGACCGCGGCGCCGAGCGCCACCACCGTGTCCGGGTCGAGGTCGGTGAGCGGCTCCTGGCCGAACAGCGCCTTCACGTGGCGGCGCACCAGCGGCGTGCGCGTGGCCCCGCCCACCAGCACCACCCCGTCCACCTTCTCGACGCCGGCGTCGCGCAGCGCCGCCCGGCACGGCGCGGCGGTGCGCTCCACCACCGGCTGGATGAGCGCCTCCAGCTCGGCGCGGGTCAGGCGCGCCCGCAGCCGATGGCCCTCGGGCAGCTCCACCTCGGCCTCGACGGCCTCCCGGTCGGTGAGCGCCTCGCGGATCCGCTGCGCGGCCGCCACGGCCCCGCGCAGCACCGCCGGCGACGGGTCCGGGTCGGGCGGGGTGAGGCCGCCCTCGAGCAGCGCGCGCGCCACGAGCCGATCGAAGTCGTCGCCCCCGAGGTGCGTGTCGCCGACGGTGGAGAGCACCTCGAAGACGCCCTCCTCCAGGCGCAGGATGGACACGTCGAACGTCCCGCCGCCCAGGTCGTAGACCGCGAACACGCCCTGCGAGCGCTTGTCGAGGCCGTACGCCACCGCCGCCGCGGTCGGCTCGTTCAGCAGCCGCAGCACGTCGAGCCCGGCGAGCCGGCCCGCGTCCTTGGTGGCCTGCCGCTGCGCGTCGTCGAAGTACGCCGGCACGGTGATCACGCAGCCGCCCGGCGCGCCGCCCAGCGCCTCGCCGGCCGCGCGCCGCAGCACCCGCAGGATCTCCGCCGAGACCTCGATCGGCGTGACGGTGCGCTTGCCGCCGCCCACGCGGAGCCGGACCATCGCGCCGACCTCGTCGAACTGGTAGATGCCGCGGTCCTCCGGCCGGATGTCGCCCGGGCCGCGGCCCATGAAGCGCTTCACCGACAGGATCGTGTCCACCGGCCGCTCGGGGGCGCGGCGCTTGGCGGCCCCGCCGACCTCGACGGCGCCGTCGGGCGGGTAGAACACCGCCGACGCGAGCAGCGGCTTGCCCTCGTCCACCGGGAGGATGCGGGGGCGGTTCCGCTCGTCCACGTGGGCGACGAGCGAGTTGGTCGTGCCGAGGTCGATCCCGATCGCGCGGGGCATGGGCTTCCTTCTACTACGGATCGGCTAGGACGCGACCGCCGCGCTGGCCCGCTCCGCGTCCGCGACGATGTGGTCGTAGTAGCGGGCGCGGGAGAGCAGGCGGGCGATGTCGATCACCAGCTCCGAGAACCAGTGGTCGTCCTCGAAGCAGCGCGCCACCTCGGTCTCGAGGGCCTGCAGGCGGCCGCGGGCGCGGGCCGCGATCTCGCGCAGGCCGCTCGCGTCGCGGTCCGCCTGGGCGAGCGCCATGTCCTCGCGCCACTCCAGCTGCTCCTCCAGGAACGCCGGGTCGGCGAAGGTCTTGCCCTCGGCGAACACGTCGGTGCCGGCCAGCTTGAGCAGGTACGCGGCGCGGAGGCGCCAATCCTTCAGGTAGCGGTGCGCGTCGTTCAGCCGGGTGGCCCGCTCCAGCGAGAGCCGGCGCTCGCGCGCCTCCGCCTTGGCGAAGCGATCGGGGTGGAGCGAGCGGGAGAGCGTGCGGAAGTTGCGGTCGAGCTCCGCGGGATCGAGCGCGAACTGGCGCGGCAGGCCGAGCAGCGAGAAGTAGTCCTCGGTGCGCCCGACCGGCTGGATCTTCCGGCAGCTCGGACAGAAGGGGGTCTGCTGCTCCTCCTGTGCCTTGCAGCTCCAGCAGTGCGCCACGCGGCCCTCCGTGGCCCCGATGCGATCGTTCCCGCCCTGCCCGCGCGCCGCGGCGCAGGTCGAAGCGGGAACGCGATCCAGCCGGGGCGGCTAGATCGTGAAGGACTCGCCGCAGCCGCAGGCGCTCTTCACGTTCGGGTTCCGGAACACGAACCCGGTCTGCATGAGCGTCTGCTGCCAGTCGATCACGGTGCCGGCGAGGAACACCGCGCTCTTCGGGTCCACGAACACGCGCGCGCCGTCGCGCTCGATGACCTGGTCGAACCTGGCCGGCTCGTTCGCCCAGTCGATGAAGTACGACAGGCCCGAGCAGCCGCCGCCCTTCACGCCCAGCCGGAGCCCGCCCGCGGGCGTGCCCTTCTGCGCGCCGAGCGTCTTGATGTGCTCCGCCGCCTTCTCGCTGATCTCGATCGCCGCCGCCATGTGCCCGCGCTCCTAGATCCCGGACTTCAGGACGCCCTTCTCGATGAGCGCGCTGCGATCGCCCTGGACCGTGTTCGGCTTCACCGACGGCTCCCGGCCGTGCTTCTTCTGCCAGTCGGCCACCGCCGCCTTGATGGCATCCTCCGCCAGGACGGAGCAGTGGATCTTGACCGGCGGCAGGTTCAGCTCGTTCGCCACGTCGGTGTTCTTGATGGTGAGGGCCTCCTCGACGGTGCGGCCCTTCACCCACTCGGTCACGAGCGACGACGACGCGATGGCCGAGCCGCAGCCGAACGTCTTGAACTTCGCGTCCTCGATGATCCCGTCGTCGCTGACCTTGATCTGCAGCTTCATCACGTCGCCGCAGGCCGGGGCGCCCACCAGGCCCGTCCCGACGTCGGGGTCGTTCTTGTCGAGCGAGCCGACGTTGCGGGGGTGCTCGTAGTGGTCGATGAGCTTCTCGGAGTACGCCATCGGTCGTTCCTTCCCTCGTTCCCGTCCACGTGGACCGGCTGGAGCGGTCCCGGTCCTAGTGGGGGTTCGCCCACTCGATCTGGTTCAGGTCGACGCCGTCCTTCACCATCTCGTAGAGCGGCGACATCTCGCGAAGCTTGCGGACCTTCTCGCCGAAGAGGCGGATCGTGTAGTCCACCTCCTCCTCCGTGCTGAACCGGCCCAGGCCGAAGCGGATCGACGAGTGGGCCAGGTCCTCGGACACGCCCATCGCCCGAAGCACGTAGGACGGCTCGAGCGAGGCGCTGGTGCAGGCGGAGCCGGAGGAGACCGCCACGTCCTTCACCGCCATCATGAGCGCCTCGCCCTCGA
Source organism: Anaeromyxobacter sp. PSR-1 (assembly GCF_000964525.1). GTDB lineage: Bacteria > Myxococcota > Myxococcia > Myxococcales > Anaeromyxobacteraceae > Anaeromyxobacter. The sequence goes on from NZ_BAZG01000108.1 coordinate 10,520, forward strand.
CGTAGGCGAAGCTCACGTTGAGGTTGCCGGGGACGCGGTGCTCCAGGCTGCCGTTCACCGTGAGGAGATCGAGCTCCTGCTCCAGGCCCTTGCGCAGCCGCTCGCGGAGCGCGGTGACGCGGACCGCCTCGGCGTCGCGCTCGAGCCGCGCCAGCTCGGCCGCCTTGCCCATGCCCACGATGCCGGGGACGTTCAGCGTGCCGGAGCGGAAGCCGCGCTCGTGGCCGCCGCCGTCCATCTCGGCGACGAGGCGAACGCGCGGCTTGCGGCGGACGTAGAGCGCGCCCACGCCCTTCGGGCCGTACATCTTGTGCGCGGAGATCGAGGCGAGGTCCACGTTCATCGCGTCCACGTCGAACGGGATCTTGCCGATCGACTGCACCGCGTCGCAGTGGAACACCACGCCCGCCTCGCGGGCGATGCGGCCGATCTCGGCGATGGGGTGGACCACGCCGGTCTCGTTGTTCGCGTGCATCACCGAGACGAGGATGGTGTCGGTGCGGAGCGCCGCCTTCACCTTGGCGGGATCGAGCCGGCCGTCGGGCTCGGGCTCGAGGAAGGTGACCTCGAAGCCCTGCCGCTCGAGGGCGTGCATCGAGTCGAGCACCGCCTTGTGCTCGGTCTTGCAGGTGACGAGGTGCTTCCCCTTCGCCTGGTAGAAGTGCGCCGCGCCCTTGACCGCCAGGTTGTCGGACTCGGTCGCGCCGCTCGTCCAGACGATCTCCTTGGCCGAGGCGCCGATCAGCTTCGCGACCTCCTCGCGGGCTGCCTCCACCGCCTCCTCGGCCTTCCAGCCGAAGGCGTGGCTCTTCGACGCAGCGTTCCCGTACTCCGTGGTGAAGTACGGGAGCATGGCCTCCAGCACGCGCGGATCGACGGGCGTCGTCGCGTGGTAATCCATGTAGATGGGAATCTTCATCGCGCCCGGAACCTCTAAGATGCAGGGGCCTCGGCCGTGACCAACGTGGACGGCCGGGGTCGAGTATAAAGATTCACGTCATCGGGTCAAGCGGCCCCCCTCTACCAAACTATCGGGCGCGACAGGACTTTTTTTCTTAGATCCGCAAGGCCACTCGAATGCGCTTCGCCACCCGCACCCTCCTCGCCGCCCTCACCTTCGCCGCCGTGGCGTGGATCCCGGACCTGATCGGTCTCGGACCCGCTGGGGGGTCGAGCGATCTGCGCCTCGGCGCGCTGCTGGCGGAAGGCTCGATCCTGGCGTTCGCGGTCGCGTTCGTCGGCGGGGTGGCGACCAGCCTCACACCCTGCGTGTACCCCCTCATCCCGATCACCGTCTCGATCTTCGGCGCCCGCAAGGCGGGCTCGCGCCGGGAGGCGATGGCGGTCTCGGCGCTCTACGTGCTCGGCATCGCCGCGATGTACTCCGCCCTCGGGGTGGGGGCGGCGCTCACCGGCAAGGCGTTCGGCAGCGTGATGCAGAACCCGTGGGTGATCGGGTTCGTGGCGATCGTGCTCGCCGCCATGGCCGCCTCCATGTTCGGCGCCTTCGAGCTGCAGCTCCCGGCCTCGATGCAGGCCCGCCTGAACGGCGTGGGCGGCGCGGGCCGCGCCGGCGCCTTCGCGATGGGGCTCGTCTCCGGGATCATCGCCGCCCCCTGCACCGGGCCGGTGCTCGCCGCCGCGCTCACCTTCGTGGCGGCCAAGGGCTCGGTCGCGTTCGGCTTCGGCATCATGTTCGCGTACGCGCTCGGCATGGGGCTGCTGTTCTTCCTCATCGGCGCGTTCTCCATCTCGCTCCCGAAGAGCGGGGCGTGGATGGAGACGGTGAAGTCGGTGTTCGGGGTGGCCCTGCTCGCGGCCGCGCTGATCTTCCTGAAGGACGCGTTCCCCGCCCTGAAGCCGCTGTTCTCGGCGGCCCGCGGGGCGGCGTTCGCGGCGGCCGGCGCCGCGGCGCTCGGCGTGCTGGCGGGCGCGCTCTCCGGCAGCTTCCACGGGCCGGCGCGCCAGCGGCTCGCGAAGGGGCTCGGGGTCGCGCTGCTGGTGGGCGGGATCGCCTACGCCGCCGGCGCGGCCGGCGCCCGCGAGCGGGCGCGCGCGCACGCGGGCTTCGCCTGGCTCCACTCCGAGGCGGAGGCGCTCGCGCTCGCGAAGGCCGAGGGCCGGCCGGTCATCATCGACTTCTGGGCCGACTGGTGCACCGCCTGCAAGGAGCTGGACAAGATCGCGTGGGCGAAGCCCGAGGTGCAGGAGGAGGCCGCCCGCTTCGTGGCGGTGAAGCTCGACGGCACCGACGGCTCGGACGCGTTCAACGCGCTCGCCGAGAAGTACGGCGTGGTGGGCATGCCCACCGTGATCTTCATCGACCCCCGCGGCCGCGAGGTGCCCGACCGCGTGATGGGCGCCATCTCCGCCGGCGAGATGGTGCAGAAGCTCCGCGCGGTGGACCGCGCCTGCGAGGGCCAGCCGTCGCCGGCGAAGCCCGCCGCGGTCCAGGGCGAGCCGGTCGCGATGGCCTGCGCCTCGCGCTGGTAGCCCTCCGACAACCTCCGGCTGATCCGCTCGTGGTGAGCCCGTCGAACCACGAGCGCCCGGGTGCGCCGCGCTCGCGGGACGCCGCGGGCGCAGTCGCACTGTCCCGGCGGACGGGGACGGCTCGATCCCGCGGCGTCCCTCCTCCGGCCGGTGCTAGGAAGCGCGCGCCGCGTGCGACGGAGGGCGAACCTGCCCGCCGCCGCGCGGGCGGGGGACTTCCCCGGGGCGCCCCTCCACCGGCCCCGGCCCAGGTTCGACACCATGCGCTTCCGCACCGCGCTCGCCGCCGCCGCGATCGCCCTCTCCGCCGCCTGCTCCGGCTCGTCCGGCTCCTCCGGCCCGTCGGGCGGCCCGCCGCCGGCCCCGCTCACCGTCGTCGAGGTGGTCCCGGCCGACGGCGCCACCGGCGTCTCCCCGAGCGCGCCGGTGCGCGTCACGTTCTCCGAGGCGGTGGACCCGGCCACGGTGCAGGGCGCGATCGCGGTGGCCGGCGCGACCGGCACGGTGACCGTCTCCGGCGCGGTGGCGACGTTCACCCCGGCGGTCCTGCTCGGCGACACGACGTACGCGGCCCGCGTGACGGCGGGCGTCCGGAGCCTGGCCGGCGGCGCGCTCGCGGCCGACCACGCGTGGTCGTTCACCACCGGCGCGAACCGCGCGCCGGTGGCGGTCGCCGGGGCGGACCAGGACGTCGCGACCGGCGCGGCGGTGGCGCTCGACGGCTCGGGCAGCGTGGATCCGGACGGCGCCGGCCTCGAGTACGCCTGGACGCAGGTGGCCGGGCCGGACGTGACCGACGGTGCGGGCGCGCTCCACGGACCGGCGCCGGCGTTCACCGCGCCGGCCGAGGTCGCGACGCTGGTGTTCGACCTCACGGTCCGCGACGGCCAGTCGGAGAGCGCGCCGGATCGCACCGTGGTCACCGTGCTGCGCAACCCCGCCGCCGCCCTGTTCGTCGCGCCGGGGGGCGACGACACGGCCGCCGGCACCCGCGCCGCCCCGCTCGCCACGCTCGGC
>NZ_BAZG01000107.1 GCF_000964525.1 Anaeromyxobacter sp. PSR-1
GTTCGCCGAGGCCGCCTCCGACTACCGGCGCGCGGTCGCGCTGCGGCCGACCGCGCCCGGCTACGTCGGCCTCGCCCGCGCGCTGCACGACGCGCAGCGCTCCGGCGAGGCGGTCCGCGCGCTCGATCGCGCCATCGAGCTCGATCCCGCCTACGCGCCCGCCTGGCTGCTGCGCGGCGAGATCCACCAGGGCGCGGGGCGCGCGTCCCAGGCCCGCGCCGCGTACGCGCGGTTCCTGGAGCTGTCGCCGACCGGCCCCGAGGCGCGCGCCGTCCGCGACATCCTCGGCCGGCAGCTCCGGTAGTCCCCCGGACGCGCGAGCCCGGCGCCGCGGGTTGGGCTCGCGCGCGGGACCGGACCGCGTTACCTTCCGCCCCCGTCATGCCGACCCGGGTCCTCGCCATCGAGACCTCCTGCGACGAGGTGGTCTGGACCGGGGGGACGCAGACGGCGCGACCCCCCCCGGGCCCCCCGCGCGCTCCGGGGCAGGCTCATCCGCCTGCCCCTCCGCGCGCAGCGGTCTCGTCGCGATGGAGATCGAATGACCCGAGTGCTCGCCATCGAGACCTCCTGCGACGAGACCGCATGCGCGGTCGTCGAGGACGGCCGGCGCGCGCTCTCCGACGTGGTGTCCACGCAGATCGACATCCACCGGCGCTGGGGCGGCGTCGTGCCCGAGCTGGCGAGCCGCAACCACGTCGTGCAGGTGATGCCGGTGGTGGACGAGGCGCTGGCGCGCTCCGGCGTCGGGCCGGAGGGCCTCGACGCGGTGGCGGTGACGAGCGGGCCGGGGCTGGTGGGCGCGCTGCTGGTGGGCGTGCAGGCCGCCAAGGCGCTGGCGCTCGCCTGGGGCAAGCCGCTGGTCGGCGTGAACCACCTCGAGGGCCACCTGGTGGCGGCGTTCCTGGCCGAGGTCCCGCCCGCGTTCCCGTACCTCGGGCTGGTGGTGTCGGGCGGGCACACCTCGCTCTACGCCGCGCACGGCTTCGGCGACTACCGCCTGCTCGGCCAGACCCGCGACGACGCCGCCGGCGAGGCGTTCGACAAGGGCGCGAAGCTGCTCGGCCTGCCGTACCCGGGCGGCGTCGCCATCGACCGGCTCGCGAAGGAGGGCGACCCGGCCGCGATCCGCTTCCCCAAGGCGATCGTGAAGGGCGCCGACCTCGACTTCAGCTTCTCCGGGCTGAAGACCGCGCTCCTGCACCACGTGAAGAAGCACGGCGTGCCGGAGGGGCCCGCGCTCGCCGACCTGTGCGCGAGCTACCAGGAGGCGATCGTGCGCGCGCTGGTGGAGAAGGCGTTCCGCGCCGCGCGCCGCCTCCAGTTCGACCGGCTGGTGCTCGCGGGCGGCGTGGCGGCGAACAGCCGGCTGCGCGCCGCCGCCGCCGCGCGCGCGGCGGAGTACGAGGGCATGTCCGTGTTCATCCCGCCGGTCAGGCTCTGCACCGACAACGCAGCCATGATCGCCGTCGCCGGCACGCACGCGCTGCTCCGGGGCGAGCGAGCCGGGCCGGACCTGAACGCCGATCCCGCCTGGCGCCTCTGAGAGCGCCGCCCATTCGCGTAGAGCCCTGCTGCGGCGCACGCTGGCTGCCTGCGCCGGGCAGACTCGTCCCTGCGCTGCTCGACGTGCCTACGGGCACGCCTGCGCTGCTCGGTCCTCGTGTGCCCGGCTCGGCGACGCCATCGTGTGCCTCGCGACGGGCCCCACGCGAACGGGAGGCGCTATGATCGCCCGCGCCACCCTGCCGGGCGGACGGGCGCCCGCCCGGTCCCTGCGGCCGCGGCCCGCCGTTCCTATCTGATCGCCGGAGGGATCGGAGCGGCCATGTCCTTGCGGTGGCTCAACGTGCTGTTCGGCGGCTGGATGCTCGCGACCGGCCTGGTCGCGGGCCCGCGCGCGCCGGAGTTCGGCGATCACATCTTCCTCGGCCTCGCCATCTTCCTGGTGGCGTTCCTGGCGATGGCGCTGCCGCGCCTCCAGGCCGTCAACGTCGCCCTGGGCGCCTGGGCCGTGCTGTCGCCCTTCGTGCTCGGCTACCTCGACGCCGGACTGGCGGTGAACGACATCGTGGTCGGGATCCTGGTCTGCTGGGTGGCGCTCACGCCGCCGCGCCCGCACCGGCCGCGCGGACGAGCCGCCCCCGCCGCCTGAGCCACGGCGCGCGGGACGGCGCGGCCGCGCCGGGGCATACTGCGCCCCGCGATGACCGACCGCTATCCGAGCCCGCGCGCGCTGCTCGACAAGTACGACCTCCGCGCGAAGAAGAGCTGGGGCCAGAACTTCCTCGGCGACGAGGCCGTCCTCGACGACATCGCGGGGCTCGCGGCGCCGCGCGCCGGCGACGCGGTGCTGGAGCTCGGCGCCGGCCTCGGCCACCTCACGGCGCGCCTGCTGGCGCGGGGCGCGCGCGTGGCCGCGGTGGAGCGCGACCGCGACATGGCCCGGGTGCTGCGCGGCGAGCTGGGCGACCGGATCACGCTGCTGGAGGCGGACGCGGCGCGGCTCGACTACGCCGCGCTGGCGGCCCGCTTCGGCGCGCCCCGGGCCGCGGGGGAGGGGGCGCGGCTCGCGGTGGTGGGGAACCTGCCGTACCACCTCACCAGCCCGATCCTGTTCTCGATCCTCGACCAGGTGGCGCACGTGTCGCGCGCGGTGTTCCTGCTGCAGCGCGAGGTGGCCGAGCGGCTCGCCGCCCCGCCCGCCAGCCGGGACTGGGGCGTGCTCTCGGTGCTCCTCCAGCGCGAGGCCGACGTGTCGGTGGAGCGGATCGTGCCGCCCGGCGCGTTCTGGCCGCCGCCGAAGGTGGAGAGCGCGGTGCTCTGCGCGCTGTTCCGGCCGCCCGCGGACGCGGTGGGGGACCCGGCGCGCTTCCGCCGGCTGGTGAAGGCCGGCTTCGGCCTGCGGCGCAAGACGCTGCGCAACGCGCTCGGCTCGGCGAAGCTCGCGGCCCCCGCGCGCCTCGAGGCGGCGTTCGCGGCCGCCGGGGTGGACCCGGGCCGCCGGGGCGAGACGCTCACGCTGGCCGAGTGGGCCGCGCTCGACCGCGCGCTCGACTGAGCCTGGAAGAAGTCACGGGCGCCCGTCCAGAATCTCCCCGCCCGCCCCGACCAACCCCATCCGTCGAACGGGCGCCCGTGAGCCGTCCCCGGTGGCCTAGAGGCCTCCGGTGCGGGCGGTGGCGAGCATCAGGCTCATGTTCCGAGCGCCGTTCTCGCCGAGGTACCGCCGGAACGCGACCGGGTCGAGCTTCATCGACCGGATGGTCGCCGCCACGATGGCGTCGTAGCTGGGGGCGTTCGGCTTCTTGAGCTCGAGCGCGATCTTGAGGATGGCGCGGTGGTAGGCGGGGTCGATCCCGTCCTCCTGCGCCGTCCCCGCCTTCGCCACGGCCTTCTGCCCGACCGCCACCCTGCTCCGCATCTCCGCCTCCGTGCCCCGGCTCCGCCCTGCGAACCAGCATGACGATACGTGGCTGCACATGCGGGGTCAAGGGCAGCCCTGATCCCAGGATCATGGATCCCGCGATCCAGATGTCAGATCGTCGCGGGTGGCCGCGTCCGCCGGCCCGCGGACGGCCCCGCCGCGGGCGCGCCTTGCGGGCGACCTCCGCGCGTGGCAATCTCGCGCGTTCCTGCGAGCTTCCGGATGGAACGCCCCCGATACATCGCCGTCGAAGGACCCATCGGCGTCGGCAAGACGACCCTCGCCCAGGTGCTGGCCGAGCGGCTGGGCGCCCGCCTGGTGCTGGAGGAGGCGGAGGCGAACCCGTTCCTCCCGGCGTTCTACGCCGACCGGAAGAAGCACGCCTTCCAGGCGCAGGTGTTCTTCCTGCTCTCGCGCTTCCAGCAGCAGCAGGTGCTGTTCCAGCAGGACCTGTTCTCCAGCTCGACCGTGGCCGACTACCTGTTCGCGAAGGACCGCATCTTCGCGACCTTGACGCTGGAGCCGGCCGAGCTGGCGCTTTACCGCCAGATCCACGAGCTGCTGGGCCCGCGGGTGGTCCGGCCGGACCTGGTCATCTACCTGCAGGCCCGCACCGACGTGCTCCTGTCGCGCATCAAGAAGCGCGGCCGGGACTTCGAGCGGGGCCTCGATCCCGCCTACGTCGAGGCGCTCGCGAAGGCCTACAACGACTTCTTCTTCCACTACGAGGACACGCCGCTGCTGGTGGTCAACACCAGCGACATCGACGTGGAGTCCGAGCCCGAGGATCTCGAGGCGCTGCTCGCCGTGATCCGGAAGCATCGCAAGGGCACGCAGCACTACGTACCGCTGGGCACCAGGACGTATTAGAGTCGTCTCCTCGCCTCACCAATGGGCAGGACCCCGGCCACGGGGCCTACACCGGAGGTCGTCGAAGATGTCGTCCCATCCCCCCGCGCCACGCAAGCACGTCACCATCCACGAGCTGCGCCGGATGAAGGAGTCCGGCGAGCGCATCGCCATGGTCACCGCCTACGACGCGACCGCCGCGCGGCTGGTCGCCGCCGCCGGGGTGGACGCGGTGCTGGTGGGCGACTCGCTGGGCATGGCGGTGCAGGGCCACGAGTCCACGCTGCCGGTCACGCTCGACCAGATGGTCTACCACTCGGCCATGGTGCGGCGCGGGCTGGCCCGCGGCGACGGCCGGGCCCACCTCGTCACCGACATGAGCTTCGGCAGCTACCAGGCCAGCGCCGACGAGGCGGTGAAGGCCGCCATGCGGCTGGTGGCCGAGGGCGGCGCCGAGGGCGTGAAGCTCGAGGGCGGCGCCGAGTTCGGCGAGGTGATCCGCCGGATCGTGCGCGCCGGCGTGCCGGTGATGGGCCACATCGGCCTGACGCCGCAGTCCGTCCACAGGATGGGCGGCTACGTGGTGCAGGGGAAGGACTCGGAGAAGGCGCAGCAGATCCTGCGCGACGCCCGGGCGCTCGAGGCGGCCGGCTGCTACGCGCTGGTGCTGGAGTGCATCCCCTCCGAGCTGGCCCGCATCGTCACCTCGCAGCTGCGCATCCCGACCGTCGGCATCGGCGCGGGCCCGCACTGCGACGGGCAGGTGCTGGTGCTGAACGACCTGCTCGGCCTCGACGCCTCCTTCACGCCCAAGTTCGTGAAGCGCTTCGGCGAGGTCGGCGCCGCCGTGGAGGGCGCGGTGGGCGCGTACGTGGGCGAGGTGAAGGCGCGCGCGTTCCCCGACGACGCGCACAGCTTCCACTCCAGCTCGGTCCGCCTCGTCCCGGTGGAGCGCCACCCCGAGGAGGCGGAGGAAGAGCCGCCGGACGCCATCGGCGCCCCCATCTAGCGCCGGGGATCGAGCACACCCAGAGTGAAGACACCCGAGCTGATCACCGATCCGGCCTCGTGGCAGGCCCGCTGCACCGCCGCGCGCGAGGGCGGCACGCGCATCGCCCTGGTCACGACCATGGGCTACCTGCACGAGGGCCACCTCTCGCTCATGCGGGAGGCGCGGCGCCGCGCCGACGCGGGCGGCCGCCGCGGCCTGGCCGTGGGCACCATCTTCGTGAACCCGACGCAGTTCGGCCCGACCGAGGACCTGGCCCGCTATCCGCGCGACCTGGAGGGCGACCTCGCGAAGTGCGCCGCCGCCGGCCTCGACGCGGTGCTCGCGCCGAGCGACCCGGCCCAGATGTTCGCGCCGGGGCACGAGACCTGGGTGACGGTGGAGCGCGCCTCGCAGGGGCTGGACGGCGCCTCGCGCCCGGGCCACTTCCGCGGCGTGGCCACGGTGGTGGCGAAGCTGTTCAACCTGACCCGCCCGCACGTGGCGCTGTTCGGGGAGAAGGACTGGCAGCAGCTCGCCGTGATCCGCGCCATGGTGCGCGACCTCGCCTTCGGCATCGAGATCGTGGGCATGCCCATCGTGCGCGAGCCGGACGGCCTGGCGCTCTCCTCGCGCAACGCCTACCTCTCGCCGGACGAGCGGCGGCGCGCGCTCGCGCTCTCCGGGGCGCTCGCCGAGGCCCGCGAGGCCGCCGCCCGCGGCGAGCGCGACGCGGCCGCGCTGCGGGCCGGGGCGCGGGCCCGCCTGGAGGCGGCCGGCGGCCGGGTGGACTACGTCGAGCTCGTCCACCCCGAGACGCTCGCGCCGGTGGCGCGCGCCGAGCCCGGCAGCGTGCTGCTGCTCGCCGCGTTCTTCGGCACCACCCGCCTCATCGACAACGGCAGGCTGCCGTGAAGGGCAAGGCCGGCAAGGCGGCGGACGCCGCGGAGAAGGTCGCGGCCTCCAACCGCCGCGCGCGCTTCGACTACGACATCGAGGACACCTGGGAGGCCGGGCTGGTGCTCACCGGCAGCGAGGTGAAGTCGCTGCGCGAGGGGAACGTCAACCTGTCCGACGCGTACGCGATGCCGCGCGGCGAGGAGCTGTGGCTCCTCAACTGCCGCATCGGCGAGTACAAGCAGGCGGCGCACTTCGGCCACGCGCCGCTGCGCGACCGGAAGCTCCTCATGAACCGCGCCGAGATCGACCGCGTCCGCGGCAAGGTCGAGCAGCGCGGGTACACGCTCGTGCCGCTGCGGATCTACTTCAAGCAGGGCTGGGCCAAGGTGGAGCTGGGCCTGGCGCGCGGCCGCTCCCACGAGGACCGGCGCGGGGCCATCGCCGAGCGCGAGTCGAAGCGCGAGATGGACCGGGCGCTCGCCCGGGGCCGGCGCCGCTAGCCACCCCGGCTCCGCTCCTTCCTCGGCGGGCCCCCGATCGCGCGGCCGCCGTTCTCGATGGGGCGGTGGCTCCCGCGACGCGGCGCGGCCCTGCTAGCCTCGTCGCGGTGTTCGACCGGCTCACGCTCGCCGAGGACCTGCTCGACTGCCGGGGCCGGGCGATCGCGCGCCGCGGCCTGGTGGTGTCGCCCGAGTCCATCGAGGAGGCGGCCCAGCGCGCGAGGCCGGCGCCGCGCCGCGCGCTCGCGGAGACGCCGCTCGGCGGCGACGTCGCGGAGGTCCTGGACGACCCCACGTACCGGGCGCTGTTCGCGCGCGCGGGGGCGCGCGACGCGGTGGCGCGCGCCGTCGGCGCGGCCGGCCTGACCGCGGCGCTGGTCGAGGAGCTGCTGGCGCTCCGCGAGGAGCGGCCGGCGCTCCACCTCCACGCGTTCACCACCGCGGCGGTGGCGGTCCGCATGCTGCTCACCGCGGTGGGCGGCGCGCGGGCGCTGCCGGACCTCGCCGCGGCGGCGCTGCTGCACGACCTCGGCATGCGGCACGTGCCGGTGGCGGTGGTGGAGCGCGCCGACCGGCTGGAGATCCGCGAGGCGCACCGGATCGCCGCCCACCCGCTGCTCGGCGCCTACCAGCTCGCCTTCGAGCTGGGCCCGCACCCGGCGGTCGCCGCGGCCCGCTGCCACCACTGGCGCTGCGGGCAGGGCTACCCGGGCATGGGCGCCGCCCCCTCGCGCGCGGTGGAGGTCGTGTCGGTGGCGAGCGCGTTCGCGGCGCTGACGCGGCCGCGCGCCTACCGCTCGGCGGCCTACGACGCGCGCGGCGCGGCCGACGTGATCGTGGCGGAGGTGCTGGCCGGGCACGCCGACGCGAACACCGCCAAGCTGCTGGTGCACGCCCTGCGCGGCGGCCGCGGCGACCCGCGCGCCGTCCGCTTCGGGGGCGCGCGCGACGGGCACGCGCCCGAGGTGAACCGCCACGCGCCGGTGTCGGCACCTGGACGCAGTCCGCTGTAAGCGCTCACCCCGAGCGTAGGACCGCGGAGCGGTCCGGAGTCGAGGGGCTGGGCGAAGCCCGCTGTAAGCGCTCACCCCGAGCGTAGGACCGCGGAGCGGTCCGGAGTCGAGGGGCTGGACGCAGCCCGCTGTAGGCCGCTCACCCCGAGCGTAGGACCGCGCAGCGGTCCGGAGTCGAGGGGCAGGCCGCTACGTCAGCCCGCACGCCTGGCGCAGCGTGGGCCAGGCGTAGAGGCCGGTGTTGTGGCCGTCGGACCACTGGATCTGGATCGCGTACGCGCCCACCGGGTTGATCTCCAGCGGGTGGATGTCCGCCGGGATGGTGGAGGAGTCGAGGAGCTTCTTGCCGGTGCCCTCCTCCACGCAGGAGGCGCACGGGCAGAAGTCGCGCAGCGCCCACGAGGTGATGGTCGTCTCGCGCCCGCCCGGCCACACGATGCGGATGGCGTTGTCGGGCTGGACGTCGATCGACTCGGGCGGCTCGGCGGTCTGCTTCTGGAAGGTGATCCGGTCGAGGAGTCCCATGGCGGTTCCTTGGATGGCGCCCGGCGGGCGCGGTGTCAAGCGGTGCGCGCCAGCGCGGCGACGAGGTCGGCCCGGTCCTGGTGCGGCCCGAGGCAGGGGCGGGCGTCGGTCGCGTACAGCTCCGAGCGGTCCAGCTCCGGCGCGAGGCGCAGCAGCGCCGACGAGCGGGTGCCGTAGTCCGGGTCCATGTGGATGCAGGTGGCGAGCGCGGTGCCGGTCCCGGGCACGGCCGCGTGCCGGGTGAGCACCTCGCGCAGGCGGGGGACCGAGGGCTCGAGCGGCCAGTGCGCGCGCACCAGGTCGGCGCGCGGACCCCGCCCTTGCGCCGAGGTCTCGGTGACGACGTGCAGGCCGGGGCCGAGCGGCTCGAGCCCGGAGGTCTCGCCGTCGTACCACCACAGGAACGCGGCGCGCGCGTCGGCCACCACGAGGTGGAACGGGTTCCACTGCGCCGCGTCGGCGCGCTCGACGGCCGCGCGCGCCGCCTCCGCGTCGGGCGCGGCGAGCGCGAGCGGCACGAGGTCGCCGCGCGAGCGGCGCTCCGGGTCGGGGTACCACTGCACCGGCGCGTGGTAGTTGGTCACGCCGGCGAAGACCCCCCGCGCCGAGAGGCCGATCCAGGTGCCGCCGGCGAGGAGGTCGCGCGGCGCCGCGTAGCGGATCCCGGTCGCGCCGTCGCGCAGGCCCCAGCCCTCCGACGGGCGCCCGTTCCGCTCGTCGCGGTTGGCGGCCACGATCACCGGCCAGCGGCGATCGGCCTGGAGGGCGACGGCGAGGGTGCACATGCCGGGAACGCTTAACACGGGGCCGGCGGCCCCGCTCGCCCGGCGCAAAGGGAAGGGGCCCGACCGTCGCCGGCCGGGCCCCCGGGGACGCCTCGCGCGGGCGCGCTACTTCACCTTGCGGGCGGCGCGGACGCGCTCGAGCAGCAGCTCGCGCTGGAGCGCCAGCGGGCCGGGCAGCGTCTTGCCGAGCTTCTCGAACCACTCGGCCTGCGACTCCAGCTCCTGCTCCCACTCGCCGAGGTCGATCTTGGTCGCGGCGGCGATGGCGTCCCTGGACACGTCGAGGCCGTGCAGGTCGAGGCCGGCGTCACCCGGCGTGTAGCCGAGCAGCGTCTCCTTGGCGGGCGCGCGGCCGGCGGCGCGGTCGAGCATCCACTTCAGCACGCGCATGTTGTCGCCGTAGCCCGGCCACAGGAACTTGCCCTCGGCGCTCTTCCGGAACCAGTTCACCAGGAAGATCTTGGGCGGGTTCGGGATGCGCGACTGCATGTCGAGCCAGTGCTGCAGGTAGCTCCCGCAGTCGTAGCCGATGAACGGTAGCATGGCCATCGGGTCGCGGCGGACCACGCCGACCTGGCCGGTGGCGGCGGCGGTGGTCTCCGACCCCATGGTCGAGCCCAGGTACACGCCGTGCGTCCAGTTGAACGCCTCGAGCACCAGCGGGACGGTGGTGGAGCGGCGGCCGCCGAAGATGATGGCCGAGATGGGCACGCCCTTCGGATCGTCCACCAGCGGCGAGATGGCCGGGTTGTTCTTCGCCGGCGCGGTGAAGCGGCTGTTCGGGTGGGCCGCCTTCTCGGTGGAGCCCTTCTTCCAGGGCTGGCCCTTCCAGTCGATCAGCTCGGCCGGCGCCTCGTGGTCCATCCCCTCCCACCAGATGTCGCCGTCCGGCGTGCGGGCGACGTTGGTGAAGATGGTGTCCTTGCGGACCGAGTCCATCGCGTTGGGGTTGGTCTTGCGGTTCGTGCCCGGGGCCACGCCGAAGTAGCCGTTCTCCGGGTTCACCGCCCAGAGCCGGCCGTCCTCGCCCACGCGCATCCAGGAGATGTCGTCGCCGACCGTCCGGATCTTCCAGCCCGGGAACGCGGCGGGCGGGATCATCATGGCGAAGTTGGTCTTGCCGCAGGCCGACGGGAACGCGGCGGCGACGTACTGCTTCTCGCCGGTCGGGCTCTCCGCCTCGAGGATCAGCATGTGCTCGGCGAGCCAGCCCTCGTTCTTCGCGAGGTAGCTGGCGATGCGGAGCGCCAGGCACTTCTTGCCGAGCAGCGCGTTGCCGCCGTAGCCGGAGCCGACCGACCAGATGGTGTTGTCCTGCGGGAAGTGGCAGATGAAGCGGCGCTCGGGGTTGCAGTCGGCGACCGAGTGCAGGCCGCGGTTGAACTCGTTCGAGTCGCCGAGGCGGTCGAGCGCCACCTTCCCCATGCGCGCCATGATCCCCATGTTCAGGGCCACGTACACGGAGTCGGTGATCTCGATGCCGACCTTCGCGAAGGGCGAGGTGCTCGGGCCCATCACGTAGGGCACCACGTACATGGTGCGGCCCTTCATCGACCCGTCGAAGATGGCGCCGAGCTTCCGGTACGCCTCCTTCGGCTCCATCCAGTTGTTGGTGGGGCCGGCCTCCTCCTTCGTCGGCGTACAGATGAAGGTGAGGTGCTCGACGCGGGCGACGTCGCTCGGGTTCGAGTGGTGGTAGTGGCAGCCGGGCCACTTCTGCTGGTCGAGCGGGATGAGGACCTTGGCGGCGACGGCGTCGTCGGTGAGCCGCTTCTTCTCGGCCTCGGAGCCGTCGCACCAGTAGACGCGATCGGGCTTGCAGAGCTTCGCCATCTCGTCGACCCAGCCGAGCAGGTGCGGGTTCGAGGTGGGACGAGCGGCAGGAGAGGTGGACATCAGGAATTCCTTTTTACGGTTATTCGGAAAAAGGGCCTGGGGACGCGCGACTGCGGCGCGGAGAACGGGGACGCCAAGCTAGCGCACGAGAGGTCGGAGAGTCGAGCCCCGAATTCGCGGTCCGACCTGCAAGCTGGCGCCGGCGTGCACCGCGCGCAAACGTGCGCCGCCGCGCCCCGCGATCGGGCGACACGACCCCGCGGCGAGCCCGCGCCGCACGCGCGGAGGCGCTACGTTCCTCGCATGCCGCTCGCGACGCACGGCACCGAGATCACGACCGGAGGCGTCCGGTTCCGCACCTGGGCGCCGCGCGTGGAGCGCCTGGCGGTGCGGATCGACGGCGCGGACCACCCGCTCTCGCCCGCGCCGGGCGGATGGTGGACCGGCGAGGTCCGCGGCGCGGGCCACGGCACGCGCTACCAGCTCGTGCTGCCGGGCGGGCGAGCGCTCCCCGATCCCGCCTCGCGCGCGCAGCCCGAGGGCGTTCACGGTCCGTCCGAGGTGTTCGACCCGGCGCGGCACCGGTGGCGGCGCGCGTTCGCCGGGCTGCCGCTCGAGGCGCTGGTCTTCTACGAGCTCCACGTCGGCGCCTTCACCGAGGCCGGCACGCTGGACGCCGCGGCCGAGGCCCTGCCCGGCCTGGCGGAGCTGGGCGTCACCTGCGTCGAGCTCATGCCGGTGCAGCCGTTCGCCGGCGTGCGCAACTGGGGCTACGACGGCGTGCAGAGCTGGGCGGTGCACGCCGCGTACGGCGGGCCGGCGGCGCTGCAGCGCTTCGTGGACCGCGCGCACGCGCTCGGCCTCGCGGTGTGCCTCGACGTCGTCTACAACCACCTCGGCCCGGAGGGGAACTACCTCCCGCAGCTCGCGCCGTACCTCACCGACCGTCACCGCACGCCCTGGGGCGACGGCCTCGATCTCGACGGCCCGGCCGCCGGGCCGGTGCGCGCCTACTTCCTCGGCGCCGCGCTGCAGTGGGTGCGCGACTTCCGGGTGGACGCGCTCCGCCTCGACGCCACGCACGCCATCCGCGACGGCGGGCCGCGTCACCTGGTGGCCGAGCTGTGCGACGAGGTCTCGGCGCTGGCGCGCCGCGAGGGGCGCCGCATCCACGTGATCGCGGAGAACGACGACAACGACCGGCGGGTCCTCGACCCGCCGCCCGCCGGCTGGGGCTGCTCCGCCGTCTGGGCGGACGACCTGCACCACGCCATCCACGCGCTCGTGACCGGCGAGCGGGAGCGCTACCTCGCCGACTTCGGCGCGCCGGAGCAGGTGGCCCGCGCGCTGTCGGAGGGCTTCGTCTTCCAGGGCGAGCCCTCCGCGTACCGGGGCCGGCCGCACGGCACGCGCGTGGCGGGGCTCGCGCCGTCGCGCTTCGTCGCGTGCGCGCAGAACCACGACCAGATCGGGAACCGCCCGCACGGCGAGCGGCTGGCCGCCCTGCTGCCCTGGCCGGCGCTCGAGCCCATCGCGGCGCTCGTGCTGCTCGGCTCGGCGCTCCCGCTCCTGTTCATGGGCGAGGAGTACGGCGAGACGCGGCCGTTCCAGTACTTCACCAGCCACGGCGACGCGGGCCTGGCGCGCGCGGTGTCGGAGGGGCGCCGCGCCGAGCACATCGCGCGCGGACACGGAGAGCCGCCGGACCCGCAGGACGAGCGCACGTTCCTGGGATCGAGGCTCTCGCACCGGCGCGACGGCCGGCACGCCGCGCTCCGCGAGCACCACCGGCGGCTGCTCGAGGTGCGCCGCCGCCACCGCGACGTCATCGCGGCCCGCTGGCCGGAGGTGGCGCGCGAGGGCGCGGCCTTCACGCTCCGGCGGCCCGGCCTCACCGTGCGCGCGAACCTCTCGGACCGCGCCGAGGCCGGGCTCGGCCCGTGGGGCTGGAGCGTCGACGAGGGGTGACGCCCGACGCGCCTGGCGAGGGCGCCCCGAGCGCGCGCGCAGGCGGCCCGGGGCGCGCTCTGGCGGCGCGCGGGTCGAGGCGCGCGGCGGTGCGGGGCCCGCCCCCCCAGCGGTCGCGAGGGGCCGGCCCGCACCGGACGCGCGCGCCTCAGGCGAGCGCGCGCCGATCCTGACGGAAGTGGCGGATGACCAGCGCGAGCGCGACCACGATGGTCGCGAACGGGACGGTCACGGTGAGGGCCAGCAGCGCCACCCAGCCGACCGCGCTCATGACCGCGACCACCGCCGCGGTGACGAGCGCGCCGAGGAGCACGCGCCGGGCCTCCCCCATCACGCGGGTCATCACCCGTGCGGGGGACTGGGACTGAGACGAGTACGACAGTGCACCGTACTGTGTGGCCATCGCGTCGCTCCTTCGCCGCGTTGCCGGCGCGGTCGCGGGTCGCTCAGGGGTCCGGGCGACCACAGGCCATCAGATACGGGGTCTCGGCGGCTCCTGCGATGGGCCAAAAGGACGCTGACCTAATGGTTTCAATGGGTTACGATCTGGGTCGCTTGACGCAGATCAGGGCGCGCCGGAACGAGACCCGGAGTTACCGGAGGCGCTCCGGGAAAGTGGACCGCGTGACTCAATATTGACCGCAGGAGCAAGTCACACGCGATCGAGTGAGCCGGCGGCAGCGCGTCCCTGATGGGCTGACCCGCCGGCGCCCGCACGGACCGTGCGTCCGCGGCGGGCGCGGCCGCGGCCGATCACCGTGCGTGAACGCACGCGCGGTGATCGGCGACCGCGGCGGACGACGCGCTACTTCTTCTCGAGCTTCTGCCGGAGCAGGTCGCCGAGCGTGCCGAAGCCCTTGCCCTGCGCGCGCGGCGCCTTCGCCATGTACTCGCGCGCCTCGGCGCGCTCCGCGGCGTGCTCGGCCTCGGTCTTCGAGAGCCGGATGCGGCCCTGCTCGTCGATCGCCGAGACGAGCGCCTGCAGCGTGTCGCCGACCTTGAAGCTCCGGCGCAGGTCGGCGCCGCGCGGCGTGCCGGTCTCGCTGGCCGGCACCAGCCCGCGGCCGCCGGCGAAGCGCACGAACACGCCGAAGCTCTCCACCTTGTCCACGGTGGCCTGCACCACGTCGCCGACGCGCGGCGGCGGCGGCGGGGCGGGGCGGGCGGGCCGCTCGGCGCCCTCCGCGCCCGGCGCCGGCGCGGCCGGCTCGGGGCGCGGCGCGAGCGCCTTCACCGACAGCCCGATGCGCTCGCCCTTCTTCGGATCCTCGTCGATCCGGAGCACCTGCAC
>NZ_BAZG01000106.1 GCF_000964525.1 Anaeromyxobacter sp. PSR-1
GCCCGGCCCATGCCGCTGGGCGAGTCCGGCGGCGAGGGCACCGCCACCGTCTCCGAGGTCCGCACCTGGTCGAGCGGCGACTACACCCGCGTCGCCATCTACCTGTCGCACTGGGTGGGCTGGCACAAGCTGGAGCTCGCGCCCGAGGGCGACCGGCCGCGCCGGCTCGCGCTCGACCTGCGCCCGGCGCAGCTGGACGGCAAGGCGGTCGAGCGCGCCGTGGCGGGCGACCAGGTGGACCGGGTGCGCGCGGCGCAGAACGGCCCGAACACCGTGCGCGTGGTGCTCGACCTGCCCGGCGACGACAAGGTGCAGCTCTTCACGCTGGACGACCCGCCGCGCCTGATCGTGGACGTGGGGACGCACGCCGCCATCCACCAGGCGATCGCCGGGGCGACCCGCGCGGCGGAGCCGGCGCCGGCGCCCGGCCCGGGCCCGGCCGCGCCGGCGGGGAAGGCCGGCCCGTCCGCCGGCGAGGGCGAGCTCGGGCCCATCCGCCGCATCGTGGTGGACGCCGGCCACGGCGGCCACGACCCCGGGGCCATCGGCCCGACCCGCGTGCGCGAGAAGGACGTGACGCTCGCGATCGCGCGGCGGCTGGCGCGCAAGCTGGAGGCAGAGGGCTTCCAGGTGGTGCTGACGCGGCGCGACGACCGGTTCCTGGCGCTCGAGGAGCGCACCGCGCTCGCGAACACGGCGCGCGGCGACCTGTTCGTCTCGGTGCACGCGAACGCCCACCCGCGCCGGGTCCGGGCCGGCGTGGAGACCTACTTCCTGAACGTGGCCGACGACCGCTACGCGGCCCGCCTCGCCGCCCGCGAGAACGGGCTCGACGCCGAGGACGGGCCGTCCGAGGTGGCGCGCATCCTGAGCGACCTCGACGCGAAGGCCAGCGCCGACAGCTCGCGGCGGCTGGCGCAGCTCGTCCAGCGCGAGGTGTGCGCGGGCGTGCGCTCGCGGGTGGGCGACGTGAAGGACCTCGGCGTGAAGAGCGCGCTCTTCTACGTGCTGCTCGGCGCCCGCATGCCCGCGGTGCTGGTCGAGACCGGGTTCATCTCCAACCGCGCCGAGGAGCGGCGGCTCGGCTCGGCGCGGTACCAGGACGAGGTGGCGTCCGGGATCACCCGCGCCGTGACGCAGTTCGCCCGGGGCGACGCGCGGGTCGCGGCGGCGCGCTGACCCGGCGTGGACCGACGGCCCCCGCGCGGTGCATGGGCCCGGAAGCCCTCGACACGGCGGCCGCTCTCCGCTATGCGTGAAGGCTCTCGCCGGGAGCGTGCATGCTGGGAGCCGCAGTCGCCGTGGGCCTCGCTGCGCTGAGCGCGGCGCCGCCGATCGATCTCGAGGTGGACCTCCGGGACGCGCCCTCGGGCGTGGTCCACGCCCGGCTGGTGATCCCGGCGCGGCCGGGTCCGCTGACGCTGGTCGCGCCGAAGTGGCTCCCCGGCGATCACCGCCCCAGCAACGCGGTGGCGGAGCTGGCCTCGCTGGCGGTGACCGCGGGCGGGCGGCCGCTCGCGTGGACGCGCGACCCGGTGGACCCGTACGCCTTCCACCTCCAGGTGCCGCGCGGCGCGGACCGGGTCGAGGTGGCCCTCGATCAGCTCGCGCCGCCGGCGGGGCAGGGGAGCTCCGCCGCCGGGTCCTCCTTCACCTCGCAGCTCGGCGTCCTGGGCTGGGGGACGGCGGTCCTGGTGCCCGCCGGCGTCCCCGCCGCCGAGCAGCCGGTCCGGGCGCGCCTGACGCTGCCGCGCGGCTGGAAGGCGAGCACCGCCCTGCCGATCGCCGCGCGCGAGGGCGAGGCGATGCGCTTCGCGCCCGCCAGCCTGGAGCTGCTGGTGGACTCGCCGGTGCTCGCCGGGCGCCACCTGGTGGAGCTGCCGGTGCACGCGCCCGGCGCGCCGCCGCACCTGCTGGTGGTGGCGGCGGAGTCGGAGGAGGCGCTGGCGATCCCGGCCGAGCTGCGCGGCGACGTGGAGCGGCTGGTGGCCGAGGCCGGCGCGCTGTTCGGCGCGTACCCGTTCGCCAGCTACCGCTTCCTCGTCACGCTCTCCGACGAGATCGTCTTCTCCGGCCTGGAGCACCACCAGTGCGCCGACATGCGCATGCCGGAGCGGGCCCTGCTCGACCCGGTCGCGCGGCGGACGCGGGCGGGCCTGCTGTCGCACGAGTACGTCCACGCGTGGAACGGCAAGTCGCGGCGGCCGCAGGGGATGGCGACCGCGGACTTCCAGGCGCCGCCCGACGCGCGGCTGCTCTGGGTGTACGAGGGCCTGACGCACTACCTGGGCTGGGTCCTGGCCGCGCGGAGCGGCCTCGGCGGCGCGCGCCTGCCGGACTCGATCGCGGTGGCGGCGCAGGGCATGGCGAGCACCACCGGCCGCGCCTGGCGCTCGCTCGAGGACACCGCCGCGGCGGCGCAGGTGGGCTACGGCGCGCGCAGCGAGGGCGCGTACGCGCGGCGCAGCGTGGACTTCTACTGGGAGGGCGCGCTGGTCTGGCTGGAGGCCGACGCGCGCATCCGCCGGGAGTCCCGCGGCGCCCGCTCGCTCGACGACTTCGTCCGGGCGTTCCTGGGCGGTCGGTCCGGCGGGCCCGCCGTGTCGGCCTACCGGGTCGAGGACGTGATCGCCGCGCTCGGCAAGGTGGCGCCGCTCGACTGGGCCGGCTTCCTCGAGGCGCGCGTGGTCCGTGCGCGCCCGGAGGCCCCCACCGCCGGGATCGAGGCGGCCGGGTGGCGCCTCGCCATGAGCGAGACGCCCAGCTCGCTGCAGGCGGCGCAGGAGCGGGTGCTCGGGTCCTTCAACCTGGAGGCGTCGGTCGGCCTCTACCTCTCCGACGACCGGGTGGTGGACGTGGTCCCCGGCTCCCCGGCGGCGCGGGCGGGGATCCCGCCGGGCGCGAAGCTCGTGGCGGTGAACGGCCGCAAGCACACGCGGCAGCGGCTGGAGGACGCGCTGCGCGCCACCGAGCGCGGCGGGGCGCTGGAGCTGCTGGTCGAGTCGGGTGAGCGCTTCCACACGCACGCGATCGCCTGGCGCGGCGGGCTGCGCTACCCGGTGCTCGTCCGGGAGGCAGGGGTGCCCGATCTGCTGGCAGCCGTCGCCGCGCCGAGGACGGTCGCCGCCGTCCACGCGCCGGCGCCGTGATCGGCGGCGGGAGCGCGGGGCCGGCCGACGCTATACTCCGGCGCGATGCCCCCCCCCGCGCTCGACGCCCTGATCAACCTCCCCGTGGCCGCGCCGTTCGAGTTCGAGGCGAAGCTCGCCGAGCTGCCGCAGGTGACCGGCGATCCCAGGGCCGCGTTCGCCGAGCTGCGCCGCTACGTCGAGGACGTCCACCGGGCCGGGGCGAGCGGGCACACGGTGGTCCGGCTCCAGAGCGCGGCCATGGACCGGGTGGTGGGCGCGCTCTGGGACCGCGCGGTCGCCGAGGCGGGCCAGGCGCACGCGCCCTCGCCGGTCTCGCTGGTGGCGCTGGGCGGCTACGGCCGGCGCGAGCTGGCACCGTTCAGTGACGTGGACCTGCTCGTGCTCCACGCGCCGGGGAAGCCGGACGCGTTCGTGAAGACCGCGGCGGAGCGCCTGGTCTACGCGCTCTGGGACCTGCGGCTCGAGGTCGGCTACGCGGTCCGCGACCTGAAGACCTGCGACCAGCTCGCCTCCGAGGACCACACCGCGCGCACGGCGCTGCTCGACCTCCGCTGGCTGGGCGGCGACCGCGACCTGTACCGCGAGCTCGAGCGCGAGGAGCTGCACGGGCTCTCCACCGCCAAGGTGGAGAAGTTCCTGCAGGACAAGCTCGACGAGATGCGCGGCCGCCGCGAGCGCTTCGGCGACTCGCTCTACCTGCTCGAGCCGAACGTGAAGGAGTCGGAGGGCGGGCTGCGGGACCTCCAGTCGGCGCTGTGGCTGGCGCGGGTGCGGTTCAAGGTCGCGGGCATCACCGAGCTGCTCTCCCGGGCGCTGCTGCCGGAGCGCGACATCCGGGAGATGCGCCGCGCCCGCGACTTCCTGTGGCGGGTGCGCAACGAGATGCACTACCTCGCCGGCCGCAAGTGGGACCAGCTCACCTTCGACGTGCAGCCGCAGGTGGCGCTGGCGATGGGCTACCGCGACCGCGAGGGCGCGAGCGGGGTCGAGGAGTTCATGCGCCACTACTACCTGGCCGCGAAGGCGGTGCTGGTGGCGTGCGACGCGATCGTGGACCGGTGCCTGGAGACGCAGACCGCCACCGGCTGGCGCATGGTGCCGCCGCCCGCCGCCACCATCGGCGCGGAGCGGCCGGTGCCGGTGCTGCAGGGCCAGCCGACGCGCGCCGCGGACCGCTTCCTGCCCGGCGGCGAGCTGAAGGTGTTCCGCGGCCGGCTCACCGTCTCGGACAAGGACGTGCTGCGCCGCTCGCCCGCCGCGCTGGTGCGGCTGTTCGCGGCGGCGGACCGGGAGCAGCTCGACCTGTACCCGTACGCGCGGGACCTGGCGGCGCAGGTCGCCGAGGAGCTGCCGCTCGAGGCGGCCGCCGACCCGGAGCTGAACCAGGAGCTGCTGGCGTGCTTCACGCGGCCCGAGACCCGCGGCCGGTTCCTCACGCAGATGCACGAGCTGGGCGTGCTGCCCAAGGTGCTGCCGGAGTTCGCGCGGATCACCGCCCGCCGCCAGATCGACGTCTACCACGTGTACACGGTGGACGTTCACTCGCTGTTCGCGGTGCGCCGGCTGTTCGCGCTCCGCTGCGGCGACGTGAAGGAGCCGGTGCTGGGCGAGCTCATGCGGGCCCAGGCGCGCCCGCTGGCGCTCTACCTCGGCACCCTGTTCCACGACATCGGCAAGGGCGCCGGCAAGGACCACTCGGTGCGCGGCGCCGAGATCGCCGCCGAGGCCTGCGTGCGGATGGGCGTGGACCCGGACGACGCCGCCGACATCGAGTGGCTGGTGCTGAAGCACCTGCGGATGTCCGCCATCGCGCAGCGGCGCGATCTCTCGGACCCCGATCTCATCCACGCGTTCGCGGAGGAGGTCGGCACGCTCGACCGGCTGGAGAAGCTGTACCTGCTCACCTACGCGGACATGGCCACGGTGGGCCCGCGCACCTGGACCGAGTGGAAGGCGCGGCTGCTGCTCGAGCTCTTCGGGAAGACGCGCGAGGTGCTGCAGCGTGGGGAGCGCCGCCCCGAGCCCGGGACGGCGGAGGCGGCCGGGCGGACGCGGGTGGCCGGCGCGCTCGCCGCCAGCCCCCGCCACGCGTCGGAGGACGACCGGCGGCGCTTCGTCGCCGCCATGCCGGCGCGGTACTTCCTGACGGCGGGGCCCGACGAGGCGCCGCACCACCTGCGCCTGCTCCAGCTCGGGCGCGACCGGGTGCTCGCCGGGGCGCTCCGCCACCGGCGCGACCTGGGGGTGACCGAGCTGGCGCTCACCGCCCGCGATCGCCCCGGCCTGCTCGCCACGGTGGCGGGCGTGCTGGCGGCGCACCGCATCGACATCCAGCACGCCGAGGTGTTCTCCAGCTCGCCCGATCCCGCGGCGGCCGGCTGGCTGGCCGGCCGGGCGCTCGACGTGTTCGAGCTGCGCGGGCCCGACGACGGGCCGGTCGAGCCGGCGCGGTGGCGCGCCGCGCGCCGGGACCTGGCGCGCGTGCTCGCGGGCGAGGAGCCGCTCGGCGCCCTGATGACCCGGCGCCTGCGCGCCTCCACGGTCGCCGCGAAGCCGCTCCCCCGCGTGCCCACCAAGATCGTGATCGACAACCACAGCGCCCGCGCCCACAGCGTGGTGGACGTCTTCACCGCGGACCGGGTCGGCCTGCTGCACACCGTCGCGCGCACGTTCTTCGAGCTGGGCGTGTCGGTGGACCTGGCGCGCATCGCCACCGAGGGGCACCGGGCGGCCGACGCGTTCTACGTCCGCACGGCCGACGGCCGGCCGCTGGAGGGCGAGCAGGCCGAGCGCGTGGTGGCCGCGCTCGAGGCGGCGCTCGCCCGCGCCGACTGACCGGCGCATTTCACGGTCCGTTCCTCCGCACCCCGCCGCCGAGGGCACGCCGGCGGGCACGCCGCGCACCGGCGACGCACGCCCGGCGGCCTCACGGGCCGCGCCACGGGCCGGACCCGGCGGGACCTCCGAGAAAGGTTCGGGATGGCGCGCCCTTGTCCTGCCAGCCGGGCATGGACACCATGTTGCGCGGCGGTCGGGGTGGGGGAAGGGAAGCAAGCCTCGCATGGAACGCTTCGTCCGGATCGGGGTCGTGACCGCCTGGCCGGAGGAGGACTGGCACAGCAAGCGCTTGCTCGCTGCGTGTGCCCGGCGGGGCGAGGCGGTGGTGATCGATCCGTCGGCGATGGCGGCCGGCGTGGGGGCGGAGGGCGTGGGGGTCTCGCTCGGCACCATGCGGATGGAGGAGGTGGACGCGTTCGTGCTCGCGCGCGGCCTCGGGCGGGCCGGCGATCCGGACGCGCAGTTCGAGATCTACCGCGCGATGGAGGGAGCCGGCGCGGTGGTGGTGAACCGGATCGAGGCGCTGCTCGCGGCCCAGGACAAGTTCCGCAGCTCGTGGCTGCTGGTCCGCGCCGGGGTGCCGACGCCGCCGGCGGCGGTGGCCCAGGCGCCGGCGGGCGCCGAGCGCGCGCTGGATCGGCTCGGCGAGTCGGTGGCGAAGCCGCTCGCGGGCTCGCTCGGCGAGGGCGTGGAGCGGGTCCGCCCGGATCGGGCGGGGCGGGACCGCGTCCGGGATCGGGCGGGGCGGGACGGCGCCGTCTATCTCCAGGCGTACGTCCCGCACCCGGGGCGCGACCTGCGCGTGTTCGTGGTCGGGGGCACGACGCGGGCCGCGATGGTGCGGCACGCGCCGCCGGGCGAGTGGCGCACCAACGTGGGCGGCGGCGGGCGGGTGGAGGCGGTGGACTGCCCCGTGGCGGTGCGCGCGGTGGCGGAGGCGGCGGCGGGCGCGCTGGAGCTGGACTACGCCGGCGTGGACCTCGTCATGGGCGACGAGGGCCCGACGGTCATCGAGGTGAACGGGAACCCGAGCTGGCAGGGGATCCTCGAGGCCACCGGCCTGGACATGGCGGAGGCCATCGCCGAGCACGTGCTCGCCCGGGCCCTGCGCCGGCGGAAGACCAGCGACCACATTGTGCGTGAACGGACGGGGGCGACACATGGCTGAAGAGAAGAAGGGCGGCAGCAAGGGGGCGATGACGGTCTCTGAGGCCGGTCGCAAGGGCGGGGTGCGGGTCCGGGAGACGCGCGGCCGGAAGTTCTACGAGGAGATCGGCAAGAAGGGCGGCGAGACCGTGAAGGCCGAGCGCGGCCGGAAGTTCTACGAGGAGATCGGCAAGAAGGGCGGCGACACCGTGAAGGCCGAGCGCGGGCCGCGCTTCTACGAGGAGATCGGCAAGAAGGGCGGCGAGACCATCAAGGCGGAGCGCGGGACGCCCTTCTACGAGGAGATCGGCCGGAAGGGCGGGCACAAGGTCCGCGAGCTGATCGAGAAGGGGAAGGCCGGCGCCGAGGAGGAGGCCGGGAAGGGCGAGGGCATGGGGGACGATCGCTAGCACGCGGACGGGAGGGGGACGGGAATGGCGGATCACGAGGAGAAGGTCGGGCGGGGCGAGCCGGACGAGGGCCGGCGCGGGATGACGGTCTCGGAGGCGGGGCGCAAGGGCGGCATCGCCGTGCGCGACGAGCGCGGGCACGCCTTCTACGAGGAGATCGGGAAGAAGGGCGGCCAGAAGGTCCGCGAGCTGATCGAGCGCGGGAAGAGCCGCAGCTGACGAGGGTCCGTTCGCGCCGCGGACGCCCGCCCGCCGTACCGGGAGGGCGCCCGCGGTGCGCGCCTCCGCCGCGGTGCTTGGGGAGCCGGCGGAAAGCTGCTAGATCGCGGGCCCATGCCGGCCGCGCCCATCGTCGAGATCGACCCCCACCACCCGCAGCCGCGCGTGATCGAGCGCGCCGTCTCGGCGCTCTCGTCGGGGGGCGTCATCGCGTACCCCACCGACACGTTCTACGGCATCGGCTGCGACCTGTTCGACAAGCGCGCCATCGAGCGCATCTACCAGCTGAAGCAGCTCCCGCGCACCCACGAGCTGGCCTTCATCTGCCAGGACCTGGCGGAGATCTCGCGCTACGCCATCGTGGACAACGCCGCCTACCGCGTGCTGCGCCGCAAGGTGCCCGGGCCGTTCACGTTCATCCTCCCCGCCACCCGGCTCGTCCCCGAGCTGGTGCTGCGCCGCCAGAAGACCGTCGGCATCCGCATCCCCGACAGCCCCATCGCGCTCGAGCTGGTGCGCCGGCTCGGCCACCCGCTCATCTCCACCTCGGCCGCCCGGCCCGACGGCGACGTCCTCATCGACGCGCACGACATCAAGGAGGAGCTGGGCCACGGGCTCGACCTCATCCTGGACGCCGGGTTCCGTCCGGCCGAGCCGTCGTCGGTGATCGACCTCTCCGGCCCGGAGCCGGTGGTGGTCCGGGTCGGCAAGGGCGACGTCTCCGACCTGATGGAGTGACGCCGGCCGCCTCCGCGAACTGGACGCGCGGCGGCGCGGCGCTATCGTCGGCGCGATGTCCGCGCTGGAGCCCGCCCTCGACCTGTTCCTCGCCCACGTGCGCGTGGAGAAGGGGCTCGCCGAGAACAGCGTCGAGGCCTACGGCCGCGACCTGCGCCGCTACCTCGAGCACCTCGGCGAGCTGGGCGTGGACGCCTGGGAGCGGGTGGGCCGCGCCGAGATCCAGGCCCACCTCGCCGAGCTGGTCCGCCGCGGCCTGTCGCCGCGCTCGCAGGCCCGGGCGCTCTCCGCCATCCGCTCGCTGCACAAGCTCCTCGCCGCCGAGCGCGTCACCCCCGCCGATCCGTCCGACGAGATCGAGTCGCCGCGGCCCGGACGCCGCCTGCCCGGGCTGCTCTCGCACGACGAGGTGGACCGCCTGCTGGCCGCGCCGGACGTGCGCAGCGCCGCCGGGATCCGCGACCGCGCCATGCTGGAGCTGCTCTACGCCACCGGGCTGCGCGTCTCCGAGCTCGTCTCGCTCCAGCTCAACGACGTGAACCTCGAGACCCGGGTGCTCGTCGCCCGCGGCAAGGGGAACAAGGAGCGGATCGTGCCGGTGGGCGCGCCCGCCGCCGAGGCGGTGAAGGCCTACCTGGCGGTCGCGCGGGAGCGGCTGCTCCACGGGCGCCGCTCGAAGGACCTGTTCGTCACGCCGCGCGGCGGCCGGATGACGCGGCAGGGGTTCGCGAAGATCCTGGACCGCTGCGCCCGCCGCGCCGGCATCCGGCGGCGCATCTCGCCGCACAAGCTGCGGCACTCGTTCGCCACCCACCTGCTGGAGGGGGGCGCCGACCTGCGCGCGGTCCAGGCGATGCTGGGCCACGCCGACGTCTCCACCACGCAGATCTACACCCACGTGGACCGCACCCACGTGAAGCGGCTGTACGACCGCTTCCACCCCCGCGCCTGAGCCGCGCCACGGTCCCGGGCGGAATCGGCGCGCCCCCGCTGTTTCGGGGGGAGCGGGCCGCGGCCCCGGCGCGTCCGGCGGCCGCCGAGCGCGTTGACCGCCCGGCGCCACGCTGCTAAAGAACCGCTTTTCCCGACGAGGCTTTAGGCAATGGGGTTCGACCTCCAACGCGGGCTGATGATGCTCATCCCGCTCGTGCTCTCGCTTTCCGTGCACGAGTTCGCGCACGCGTGGAGCGCCTGGAAGCTGGGCGACGACACCGCGTCCCGGATGGGGCGGCTCACGCTCAACCCCATCGCCCACGTGGACCCCATCGGAACCGTCCTGCTGCCGCTGCTCGGCATCCCGTTCGGCTGGGCGCGCCCGGTGCCGGTGAACCCGGCGCGGTTCCGGCAGAACGTGAACATGAGCACGGGGATGGCGCTCACCGCGGCGGCCGGCCCCATCTCCAACATCCTGCTCGCGGTGCTCTCGACCGTGGCGCTCGCGCTGTGCTGGCGCTGGGCCCCGACCGCCATCGCGCCGGGGCAGGGCGTGGGCGAGCTCCTGCAGATCATGGTCCTGCTGAACGTGAACCTGGCGCTGTTCAACCTCATCCCGGTCCCGCCGCTCGACGGCAGCCGGGTGGTGGACGGGTTCATGCCGGCGCGGCTGCGGCCGCAGTGGGAGCGCGTCACCGCGCTGTCGCCGTTCCTGCTCCTCGCGGTCTTCATCTTCGCCGGCCGCATCATCTCGGGCCCGTCGAGCTTCGTGGTCGGCCTGCTCGCCCAGCTCGCCGGCGCCATCAGCGCCTGACCCGCACCCGGAGATCCATGTCCTCGAAGCGCCCCATCATCGTCAGCGGCATGCGGCCCACCGGCCGCCTCCACCTCGGCCACCTGCACGGCGCGCTCGCGAACTGGGTCCAGCTCCAGGACGGCAACGAGTGCTTCTTCTTCAGCGCGGACTGGCACGCGCTCACCACGAACTACCACGACACCTCGGTCATCAAGCAGGCCGAGCGCGAGATGTTCGTGGACTTCATCGCCGCGGGCATCGACCCCGCCAAGGCGACGCTGTTCATCCAGAGCCGGGTGAAGCAGCACGCCGAGCTGAACCTGCTGCTCGGGATGATCACGCCGCTCGGCTGGCTGGAGCGCTCGCCGACGTACAAGGAGCAGCGGGAGAACATCACCGACCGCGACCTCGCCCTGTACGGCTTCCTCGGCTACCCGGTGCTGATGACCGCGGACATCATCCTGTACAAGGCCACCCGCGTGCCGGTGGGCGTGGACCAGGTGCCGCACCTGGAGCTGTCGCGCGAGATCGTCCGGAAGTTCAACTTCCACTACGGCGAGGTGTTCCCCGAGCCGCAGCCGCTGCTCACCGCGGCGCCCAAGATCCTGGGCACCGACGGCCGGAAGATGTCGAAGAGCTACGGCAACACCATCGACCTGGGCGAGAGCGCCGAGTCCACGCAGAAGAAGATCATGGGCATGGTCACCGACCCGGCCCGCAAGCGGCGGCAGGACCCGGGCAACCCGGACGTCTGCGGCGTGTTCTACCTGCACAAGGTGACGAGCGACGCCGAGACGGTCGCCTGGGTGGACCAGAACTGCCGCACCGCCGGGATCGGCTGCGTGGACTGCAAGAAGAAGCTGCTCGAGCGGCTGCTGCCGCAGCAGGAGCAGATGCGGACGCGGCGCGAGGCCCTGCTCGCGAAGCCGAAGGACCTCGACGATCTCGTGCAGCTCGGGACGGAGAAGGCGCGCGCCGCGGCCGAGGCGAACATGGTGCAGGTCCGCGCCGCGATGAAGCTCGAGTAGGACCCACCACGGGGGGCGGTCCGCCGGGATGGCCAGGAACACCGACACGGACGCCGGGCTCGGCGCGGACTCGCCGCGGGCCGGCGACGCCGACGCCGACGCGCGCGCCGCGGCGGACGCGTTCCGGGTCACGCTGCCCCCGCTCCGCGAGGGCCAGCCGCCGTTCGAGGGGCCGCTCGACCTCATCCTGCACCTCGTGAAGGAGCACGAGGTCGACCTCTTCGACATCCCCATCGCGCGCATCACCGAGAGCTACCTCGCCACGCTGGAGGCGATGCGCGAGCTCGACATCGACATCGCCGGCGAGTTCCTGCACATGGCGGCGCAGCTCCTGCTCATGAAGAGCAAGCTGCTGCTGCCGCGCACCGAGGTGGCCGAGGACGCGGCCGGCCCCGAGGACGCCGGGGTGGACCCGCGCGCCGAGCTGGTGCGGCGGCTGCTCGAGTACCAGAAGTACAAGGCCGCCGGCGAGGAGCTGGGCGGGCGCGACATCCTCGACCGCACGGTGTTCACCCGGCGCGTCCGCGCCGAGCGCCCCGCGGCGCCGGAGGGGCCGGAGGGGCTCGCCGACGTCTCGGTGTTCAAGCTCATCGAGGCGCTCGATCGCGCCATCGCGCACGCGCGCCCGGAGCACTCGCACGAGGTGATCACCGACCGGCTCACCATCAGCGACGCCATCTCGCGCGTCGCCGACGTGCTCCGCCTGCGGCGCCGCGCCACCTTCGAGGAGCTGCTCGCCGGCCCCGCCGAGAGCCGGAACACCAAGGCGAACGTGATCTCCACGTTCCTCGCCATCCTCGAGATGGCGAAGCTGAAGCTCATCCGCATCTACCAGGCCGCGCTGGAAGAGGCCGGCCCCGGGGCGGAGATCCTCGTCGAGGCGAAGGACACCCTCGGCGACGACGTGACCCTCGGAGAGGAGGACTACCGATGACCGAGCCCACCGACCGGCCGACCGCCGCGGAGGACGTGCCCGCGCAGGACGGCGCGGGGCCGGAGGGCTCCGCCGCGGTGCCCGAGGCCGGGGCGGCCGCGCCCGTGCCGGAGCAGGCCGCGCCGGAGGCGGCGGAGCTCGCGGGGGCCGCGGCGCCGGCCGGCGCACCCGAGGCCGCGCCCGCTGCGCCCGCGCCGTCGGTCTCCGCGGCCGAGCTGGACGCGCTCCAGGCCGCCGAGGAGGCGAAGCAGGGCGACCCGGCGCTGGACGAGGTGGAGTCGGCCGACATCGACGTCGCCGACGACAAGGAGCTGCCGTTCGAGAAGCTGGCCGCGGCGGCGCGGCGGCTCAGCGCCGACCGGGTCCGCACCGTGGTGGAGACGCTCCTGTTCCTGGCCGAGCGCCCGCTGACGGTGGAGGAGATGCGCGCCGCGAGCGGCGTGGACGTGGAGCGGCTGGAGAAGGCGCTCGACAAGCTCTCCGGCCACTACCGCGAGGGCCCCTGCGGCATCGTGCTGCACGAGGTGGCCGGCGGCTGGCAGCTCCGCACCTCGCCGGACAACTCCGACTTCGCGCGCCGCTTCCTGAAGGTGAAGCCGCAGCGGCTGACCCGGGCCGCGCTCGAGACGCTCGCCATCATCGCCTACCGGCAGCCGGTGACCCGCCCCGAGATCGAGGACATCCGCGGCGTGGACTGCGGCGCGGTGGTGAAGGCGCTGCTCGAGCGCAAGCTGGTCAAGATCCTCGGCAAGAAGGAGGAGCCGGGCCGGCCCATCCTGTACGGCACCACCCGCGAGTTCCTCGAGTTCTTCGCGCTGAAGGACCTCGCCTCGCTGCCCACGCTGCGCGAGTTCCACGAGCTGTCCGAGGAGCACCGCGACATCGTGGAGAAGGAGACCCCGGCCGAGCAGGCGCCCGGGATCGAGGGCATCGTGGCGGAGCTCTCGGACGAGAAGCTCCGCGCCGAGCTGGAGGCGAAGCGCGCCGAGAGCGACGCGGCGCTCGACGAGCTGGAGCAGGCGATGGCCGCGGCGGACGAGAAGGCCCGCGCGGCCGAGGCCGCGCTCGCCGAGAAGAAGCGGGTCGACGAGGCCGAGGCCCGGGCCGACGCCGAGCCCGGCCCCGCACCCGGCGGACCGCCCGCGGCGGGGAGCTAGTCCATGGCCGAGGAGCGGCTGCAGAAGTTCCTGGCGGGGGCGGGCATCGCCTCGCGGCGCAAGGCGGAGGCGCTCATCAGCGCCGGCCGGGTGCGCGTCAACCAGCGCACCGTGACCGAGCTGGGCACGAAGGTGGACCCGGGGCGCGACCTCGTCACGGTGGACGGCGCGCTCGTCTCGCAGCCGGAGCAGCGCAGCTACTACCTGCTCTACAAGCCGTCCGGCTGCGTCACCACGGCGTCGGATCCGCAGGGCCGCCCCACCGCCATGGAGTACCTGCGCGGCGTGCCGGGGCGGCCGTTCCCGGTGGGCCGGCTCGACTACGACGCGGAGGGCGCGCTGCTGCTCACCGACGACGGCGAGCTGGCGAACCGCCTGGCGCATCCGCGCTACGGCCACCAGCGCGTGTACCTGGTCAAGGTGAAGGGCGATCCGCCGGCGGAGGCGCTCGAGCGGATGAAGGCCGGCGTCCGGCTGGAGGACGGCCCCGCGAAGGCGATCGAGGTGGCCGTCCACGAGCACGCCGACCGCAACGTGTGGATCCGGGTGGTGGTGGGCGAGGGGCGCTTCCACCTGGTGAAGCGGCTCTGCGAGGCGGTGGGGCTGCAGGTGCAGCGCCTGTTCCGGCCGGAGTTCGGCGGCATCGGGGTCGGCGGGCTGCGGCCCGGCAAGTTCCGCCGGCTCGAGCCCGAGGAGGTGCGCGCGCTGCGGCAGCGGGTCGGGCTCGAGTCCGGCACGCCGGCCCGGGGACCGTCCGTGCGCGAGCTCCCGAAGGCGGCCCGCCGC
>NZ_BAZG01000105.1 GCF_000964525.1 Anaeromyxobacter sp. PSR-1
GTCCAGCAGGTCCGCGCCGCCGCCGCGCGGTGCCCCGGGCGCCCGGCCGGCGCCGCGGCGGGCTTCCTGCTCGTGCGGGCGCTCGTCGGGCGCGGGCTGCTCCGCCTCCCGGGCGGCTTCCTGGGCGCGTGGCTCCTGGCGCGGTCGGCGCCGGCGCGGCGCGGGTTCGGCGCGGCCTCGGCCGCGCTCCGGGGCGCGGCGGCGCGGCTGCGCGACCTGCGCGGCGGCGCCGAGCCGAGGGCGACGCAACGCCGGCGGGGGCCGGAGGTGGTGGAGGTGAAGAGCCCCGCCGAGCTGGAGGCGGGGGTGGCGCGCGGGCGGCCGGAGCCGACCTACCGCGATCGGGCCGACCGGAGCGGGCCGCACATGCGGCGGGAGCCCGGCGCCCGCACGCCGCGCGCGGACCGGCCGGCGCTCCGGACGCCGGGGAGCGAGGACGTGGCGCCGCGCGCCGGGTTCGACGCCCCGGATCCTGGCGCGTCGGTCCGGGCCTCGGAGTTGGGTGCGGTCGAGCCGCGGGAGGGCGAGCCGGGCGGCGAGGACGAGGTGGAGCCGGGTGCGCGCGAGCCGACCGGCGACGGCGGGTGACCCGCCCCCCGGCACCCCGACCCGGAGGCCCGACCCACCCGCCCCGAGACGAACCCTACGTACGGGTGAGCGCGCGGCGCGCGGCGCGCAAACCGCTGAAAATGCTCACTTACGCTCCGGGTGGAACAGACCCGTGCGGGATGGCGCACCCATCGGCACGAACCTTCCATTGGGCTCGGGCGGGGAGCCCCCTGGAGGACGGATGCTGCACGCACTCGCCAACCTGTCGATCTCCACCCGCCTTCGCCTGGTGCTGTTCGCCGGGGCCGCCGGCCTGTTCCTGCTCTCGTGGCAATCGGTCCGCGTGCTGGAGGCGCGCATGCTCGCCGAGCGCCAGGCCAAGGTCCGGGCGCTGGTGGAGGCGGCGCAGGCGCTCATCGAGCACCAGGGCGCCCGCGCCGTCCGCGGCGAGGTCTCCGCCGAGGAGGCCCGGCACGCGGCGCTCGACGCCCTGCGCGCGCTCCGCTACGACGGCTCCGAGTACTTCTGGGTGAACGACCTCGAGCCGCGGATGGTCATGCACCCGACCAACCCGCAGCTCGACGGGCAGGACCTGTCCGGCTACCGGGACCCGAACGGCAAGCTGCTGTTCCAGGAGTTCGTCCGCACGGTGCGCGCGCGCGGCAGCGGCTTCGTGGACTACCTGTGGCCGAAGCCGGGCAGCACGGTGCCGGTGCCGAAGATCTCCTTCGTGGCGCAGTACCAGCCGTGGGGCTGGATCGTCGGCTCGGGCCTGTACGTGGACGACCTCGACGCGGCGGTCCGGAGCGAGGCGCGGCGCGTGCTCGGCACGGGCACGCTCATCGTGGCGGTGATCCTGGGCGGCGCGGCGCTGGTGGCGCGCGGCGTCCGGCGCTCGCTGGCGCGCGCGGTGCGGGCCGCCGGCGCCGTGGCCTCGGGCGACCTCACCGTGCGGATCCCCGACGCCGCCCGCGACGAGCCCGGCCGCGTGCTGGGCGCGCTGTCCGGCATGGCCGACCGCCTCTCCGCGGTGGTGGGCGAGGTCCGCGGCGCCTCGGAGGCGATCGCCTCGGCGGCCGAGGAGACGCGCACGGTGGCGGGCGCGCTCGCGGAGGCGTCGAGCGGGCAGGCCTCCGACGTGGCCCGCTCCAGCGAGGCGGTCCGCGAGCTGGTCACGGAGATCGACGGCGCCGCCTCGGAGGCGCGGGCCACCGACGCGCTGGCGCGGCGCGCCGCGGACGACGCCGGCGAGGGCGCCCGGGCGGTGCGCGAGACGGCGCTCGCCATGCGGGCCATCGCCGAGAAGATCGGCGTGGTGGGCGAGATCGCCTACCAGACGAACCTGCTCGCCCTCAACTCGGCCATCGAGGCGGCCCGCGCCGGCGTGCACGGCCGCGGGTTCGCGGTGGTCGCGACCG
The DNA here is from genome assembly GCF_000964525.1 of Anaeromyxobacter sp. PSR-1. Lineage (GTDB taxonomy): Bacteria > Myxococcota > Myxococcia > Myxococcales > Anaeromyxobacteraceae > Anaeromyxobacter. Next base: position 1,968 of record NZ_BAZG01000105.1, read on the forward strand.
AGGTGCGGCGCCTGGCCGAGCGGAGCCGCGTCGCCGCGCACGAGATCGGCGAGCTGGCCGGCGGCAGCGTGGCCGCGGCCGATCGCGCCGCCGAGCTGATCGCGCGCGCCCTGCCCTCCATCGGCGCCACCAGCGAGCGCGTGCAGCGCATCACCGAGGCCGCCGGCCGGCAGCACCAGGCGGCGCGCGCCATCGGCGAGGTGCTCCACGGGCTCGCGGGCGCGTCGGAGCGCCAGGCGGCCGCCTCGGAGGAGCTGGCCGGCTCGGCCGCGGCGCTCTCCGACAACGCCGAGGAGCTGGCCCGGACGGTGGGGTGGTTCCAGGTGCCCGAGGCGAGCGGGGCGATCGCGCCCGCGCCCGCGCCCGCCCGCGCAGGGCCGCGGCACGCGAGCCGCGAGGCTGCGTGAAAGTGCCGCTTGCGCACGGGGCGCGGCGGCGTTCCATTTGAGCCATGCACCTCTTCAGCCCGCTCGCGCTCCGCTCCGTCACCCTCCGCAACCGCATCGCCGCCTCGCCCATGTGCCAGTACTCGGCCACCGAGGGCCGGGCCAACGACTGGCACCTCGTCCACCTCGGCGCGTTCGCCACCGGCGGCGCCGGGCTGGTGCTGGTCGAGGCCACCGGCGTCGAGGCGCGCGGCCGCATCTCGCCGCTCGACCTCGGCCTGTGGGAGGACGGGCAGATCGAGCCGCTCGCGCGCATCGTGCGCTTCGCCGAGGCGCAGGGCGCGGCCATGGGCATCCAGCTCGCCCACGCCGGCCGCAAGGCCTCCACCGCCGCCCCGTGGAGCGGCGGCGGGCCGGTGGCGCCGGCGGACGGCGGCTGGCAGCCGGTCGCGCCGAGCGCGGTGCCGTTCGCGGACGGCTACCCGGCGCCCGGCGCGCTCGACCTCGCCGGCGTCCGGGGCGTGGTGGACGCGTTCGCCGCCGCCGCGCGCCGCGCCCGCGCCGCCGGCTTCCGGGTGGTGGAGGTGCACGCCGCGCACGGCTACCTGCTGCACCAGTTCCTCTCGCCGCTCACCAACCGCCGCGCCGACGCGTACGGCGGCAGCTTCGAGAACCGGACGCGGCTGGTGCGCGAGGTCACCGCGGCCGTGCGCGCCGCCTGGCCGGAGGAGCTCCCGGTGCTGGTCCGCATCTCCGCGACGGACTGGGCGGAGGGGGGCTGGGACGCCGACCAGTCGGTGGAGCTGTGCCGCGCGCTGAAGGGGCTCGGCGTGGACCTGGTGGACGTCTCCACCGGCGGGCTCGTCCCCGGCGTGAAGATCCCCGCCGGCCCCGGCTACCAGACCGCCTTCTCCGAGCGGATCCGGCGCGAGGCCGGCGTCGCGACCGGCTCGGTGGGCATGATCACCTCGCCCGAGCAGGCGGACCACGTGATCCGCTCCGGCCAGGCGGACCTCGTGCTGCTCGCCCGCGAGCTGCTCCGCGACCCGCGGTTCCCGCTCCGCGCGTCGAAGGTGCTCGGCCACGAGGGCCCGTGGCCGAAGCAGTACCTCCGCGCGAAGTAGCGCCGGGGGCAGCGCTCAGGCGCGAGCGCCGGGGGCAGCGCTCAGGCGCGAGCGCCGGGAGCGGGCGCGCTCAGGCGCGCCCACCTGCCGGCGCCTCCTCGTCCTCGGTGACGTCGGTGGCGCCCTCGTCCACGCGGCCGGTGCGGCGCAGCGACCAGCCGGTGGCGAGCCCCAGCACGAACCAGCCCAGGACCAGCGCGCCCGCCGCGAACACCGTGTCGCCGGGCACGCGCAGCCAGCGGAGCGTGTTCATGAGCGGCGTCTGCATGAACTCGGCGCTGCGCGCCCACCAGGTGCCGGTCTCGACGGCGGCCCAGGTCTGCAGGATGCCGACCGGCAGCACCGAGATCATCACCATCATCGCCAGCCCCACGTTGATGAGCCAGAACGACCACGCGATGGGGCGCTCCTTCCACGCCGCGCCGGGCCGCAGCGCGCGCAGGCAGAACAGCATCAGCCCGATCCCGAGCATGCCGTAGACGCCGAACAGCGCGGCGTGGCCGTGCACCGGCGTCGTGTTGAGCCCCTGCATGTAGTAGAGCGCGATGGGCGGGTTGATGAAGAAGCCGAACAGCCCCGCGCCCACCAGGTTCCAGAACGCGACCGAGACGAAGAAGTAGATCGGCCAGCGGTACGCGCTCACCCAGGTCCGCGCCCGGGTGAGCCGGATGTTCTGCCAGACCTCCAGCCCGACCAGCGTGAGCGGCACCACCTCGAGCGCGCTGAACGTCGCGCCGAGCGCCATCACCGAGGACGGCGTGCCCGCGAAGTAGTTGTGGTGGAACGTGCCCACGATGCCGCCCGCCAGGAACACGGTGGTGGAGAAGAACGTCGCGCGCGTCGCCTTGTCCGGGTGGAGCAGCCCGAGCCGCACGAACAGGAACGCGATCACCACCGTGGCGAACACCTCGAAGAAGCCCTCGACCCACAGGTGCACCACCCACCAGCGCCAGTACTCGACCACCGCGAGGTTGGTGGTGCGGCCGTACATGAGCCCGGCTCCGTAGAACAGCGCGATGGCGAGGCTGGCGAGCACGAACAGGAGCAGGAGCGGCCGGGTGGCGCTGGGGCGGCGCAGCGCCGGCCAGAGCGCGCGCAGCATCAGCCCGAGCCACAGGAACAGCCCCACGAACAGGAAGATCTGCCAGAAGCGACCCAGGTCCACGTACTCGTAGCCCTGGTGGCCGAACCAGTACCAGCTCTCGCCCCCGAGCCGCTGCATCACGGACAGCCACTGCCCCGCGAGCGAGCCGACCACGATGACGAGGAGCGCGAGGAACAGCAGGTTCACCCCGAGCCGCTGGGCCGGAGGCTCGTGGCCCGACACCGCCGGCCCGACGTACAGGCCGGTGGCGAGCCAGGTGGTCGCGATCCAGAAGATGCCGAGCTGGGTGTGCCAGGTGCGGGTCACCGAGTACGGCAGGATCTCGGCGAGCGGGAAGCCGTACAGCTTCGAGCCCTCCACGCCGTAGTGCGCGGTGAGCGCGCCGAGCGCGATCTGCACCACCAGCAGCGCGGCGGCCACCCAGAAGTACTTCACGGTGGCGCGCTGGCTCGGCGTGGGGCGCAGGCCGAACAGCGGGTCGCGCATGGGCAGCTCCTCCGCGACCGTCTCCGGCTCCTTGCGGCCGCCGTGGTACCAGACCAGCGCGCCGATGCCGGCGAGCAGCAGCACGAAGGAGATGACGCTCCAGACCACGGCCTGGCCGGTGGGGCGGTTCCCGACCAGCGGATCGTGCGGCCAGTTCTGCGTGTACGTGACCTGCTGGCCGGGGCGATCGGTGACCGCGGCCCACGCGGTCCACCAGAAGAACGCGGCCATGTCGCGCGCCCGCGCCGGGTCGGAGAGCGCGCCGGCCGGGATCGCGTACGCGTCCACGCCGTCGCGGAACACCGAGGCGTAGTGGCGCGCCAGCTCCTCGAACGCCGCGGCGCGCTCCGGGCCGACGCGGATGGTGCGCGCGTCCTCGCTGTACGTGTTCTCGTGCAGCGTGGAGCGCAGGCGCTCGCGCAGCGCGGCCTGGCGCTCCGGCGACAGGGCCGCGTACCGGCCCCCGCCCTCCGCCCGCGCCCACAGATCGAGGATGGCGTTCGCCTCGCGGTGGAGCCAGTCAGCGGTCCAGTCCGGCGCCACGTACGCGCCGTGCCCCCACACCGAGCCGACCTCCTGCCCGCCGATGGACTGCCACACGTTCTGGCCGCGCAGGATCGCGGCCCCCTCGATCACCGTCGTGCCGCCGGGACCGATCACGCGTTCCGGCAGCGGTGGCGCGGACGAGCGGATGCGGGGCGCGTAGCCGCCCAGGATGGCGAACGAGCCGGCGAGGACGAGGAACAGCGCGATCCAGTGGGCACGATAGGGCACGGCGGTCACCTCCGGCTGCAAGGTGGCACCCGCCCTCCGGGTGGGCAGGACCACACGTCGAGTGCGGGCGAATCTGGCGGCGGCGACGGCGCAGCGCCCGCCCCTCTCGGGCCTGCACCGGAGGTCACGATCGCGCGCCGCGTCGCGGGGCGATCCGGCGGCGGCGTGCGTGGTGTAGCGTTCGTTTCATGCGCGTCGGCAGGTACGAGGTCGCGAGCCTGGTGGACGCCCGCTACGCGGTGGACGGCGGAGCGCTGTTCGGGGTGGTGCCGCGGCCGCTGTGGGAGCGGCAGCTCGCGGCCGACGCCCGGCACCGCGTGCCGCTGGTCTCCCGCTGCCTGGTGGCGGTGGACCGCGACGCGGGCAGGGTGGTGCTGGTGGACGTCGGGCTCGGCGACCGCTGGGACGCGCGGCGCCTCGAGCGCCACGCGGTGGACCGCGCCGGCGTGGGCCTGGACGCGGGGCTGGCGCGCCTGGGCCTCGGCCGCGACGACGTGACCGACGTCCTCCTCACCCACCTGCACCTCGACCACGCGGGCGGCCTGGTGCGGGCCGGCGAGGGCGGCGCGCCGCAGCTGGCGTTCCCGCGCGCGGTGCACCACCTCCAGCGCCGCGCCTGGCACTGGGCCCACTCGCCCAGCGAGAAGGACGCGCACGGCTTCCTGCCCGAGGACTTCGCGCCGCTGGAGCGGTCGGAGCACCTGCACCTCGTGGACGGCGAGCTGCAGCTCTTCCCCGGCCTCGACCTGGTGGTCTCGGAGGGCCACACCGCCGGCCTGCAGCTGCCGCGCTTCGAGGACGAGGCGTCGCACCTCGTGTTCGCGGGCGACCTCATCCCCACCCACCTGCACCTCCGCCCGGCCTGGATCTCGGCCTGGGACGTCCAGCCGCTCCTCACGCTCGAGGAGAAGCGGGTGCTGATGGCCGAGGCCCTGGAGGACGACGGCGTGGTGGTGTTCGGCCACGACGCGCAGATGGCCGCCTGCCGCCTCCAGGAGGCCGACGGGCAGCCCGCGTTCCGGGAGGCGGTGGAGCTCTAGCCGCGCCGCGGTCCGATCCGGGCTGGCGTGCCGGCCCAAGCTCGGGTACGGAGTGCCGCCATGGACGAGCGGAAGGTGACGGTCACGCGCCGCGGCGCCGAGCGGATCGCCCGGGGCCACCTCTGGATCTACCGGACCGACGTGGAGAAGGCCCCGGCCGGCGCCGAGGCGGGCGACGTGGTGGCGCTGGTGGACGGGCGCGGGCGGTTCCTGGGGAAGGCGTTCTGGTCGGCGCGCTCCAAGATCGCGCTGCGGCTCCTCACCCGCGACGAGGTGCCGGTGGACGAGGGCTTCCTCGCCGGGCGCCTCGCGGACGCGATCGCGCTGCGGCGGCGCGTCTTCGAGGAGGACCGCTTCGTCCGGCTGGTGCACGGCGAGGCCGACCTGTTCCCGGGCCTGGTGGCCGACCGCTACGGCGACGTGGCGGTGGTGCAGACGCTCGTGCCCGCCACCGACCGGCGGAAGGGGCTCATCGCCGAGCTGCTCGCGGGCGCGCTCGGCCTGCGCACGGTGGTGGAGCGCAACGACGTGCGCGTGCGCGAGCTGGAGGGGCTGGAGCAGGTGAAGGGCGTGCTGCGCGGCCCCGCGCCCGGGCCGCTCGAGTACCGCGAGGGCGAGGTCCGGATGAAGCTGGACGTGCTCGCCGGCCAGAAGACCGGCGCGTTCCTCGACCAGCGCGAGAACCACCTGCGCGCCGGCGAGTACGCCACCGGCCGGTGCCTCGACTGCTTCAGCTACGCGGGCGGCTTCGCGCTCCAGCTCTCGCGGCGCGCCGCGCGCGTCACCGCGGTGGAGATGCAGCCGGTGGCGGCGGGGCTCCTGCGCGAGAACGCGGCGCTGAACCGGGCCGAGAACCTGGAGGTCGTCGAGGCGAACGCCTTCGACTACCTGCGCGACCGCTCCGAGGAGGAGCCGGCCTTCGACCTGGTGGTGCTCGACCCGCCCGCGTTCGCGAAGAACAAGGAGTCGCTGCCGGCGGCGCGGCGCGGGTACAAGGAGGTGAACCTCCGCGCGCTCCAGGTGCTGGTGCCGGGCGGCATCCTGGTGACCGCCTCGTGCAGCTACCACCTCTCGCCGGAGATGCTGGAGGAGCTGGTGCTCGACGCCGCGAACGACGCCGGGCGGCGCGTGCAGGTGCTGGAGCGGCGCGGCGCCGGCCGCGACCACCCCGAGCTCGCCGGCGTGCCCGAGACCCGATATCTGAAGGCCCTGTTCCTGCGGGTGCTCTGAGCCGACCGCCGGCGCCGGCCGGCCGCCCGCCGGGCCCTCCGGACCTGCGCCCCGGGGCCGGGTGCGCTTTCGCGCGCACCCTGGACGCGCTAGCATCGTAGGCCCCGCCCAGGAGGCGCCCACCGGATGGCCATCCGGCCACAGGACCTGTCCCGCCCGCCCGCCCCCGCCCTGGAGCGCAGCCCCCTGCTCGCCCGCCTCGACGCGGCCGGCCGCGAGCGGCTGCTGGCCGGCGCCGAGCGGCTGACGTTCGCGGCGCGCACCCGCGTGCACGGCGACGCCGACGCGGGCCGGCACCTGTACCTGATCCTCGAGGGCACCGCGACGCTCCGGCGCGAGCAGCTCGCGCTGCGCCGGCTCGGGCCGGGCGACCACTTCGGCGAGCTGGCCGCCCTGGGCGGGCGGCACCGCGGGGAGACGGTGATCTCCGACGGGCCGCTCACCGTGGCGCGCCTGTCCCCCGCCGCGCTCGCCGAGCTGGAGCGCGACGCGCCGGCGGTCGCGACCCAGCTCGCCATCGGCATGGCGGCGGCGCTCGCCGAGGACCTGGAGCGCGTGAGCGGCGACATGGACCTGCTGCTGCGCGGCCGCTCGCTGCCGCGCGCGCAGGAGGTCACGGTCCAGGTGATGGGCGAGGCGCGCCGGATCCGCACCGGCACGCGCGTGCGCGACCTGCTGCCCGAGGCCATCGACGGCGACCTGGTGGTGGCGGGGCTGCTCGGCCAGAAGCCGGTGTCGCTCGCGACGCCGGTGTTCACCGACACCACCGTGGCGCCGCTCACCGTCTCGCACTGGGAGGGGCGGCAGGTCTACGCGCACTCGCTCGGGCTGGTGCTGCTGGAGGCCGCGCACCAGGTCGCGCCGGCGCTGCGGGTGCGCATGGGCCCGTCGCTGGGCGCGCGGCAGCTCGTCGTGGTGGAGGGCGCGGACGCCGAGGACCGCGCCGGGCTGGCGGCGCGCCTCGGGGCCGGGATGGAGCGGATCGTCGCCGCCGACGCGCCGTTCCGGAGCGAGTACTGGTCCACCGACGAGGCGCAGGGGTGGTTCCTGGAGCGCGGCTGGAGCGACGCCGCCCGGCTGCTGCGCGTCCGCCGCCAGGCCACGGTGCGCCTGGTCTCGTGCGGCGACGTGTACGCGCTCTCGATGGGGCCGCTGCTGCCGTCCACCCGCGCGCTGCGCGGCTGGCGCCTCGAGCCGGCGGACGGGGACGACGGCCTGCTGCTCGACCTCGGCCGGCTCGACCCGCGCAACGGCCACGGCGCCACCCCGCGCCCGCGGCCGCGCCGGGCCGGCGACATGGTCCGCGACCACCGCGCCTGGCTCGACGCCATGGACGTGACCAGCGTGGGCGCGTTCAACGACCTGTGCATCTCAGGCCAGGTGACCCAGCTCATCCGCGTGGCGGAGGGCTTCCACGAGAAGCGCATCGGCCACATCGCCGACGCCATCGCGGCGGGGCGCGAGCGGATCCGGATCATCTCCATCGCCGGGCCCTCGTCGTCGGGCAAGACCACCTTCATCAAGCGGCTCACCGTCCAGCTCCAGATCGACGGCGTGAACCCGGTGGGCATCTCGCTCGACGACTACTACGTGGACCGCGAGAAGACCCCGCGCGACGCCCGCGGCGAGTGGGACTTCGAGGCGCTGGAGGCGCTCGACCTGCCGCTCCTGCAGGACCACGTGCGGCGGCTGCTCGCGGGCGAGGCGGTGCGCACCGCGCACTACCACTTCCTCACCGGCCGGAGCCACCCCGAGGGCGGGCCGGTGATCCGGCTGGGCCCGGGCGACGTGCTCATGCTGGAGGGGATCCACGGCCTCAACCCGCGGCTGCTCGGCGCCATCCCGCGCGCCGGCGAGCTGTACCGCGCGTTCGTCCACCCCGCCACCACGCTCCCGTTCGACCGGCTCACGCGCGTGTCGGCCACCGACCTCCGCCTGCTGCGCCGGATCATCCGCGACCGCCACCACCGCGGCTACTCCGCCGCGGAGAACATCATGCGCTGGCCCTCGGTGCAGGCCGGGGAGCGGGAGCACATCTTCCCCTACCAGGACGAGGCCGACGCGGTGTTCGACACCTCGCTCATCTACGAGCCCGCCGTCCTGAAGGTCTACGCGGAGCGCTACCTGCTGGAGGTCCCGCCCGACCACCCGGCCTTCCCGACCGCGCACCGGCTCCGCTACCTGGTGGACCGCTTCGTCTCCATCTACCCGGACCACGTCCCGCCGACCTCGCTCATCCGCGAGTTCATCGGCGGGAGCGGCTTCGAGTACTGAGAGGTTCCCCGTGCCGCCGACCCCCGATCGCCGACGGCTCCTCGACCGCCTGGGCGCGCTGCTGGACGACGCGGCGCGGAAGGGCGCGCTGCCCGAGGCCGCCGCGCTGCGCGACGGGCTGCGCGCGCTCGCCGAGGACCAGGCCGTCGCCGAGGCGGTCGCGGACAGCGCCGGCGCGCTGGTGGTGGTGCTCGACCGCGACGGGCGCGTCCTGCGGTGGAACCGCACCTGCACGCGGGTGACCGGCTGGCGCGCGGGCGAGATCCTCGGCCGGCCGTTCTGGGACGTGCTGCTGCTGCCGGAGGAGCGCGACGGCATCCGCCGGGCGTTCGCGCGGATGCTCGCGAAGGACTTCCCCAACCAGCAGGAGGTCCACTGGCGCACCCGCGACGGCGAGGCGCGCCTCATCGCCTGGTCCAACGCGGCGCTGTTCGACGCCGCCGGCGAGGTGGAGCGTATCGTCTCGACCGGCATCGACGTGACCGACCGCACCCGCGCCGAGACGGCGCTGCGCCGGCAGGCGCGCCGGCTGGAGGCGCTCGCCGAGGCCTCCCGCGTGTTCGCGGCCGGGCTCGACTACAAGACCACGCTCGACACGGTGGCGCGGCGGCTCTCCGAGCTCATCGGCGACGGCGCGCTCATCCGCGTGGTCTCCGAGGACGGCGAGTGGCTGGTGCCGGTGGCGGTGTACCACCCGTCCCCGGAGCGCGCCGCGCTGCGCCGCCGCGTGCTGCTCGCCTCGCCGCAGCGCACCGGCGAGGGCATCACCGCCGGCGTCCTCGCCTCCGGGAAGCCCCTGCGCATCCCGCACCTCACCCGCGAGATCATCCGCAACGAGATGAAGCCGGAGTACCTGCCCTACCTCGAGGGCGTCTCCAGCCTGCTCATCGCGCCGCTGGAGCAGCGCCGGACCGTGGTCGGGCACATCACGCTGATGCGCGACGCGGGCGGCGCGCCCTACACCTCCGAGGACGAGGCGCTGCTCGAGGACCTCGCCCACCGCGCCGCGCAGGCGCTGGAGAACGCGCGGCTGTACGGCGAGGCGCAGGCGGCGGTGGCCGCGCGCGACGAGTTCCTCTCCATCGCCTCGCACGAGCTGCGCACCCCGCTCACCGCGCTGCGCCTGGCCCTCGAGAACATGCGCCGGGTGGCGAGCCGGGAGGCGCTCGAGTCGCTCCCGGCCGCGTACGTGGAGCGCGTGCTCGCCACCGCGGAGCGGCAGGGCCAGCGGCTGGAGAAGCTGGTGGCCGCGCTGCTCGACGTGTCGCGGATCCACATGGGCCGGCTGGAGCTCGAGCTCGAGGACGTGGACCTCGGCCACTCGGTGGGCGAGGCGGTCGCGCAGCTCGAGGACGAGGCGGCCCAGGCGGGCTCGCAGGTCACGGTGCACGGCGAGCCGGTGCGCGGGCGCTGGGACCGGCTGCGCATCTCGCAGGTGGCGACGAACCTCCTCTCCAACGCGGTGAAGTACGGCGCCGGCAAGCCGGTCGAGGTCTCCTACGGCGCGCGCGACGGGCGCGCGTTCCTGCAGGTGCGCGACCAGGGCATCGGGATCGACCCGGCCGACCAGCGGCAGATCTTCGAGCGCTTCGAGCGGGCGGTGTCGTCGCGCAACTACGGCGGGCTCGGGCTGGGCCTGTACATCGTGAAGCGCATCGTGGAGGCGCACGGCGGCGCCGTGCGGGTGGAGAGCGCGCCCGGCGAGGGCGCGGCCTTCGAGGTGACGCTGCCGCTCCGGCCGGCCGTGCCGCTGCCGGGCGGCGAGGCCGAGCCGCCCGTGCAGCACTGACGCGCCCGGCGCCCGCGTGCGCCCCGCGCGGTGATGGCGCGCGGTCGGCGGCCGCGCCACATCCCGCCCCCGGGAGGCGCGCAATGGGATCACCTGACGTGAAGGCGTTCGGGGCCGCGGACCCGGAGCTGGCGGCCTGGGCCGAGGCCACCTACCGGCCCGAGGACGAGGTGCTGCGCGCCATCCGCGAGCGCTCGGTCGCCGCGGGGCTGCCCGCCATCCAGGTCGGGGCCATGGACGGGCTCCACCTGGAGGTGCTGGCGCGCGCCTGCGGCTGGCGCAGCGCGATCGAGATCGGCACGCTCGGCGGCTACAGCGGCGTGTGCCTGCTGCGCGGCATGGGCGAGCGCGGGCGCCTCCACACGTTCGAGCTCCACCCGGACCGCGCCGCGCTGGCGCGCCGCCACTTCGAGGAGGCCGGCGTGTCGGCCCGGGTGCGGGTGCACGAGGGCCCGGCGCTGGAGCGGCTGGCGGAGGTCGAGGCCGAGGGGCCGTTCGACGTGGTGTTCATCGACGCCGACAAGAAGGGCTACCCGGCGTACCTGGACTGGGCCGCCGAGCACCTGCGCGTCGGGGGCGCGGTGCTCGCCGACAACACGTTCGGCTTCGGGCAGGTGCACCGGGCCCGACCCCAGGGCGAGGACCCGGAGTCGATGGAGGCGCTGCGGACGTTCAGCGCCCGCCTCGCGCAGGGCGGGCGCTTCCGCGCCACGCTGCTGCCCACCGGCGAGGGGCTGTCGCTCGGCGTGAAGGTGCGCTGAGGTCCCTGGGCGCGCGCCGGCGTCAGTCCCAGAAGCCGTGCGCGGGGAAGAGCAGCACCTCCTCGATGGAGGCCGCCCCGGCGAGCAGCATCAGCAGCCGGTCGAACCCCACCGCCACCCCGCCCGCCTCCGGCATGCGCCCGACCGCCTCGAGGAACCGCTCGTCGAGCGGGTACCCGGGCCGGCCGAGCCTGCGCCGGAGCGCCTGCTCCTCGAGGAGCCGGGCGCGCTGCTCGCGCGCGTCGGTCAGCTCGGTGAACCCGTTCGCGAGCTCGAGGCCGCCGGCGTACAGCTCGAACCGCTCCGCCCAGCGCGGGTCGCCGGCCTTCACCTTCGAGAGCGCCGCCATCGACGCCGGCCAGTCCACCAGCCAGGTGGGCCGGTCCACGCCCAGGCGCGGCTCCACCGCGTCGAGCATCACCCGGAAGAAGACGTCGTCGAACGCCTCGCCGGGCGGGCCGGGATCGTGCCCGGCCGCGCGCGCCGCGCGGGCCAGCCGGTCCGCGTCGCCGGCGCACGCCTCCAGGTCCACGCGCGCGTGCCGCCGGAACGCCTCGGCCACGGTGAGCGTCTCGAACGGCGCCGCCAGCGAGAGCGCCCGGCCGTCCCGCGTCACGCGCGGCTCGCCCCCGGGGAGGAGCGCGCGGGCGGCGCCGTCCACCAGCGCCTCCAGGTCGGCCATGATCCCCCGGTAGTCCGTCCCGGCCCGGTAGAACTCGAGCATGGTGAACTCCGGGTTGTGGGTGCGCGAGACCTCGCCGTTGCGGAACACCCGGGCGAGCTGGAACACCCGCTCGAAGCCCTCGGCGAGCAGCCGCTTCATCGCGTACTCGGGGCTGTTCTGGAGCCACAGGGGCCGCGACGTCCCGCCGCCCTCCGGCACGAACGTGGCCTGGAACGCGTCGATGTGCGGCTCCATGCCCGGCGCGGGCACCAAGCACGGCGTCTCCACCTCCTCGTACCCGAGGCCGCCCAGGATCCGGCGCACCTCGGCGGAGAGGCGCGCCCGCGCCCGGGCGCTCTCCCTGCGGCGTTCGCTCTGCATGCGGCGGACTCTACCGCCGCGCCCCCGGATCCGCGCGGGAACCGGCAGGCCGCGCTAAGATCTCCGCCTCGTGAAGCGTCCACGCTCGCCCGCCGCCCTCCTCGCCGTTCCCCTGTGCCTGCTGGCCGCCTGCGCGCACCGCGCGCCGGACGCACCGGCCTCCCCTCCACCCTCGGCGTCCGCCGCCGCGCCGGGGCCGCACCGGCCGGCCGGCGCCGCCGACGCGGCGCTCGCGCCGCTGCGGGCCGGCGCCGACGCGGTGCTGCGCGCGCAGGC
>NZ_BAZG01000104.1 GCF_000964525.1 Anaeromyxobacter sp. PSR-1
GCGCCGCAGAGCCGCAGCGGTCGCAGCGTCCGCCGCCGCGCCCCGAGGCGGCGCCGCGCGCGGAGCGGCCGGACCGCCCGCCACAGCCCGGCGAGGAGGTGCCAGGCCATCGCCACCTGCCAGCGGCTGCGCCCCTCGTGCGCGCCCGCGTGCGCCCCGTCGGCCGAGAACGCGATCCGGACCAGCGCGCGCGCCTCGGCCGCGGAGACGCCCTGGAACGCGAGGCCGGCGCGAGGCGCCCCGCCCACGGCCTCGAGGTAGGCGACGCGCGCGCGGAGGCGGAGCCGCTCGGGCCCGTCGAACGTCACCTCCACCTCGGCCGGCAGCGCGGCGCCGGGCGGCAGCGCCACCGCGGCCCCGCCGCGGGCGAGGTCGAGCGTGGTCGCGGCGAGGGACAGCCCCGGCGCGTCCAGGCGCACCGCCAGCCGCCGCCGGATCCGCTCGTCGGCGCGGCGCTGCGGGCGCTCCCAGGCGACCAGCAGCGCGAGCAGCACCGAGACCAGGTTCGCGGCCGCCCAGGCCAGGTTGAACGCGTAGGCCTCGACCTCGATGCCGAACGCCCACAGCTCCGCCGCGCCCTTGGCGATGGCGAGGAGCCCGACCGCCGCCGCCGCGATCGTGAACGCCGAGGTGCGCAGGTCGAAGCGGCGCCGCTCCGAGCGCACGCCCTTGGGCGTCACCTTGAAGCCGAGCCGCCTCGGCAGGAGCAGGTCGAGCGTGGCGCGCGCCAGCGGGAACGCCACCGCGCCCTCGTACAGGCTGCCCCACAGCGTCCGCGGCCAGCCCGGCACCAGCGCCGACGCGGCCAGGGGCGCCGCCACCAGGTGCGGGACGAGGTAGGCGAGCAGCACCGGCAGCTCGGCGAAGAGCGGGTGCAGGTGGAACAGGAGGTACGCGAGCGGCGTGGCGAAGAACACCAGCCGGGCCAGCGGGAAGAAGAAGTACCAGAGCGAGGCGAGGTAGCCGAGGCGGTGGCGCAGCGGCAGCCCGCGCTGGAGCAGCGGGTTGTCGCGGAAGAAGATCTGCAGGCAGCCCAGCATCCAGCGCCGCCGCTGCACCACGTAGCTGGCCAGGTCCTCGGCGGAGAGCCCCGCGGCGAGGTCCTCGTCCACGAAGCGCGTGCGCCAGCCCCTCGCGTGCAGCTTCTGGCTGGTGTGGATGTCCTCGGTGATGGAGAGCAGGTGGAAGCCGCCCACCGAGGCGAGCGCCTCGCGGCGGAACACCGCGCCGCTGCCCACGAAGAACGCGCCGCCCCAGCGGTCCCGCCCGCCCTGGATGGCGTGGTTGAACAGGTCCGCCTCGTTCGGCACCGACGCCGGCGCGCCGAGCGCGCGCTGGAAGACGTCGGGGTTGTAGAAGTGGTGCGGGGTCTGGACGACGCCGAGCCGTGGATCGCGGAAGCAGGGCACGGTCCGCTCCAGGAACGCGGCCGTGGGCACGTGGTCGGTGTCGAACACGACCACCAGCTCGCCGTCGGTCCGGGCCAGCGCGGCGTTCAGGTTGCCGGCCTTGGCGTGCCGGCGCGGGCCGGCCAGGTAGCGGGCGCCGTGCTCGGCCGCGAGCCGGGCCACCTCCTCGCGGTGCGAGTCGTCGCAGACCACGATCGTCTTGCGCGGGTAGCGCATGGCGGCGCAGGCGGCGAGCGTCTTGTCGAGGATGTCGAGCGGCTCGGAGTAGATGGGCACCAGCACGTCCACCGACGGGTGCGGCTCGCCGGCCTGGAGCGGCGGCTCGGGCGGGCGGGCGCGGTGGCGGAGCCCGACCTGGACCACGAGGAGCGCGACGGTGGAGAGCGCGTAGGCCTCCGCGGCGAGCAGCGCCAGCGAGAGGGCGGGGCCGAGCGGCTCGACGAAGTTGAGCGTCGAGCCGGCGCGCCAGGCGAGGTACCGGATCGACAGGCCGAGCGCGAGCGCCACCAGGGCGGCGCGCGCCGGCCAGAGGCGGCGCGCCAGCGGGGCGAGCACGAGCGCCAGCGCGACCGGGAGCAGCGGGAAGCGGTCGCGGAAGGCGCCCCAGTCCAGCGAGGAGAGGAACGCGAGCGGCTCGTCGAAGCGGCGCAGGAGCCCGGCCTCGAGGGCCCGCCCGAACCAGAGCCAGTTGTGGAGGTAGTAGGGCGTGGCCTCGCCGGAGAGCGCCCTGTCGAACAGCGCGTCGAGCCGCGACGCCCGCATGGCGCGCGCCAGCTCCGGATCCTCGACCTGCGCGAGCGCCTGCACCGAGGCGAGGTGGGGGAGCCCGTCCAGCTCGGAGAGCGGGCGGCCCGAGGTCGTGTACCGCTCGCGCAGCCGCCCCTCGTCGCGGAACGCCTCGGCGGGGAACCGGAGCAGGCGGGCGCGCAGCTCCGCCTCGCCGCGGCGCCCGAACCAGCGCGCGTCGAGCGCCACGCGCCAGTAGACCGGCACCGCGTCGTAGCCGAACGCGTCCGGCTGCCCGCCGGGGCGCGCCAGCAGCAGCTCGCCGGTGCGCGGGTCCACCCAGATCCGCTCGGGCGGGAGCGCCAGGCCCTTCTCGATCACGAGGAAGCGCAGCACCTGGTAGCTCGACTCGACCAGCTCGGCCCAGGGCCGCTCCGGATCGACGTCGGCGAACACCTGATACGCGTACGGCGCGAGGTAGGCGACGTGGATGGTGGGGTAGCGCTCGGCGGGCGCCCAGTTCCCGCCGGTCGGGAGCCAGCGGCCGCCGGCGCGGATCACCTCGCGCGCCCAGATGTCGGCGAGCAGCGGGCGCGCCGCCTCGAGGTAGCGCGGGTCGCCGAAGCGGCGCGACGCGAGCACCAGCGCGAGCGCCACGTCCTGGTCGGCGTCGGTGGCGGCGTTCCGGTCCTGGACCTTGCCGCCCAGCCAGCGCCAGGCCAGCAGCCGGTCCTCGCGCACCGCCAGGTTCTCGCGCGTCCAGCGCCAGACCGCGTCCAGCGTGGCGCGGTCGTCCATCCACACCGCGCGGAGCATGGCGTAGCCCTGGCCCTCGGAGGTGGTGACGCCGCCCTCGTCGAGCGCCGCCACCCGCCCGCCCTGCACGTGGGTGTACCGGTAGTAGCTCCACAGGGCGGAGAGCCCGTCGCGGTCCTGCGCGGCCGCCCGCGGGCGCGGCTCGGCGTGGCCGCACCCCGCGAGCAGGGCCGGCGGGGCGCACAGGACGGCGAGCAGGGGGGCGAGGTTCCGCGCGGTCGGCCGCATCGCGGCGCACGGTGGGGGCCCGTGCCGCGCGGGGGAAGCGCCGCGCCGGGGGCGGGGCCACGTCGGGGGCGGACGTCCCGGGGCGTCGCCGGGACGGCGACGCCGGCGGGGCGTCGCGGGGCCGCGCCGCTACCGCCGGCGCACGGCCGCGATCACGTTCGGCACCGGCCAGGCGTCGCGGTTGTCGGCCGCCGGGGCCGCCTCGAACGCGCCGACCCGCTCCAGCTCGCGCCCGCCGCCGCGCACGAACAGCTGCGCCTCGGGGCCGCCCTCGACGTACATGGCCTGCCGCAGGTCGAGCGGCAGCGCCAGCAGCGCGTTCACCAGCTCGTGCACCGGCCAGGCGCTCCGCGCGTGGATGAACAGCACGCGCCCCTTGCCGTCCACGCCCACCGCCGCGGCGGAGGTCCGGCGCGCCGACGGGGCCCAGACGTTCTTGCGCTGGCAGGAGACCATCCGGATGGACTGCACCGCCGCGCCGTAGCCGCGCAGGGCGCCGTCCAGGTCCTCGCAGTCGCGGTCGATCATCCGCACCGCGGGGAGGCCGCGCTCGAGCGGGTCGAACGCGAGCACGGTGCGGTCGCGCGAGACGCGCCGCTGGTTCACGTGCTCGCGGGTCCGCATGAGCGACACGCTGGTGCGGAAGTCCTCCTGGTACATGCTCGCGTTGATCGCGGCCGACGCGCCGGCGCGCTCGGCCCAGGCGCGCGCGGTGAGCAGCCCGCCGTGGCTGGGCGCCGAGGCGTTCAGCAGCCGCAGCTCGAAGCGGGCCGGGTCGATGCGCACCACCACGATCTTCCCGTCGCCCGCGACGCCGGGCGGGCCGTCGAACTGGCCCAGCTCCAGGCCGGGCTCGAGCGCCTGGAAGCCGGCCGGGGCGGCGGGCGGGGCGGCGCCGGCGAGCGCGAGGAGGGCGGCGAGGGCGAGCGCGGGCATCCCGCGCATTGTCGGGCCCGCACGAGGTCGTGACAAGGGCCGGGGGCGTGCCAGGATCCTTCCATGGCCCATCCCCTCGCCGGAAAGCCCGCGCCGCGCGACGCGCTGGTGGACGTCCCCGACCTGCTCCGCCGCTACGCCGCGGACGCGCCCGACCCATCCGTCCCCGCCCAGCGGGTCGCGTTCGGCACCTCGGGCCACCGCGGCTCCTCGCTGCGCCGGAGCTTCAACGAGGCGCACATCCTCGCGGTGACGCAGGCGGTCTGCGAGCACCGCGCCCGCGCCGGGGTGACCGGTCCCCTGTTCCTGGGGCGCGACACCCACGCGCTGTCCGAGCCGGCGGAGCGCACCGCGCTGGAGGTGCTCGCCGCGAACGGCGTCGAGGTGGTGATCTCGCGGGGCGGGGCGCCCGTCCCCACCCCGGTCGTCTCGCACGCCATCCTCGCGGCGAACCGGGGGCGGACCGCGGGGCTGGCGGACGGGATCGTGATCACGCCCTCGCACAATCCGCCCGAGGACGGCGGCATCAAGTACAACCCGCCCGACGGCGGACCGGCCGACACCGCCGTGACCTCCGCCATCGAGGCGCGCGCGAACGCGCTGCTCGCGGACGGCAACCGCGAGGTGCGGCGCGTCCCGTGGGAGCGGGCGCGGCGGGGCGCCACGGTGCGCGAGCGCGACTACGTGCGGCCGTACGTCGAGGACCTCGCCGCGGTGCTGGACCTGGACGCCGCGCGCGGCGCGCCGATCCGGGTGGGCGTGGATCCGCTGGGCGGCTCGAACGCGCACTACTGGGGCGCCATCGCCGAGGCCTACGGGCTCGACCTCGAGGTGACGAACCCGGTGGTGGATCCGACGTTCGGCTTCATGCCGCTCGACCACGACGGGAAGATCCGCATGGACTGCTCGTCGCCGTACGCGATGGCGAACCTGGTCGCGCTGAAGGACCGGTTCGACCTCGCCTTCGGCAACGACGCCGACTCAGACCGCCACGGGATCGTGACCCCGTCCGCCGGCCTGATGAACCCGAACCACTACCTGGCGGTCGCCATCGACTGGCTGTTCGCGCACCGCGACGGGTGGCCGGCGGCGGCCGGCGTGGGCAAGACGCTGGTCTCGTCGGCGCTCATCGACCGGGTGGCGCGGCGGCTCGGGCGGCGGCTGGTGGAGGTCCCGGTCGGCTTCAAGTGGTTCGTCCCGGGGCTGCTCGACGGGAGCCTGGGGTTCGGCGGGGAGGAGAGCGCCGGGGCGACGTTCCTGCGGCGCGACGGGAGCCCCTGGACCACCGACAAGGACGGGATCGTCATGGACCTGCTGGCGGTGGAGATCCGCGCCCGCAGCGGCCGCGATCCCGGCGAGCGGTACCGCGCGCTCGCCGCCGACCTGGGCGCGCCGGTCTACGCGCGCGTGGACGCGCCGGCGACGCCCGCCGAGAAGGCCATCCTGGGCAAGCTCTCGCCGGAGGCGGTGGCGGCCACCACGCTCGCCGGCGATCCCATCACCGCGCGGCTGACGCGCGCCCCCGGGAACGGCGCCGCCATCGGCGGGCTCAAGGTGACGACGGAGCAGGGCTGGTTCGCGGCGCGGCCGTCCGGCACCGAGGACGTCTACAAGATCTACGCGGAGAGCTTCCGCGACGCGGCCCACCTCGATCGCATCCTGGAGGAGGCGAGGGCGATCGTGGCCGCGGCGCTGCGGGCGTGAGCCGGCCGTCAGGGCGCGTCGGTGGGGTCCCAGCTCGTCCGGTAGCCCTCGTCGAGCCCGTCGAGCGCGGCGAGGTCCGCCGGCGACAGCGAGAACCCGAACACGTCGGCGTTCTCGCGGATCCGGTGCTCGTGCACCGACTTCGGGATGGTCACCAGGCCGTGCTCGATGCCCCAGCGGATGAGCACCTGCGCCGGCGTGCGCCCGACCCGGTGCGCCACCCGCTGCAGCACCGGGTTCTCCATCTTGTGGCCGCGGACCAGCGGGCCGTACGCCTCGACCTGGATGCCCCGGGCCTTGCAGAAGTCCACCAGCTCGCGCTGGAGCAGGAACGGGTGCAGCTCGACCTGGTTCACCGAGGGCGGCTCGTTCGCCGACGCCAGCAGCTCCTCCAGGTGACGGACCGTGTAGTTCGAGACGCCGATGGCCCGGGCCTTCCCGTCGGCGAGGATCCGCTCCATGGCCCGCCAGGTCTCGCCGCGCAGCTTCGGCACCGGCCAGTGGATCAGGTACAGGTCGAGCCGGTCGAGCCCGAGCCGGCGCAGGCTCTCGTCGCAGGCGCGCAGCGTCGAGTCGTAGCCGTGGTCGGAGTTCCAGAGCTTGGTGGTGACGAAGACCTCGTCGCGGGGGACGCCGCTCTCGCGGATGGCCGCGCCCACGTCCTCCTCGTTGCGGTAGGCGCGCGCGGTGTCCACCAGCCGGTACCCGAGCCGCAGCGCGGCGAGCACCGCGTTGCGCGTCTCGTCGCCCGGCGGCGACTGCCACACCCCCAGCCCGAGGACGGGCATGCGCACGCCGCCGCGAAGCTCGACGGTCGATCGGATCGTCCAGGCGCCGGCCATGACGTCTCCTCACCCCCGCGGCGGAACGGCGAACCGAGGGTCGAGTCGACATAATGACGCAGGCCGCGGCGCCGCGCACCGCCGCGTTTCGGGAATGGGGCCGGCGGTGGGATGATCCCCCGGAGAGGTGACGCATGCACGTGCTGGTGGCGGGGTGCGGCTGGCTCGGCTCGGCGATCGCGAGGCGGTTGCTGTTCGAGGGGAGGCGCGTGACCGGGGTCCGCCGCGATCCGGCGCGGGCGGCGGCGCTGGCCGCGACCGGCATCGCGCCGCTCGCGCTGGATCTCGCCGCGCCCGGCGCCGAGGAGCGGCTCCCGGCGGTCGACGCGGTGGTCGCGTGCCAGTCGGCGACCTCCGACACGCCCGAGGCGTACCGCGCCGCCTACCTGGACGCGAACCGGGCGCTGCTCGCCCACGCCCGCCGCTGCGGCGCGCGGCTCGTCTACACCGGCTCGACCGGCGTCCTCGGGCAGAGCGACGGCCTGGACGTGGACGAGTCGAGCCCGCCCATGCCGCTCGGCCCGACGGCCGAGGTGCTGGCGGAGGCGGAGCGGGCCATCCAGGCGGCGGGCGCGGCGGGGCTCCAGGCGTGCGTGGTGCGCCTGTCCGGCCTGTACGGGCCCGGTCGGGCCGGCATCGTGGAGCGGGTGCGGAGCGGGCGCCTCGCGCTCGGGGCGGGGGAGCAGGCCTGGATGAACTTCTGCCACCTCGACGACGCGGTGTCGTTCGTGCTCGCCGCGATCGCCCGCGGCGCGCCGGGGGCGGTCTACCACGGGAGCGACGCGGCGCCGGCGCGCCGCCGCGAGGTGGTGCGCTGGATCGCGGACCGGATCGGCGTCGAGCCGGCCCGCGCCACCGTGGCGCCGCCGGGCCCGGACCGGCGCGTCCTCTCCGAGCGGACGCGCGCCGCGCTCGGCGTGACGCTCGCCTACCCGAGCTTCCGGGAGGGGCTGCTCCCGCTCGTGCCCGAGGTGCGGCGGACCTGACGGAGGCTCACAGCGCGGCGGCCACCGCGCGCGCCGCGGCGGCCAGCGCGTCCTCGCCCAGCATGTCCTCCGGCCGGCCCTCGAAGCAGCGGCGGCCGCGCAGGCGCTCCGGGGTGGCGGCGGTGCGGGGGACGAGGTGCAGGTGGAAGTGGCGGAGCGCGTCGCCGATGGCGAACGCGTAGACGTGCTCCGCGCCGAGGACGGCGCGCTGCGCGTTCATCACCCGCGCGGCGAGCGGCCCGAGCGCGGCCAGCTCGGCGGGCGCGAGGTCGTACCAGGCGCGCGCGTGGCGCTCGCTGGTGAGCACCAGCCAGCCGGGGATGGGCGAGGCGTCGGCGAGCGCGTGCAGCGCGAAGCCGCCCTCGCGGCGGAGCAGGCCGCCGGGCACGCGGCCGCGGCCCAGGAGGAGTTCACAGGCGGTGCAAGGCTCGGCGGTGGACATGGGGGCTCCGGTGCGGCGCGGGGCCGCGCCCGCGCCGAGAGCGAATCCCTGACGGAGCGCGGCGGACGGGCGGGCGGCTGCAACCATCCGTCATAGCAGACCTCGATGGGCGAGGCGCGCCGGGTGCGACCCGGAGGGGGCTTCCCCCTCGTGTAGTCAAGGCTCACGTTCGGGCTCACACAACGCGCCGAAAGTGGGAATGGCGGCGGCGCTTGCCTGTTTCCGACCCGAGCAGCCATCCGGGAGACCTCCAGAGTGCACACCCTGCCCAATCCGACCCCGCTCGCCGCGCTCATCCGCTCCGAGACCACGGTCTCCGGCCACCGGAACCTGTACTGCTTCCACTACGACGCGTGCCTCGACGTCGCGGTGAAGCTCGACTGGGACAGCTGGTCCTGCGAGAAGTGCCCGCTGTTCCGGGTGCAGGAGGAGCCGCGCGCGTTCGCGGGGAGCTTCGCGAACGACCGCCGCGGCGGCGGCCAGGCCCACTAGTCCGCGGTCGCCGGGCGAGGCCCCCGCGTCCGCGGCGGGGGTGTCCGCCGCGGTCACGTCCGGCGCGCTCGCGTCTCAGGAACGGTCCGGACCCGCCATGCTGGCGGGCCCGTCGACCCCGTCCTAGGATCCGCGCGCATGACGACACTCCCGGTCTTGCAGCTCGCAGCCGTCCTCCTCGCCGCGGCGCCCTCCGCGCCGGCGGCGCCCCCGCAGGCCGCAGCCGCCGCGAAGCCCACCGCCGCCGACGCGAAGGCGTTCGTGGGCGAGGCCAACGCGGAGCTGAAGAAGCTCTGGATCCGCTGGTCCACCGCGGAGTGGATCAAGTCCACGTACATCACCGACGACACCGAGCGGAACGCCGCGGCCCTCAACGAGGACCAGATGGCGTACCTGACCGACGCGATCCGCGGCGCGGTCCGGTTCCAGGGCGTCGGCGCCGACCCCGACACCGAGC
Source organism: Anaeromyxobacter sp. PSR-1 (assembly GCF_000964525.1). Taxonomy (GTDB): domain Bacteria; phylum Myxococcota; class Myxococcia; order Myxococcales; family Anaeromyxobacteraceae; genus Anaeromyxobacter. The sequence goes on from NZ_BAZG01000104.1 coordinate 9,039, forward strand.
GCATGCTGATGCTGCTGCGCATCGCCTCGCCGCTCCCGGCGCCGAGCGACGCCGCCCAGCGGGCCGAGCTGGCGCAGCTCGCCGCGAAGCTCGAGGGCATGTACGGCAAGGGCAAGTGGTGCGGCGCGCCCGGCAGCGCGGCGCGCGGCGCCGGGAAGTGCCGCGACCTGCAGGACCTCGAGCAGGTGATGGCGAAGAGCCGCGACTACGACGCGCTGCTCGACGCCTGGACCGGCTGGCACACCATCTCGCGCGACATGCGCCCGCTCTACGAGCGGATGGTGACCATCTCCAACGCGGGCGCGCGCGAGATCGGCTTCCGCGACCTCGGGGACCTGTGGCGCAGCGGCTACGACATGCCGCCCGACGCGTTCGAGGCCGACACCGACCGGCTCTGGGCGCAGGTGAAGCCGTTCTACGAGGAGCTGCACTGCTACGTCCGCAGCAAGCTGCAGAAGGCCTACGGCAAGGCGCGGGTGCCGGACGGCAAGCCCATCCCGGCGCACCTGCTCGGCAACATGTGGGCGCAGGACTGGGCCAACCTCTACCCGCTGGTCGAGCCGTACCACGGGCAGCCCTCGCTCGACGTGGACGCGGCGCTGCGCCGGCAGAAGACCGACCCGGTCAAGATGGTGAAGCTGGGCGAGGCGTTCTTCACCTCGCTCGGCTTCGAGCCGCTCCCGAAGACGTTCTGGGAGCGCTCGCAGTTCACGAAGCCGCGCGACCGCGACGTGGTGTGCCACGCCAGCGCCTGGGACGTGACCTACTCCGCCGACCTGCGCATCAAGATGTGCATCCGGCCGACCGAGGAGGACCTCGTCACCATCCACCACGAGCTCGGGCACAACTTCTACCAGCGCGCCTACGTGCACCTGCCGGTGCTCTTCCAGAACGGGGCGAACGACGGCTTCCACGAGGCCATCGGCGACGCCATCGCGCTCTCCATCACCCCCGGCTACCTGAAGCAGGTCGGCCTCATCCAGACCGTGCCGAAGGACGAGAAGGGCGTGGTGAACGTCCAGATGAAGCGGGCGCTCGAGAAGGTCGCGTTCCTGCCGTTCGGCAAGCTCATCGACCAGTGGCGCTGGGACGTGTTCTCCGGCAAGACGCCGCCGGCGCGCTACAACGCCGCCTGGTGGGAGCTGCGCCGCAAGTACCAGGGCGTGGACGCGCCGGTGGCGCGCAGCGAGGCGGACTTCGACCCGGGCGCGAAGTACCACGTGCCGGCGAACGTGCCCTACACGCGCTACTTCCTCGCGCACGTGTACCAGTTCCAGTTCCACAAGGCGCTGTGCGAGGCGGCCGGCTGGAAGGGGCCGCTGCACGAGTGTTCGATCTACGGCTCGAAGGCGGCCGGCAAGAAGCTCGAGGCGATGCTGGCCATGGGCGCCTCGAAGCCGTGGCCGGACGCGTACGAGGCGCTGACCGGCTCGCGCCAGGCGGACGCGTCGGCGATGCTCGAGTACTTCGCGCCGCTGCGCACCTGGCTGCGGAAGCAGATCGCCGGCCAGTCCTGCGGCTGGTAGGCGCCCGCGCGCCGCTCCGGCGCGCAGCCCGGGAAGAAGACGCGCCCCGGCGGCCGAGCGGTCGCCGGGGCGCGTCGTTCCCGCTCGTCCCTGCTCCGGTCAGCGGTCCAGGTCGCGGTCCGGGTCGCTCCGCCGCGAGCGCTCGGCGTCTTCCTTCAGATCGCCCACGCCCTTGCGGATCTTCCCCCCCTGCTCCTCCACCCACCCCTCGGCCTGCTTGGACGGGTTCTCCGTCGCCCCGCCGATCCGCTTCTTCGCGTTGCCCTTCAGCTCGTCGAGCTTGCCCTTGATCTGGTCGCGGTTCACGTGTGCCTCCCTCCGCGGAAGCCTGGGCACCGCCGCGCGCCGCGGCCAGGCGGGGGGTCAGCCCTGCGGCGCGGCCGCCGAGCGCTCCGGCGCGGCGGCGCCCGACGAGCCGCCGCGGCGGCGCAGGTTCCGCAACCGCTCCATCGCCACGTAGAACACCGGCGTCACGAACAGCGTGAGGAGCTGCGAGAACACCAGGCCGCCCACCACCGCGAGGCCGAGCGGCCGGCGCGACTCGGCCCCGGCCCCGAAGCCGAGCGCGATGGGCAGCGTGCCCATCAGCGCCGCCATGGTGGTCATCATGATGGGGCGGAAGCGGACCAGGCACGCCTCGCGGATGGCCTCCCCCGGCGTGCGCCCGCCGCGCTGCGCCTCCACCGCGAAGTCCACCATCATGATGCCGTTCTTCTTCACCAGGCCCACCAGCATGACGATGCCGACGAACGCGTAGATCGACAGCTCCACGCGGAACACGAGCAGCGTCACCAGCGCGCCCAGGCCGGCGAAGGGGAGGGCGGTGAGGATGGTGAACGGGTGGGCGAAGCTCTCGTACAGGATGCCGAGCACCACGTAGATGACGAGCACCGCCATCACGAGCAGCAGGCCCAGGCCGGACAGCGAGGACTGGAACGCCTGCGCCGTGCCCTGGAAGCGCGTGGCGACCGTGGCCGGCAGCATCCGGTCCGCCTCGGCCTGCACCGCGGTCACCGCCTGGCCCAGGGAGGCGCCCTCGCGGAGGTTGAACGCCAGCGTCACCGAGGGGAGCTGGCCGGAGTGGTTCACCGTCAGCGGCCCCACGCCGCGCTCCAGCCGCGCCACCGTGTCGAGCGGGACCGGCGCGCCCGAGGTGGAGCGCACCCGCAGGAGCGCGAGCGCCGCGGGCTCGAGGCGGAACGACGGCCCCAGCGTGAGGATCACCTGGTACTGGTCCTCCGGCGCGAAGATGGTCGAGACCTGCCGGTCGCCGTAGGCGGTGTAGAGCGCGTCCTCGATGGCGTCCGGGGTCACCCCGAGCGCCGCGGCCCGGTCGCGGTCGATCCGGACGGTGACGCGCGGCGAGGCGAGCCGCAGGTCGCTGGTGACGTCCTGGAGCAGGGGCATGGCGCGCAGCCGCTCCTCCAGCGCCTGCGCGTGCCGGTACAGCCCCTCGGTGTCGGCGTCCTGCAGCGTGAACTGGTACTGCGCGCGGGTCTGCTGGCCGCCGATGTTGATGGGCGGCGGGTTCACCAGGAACACGCGCAGCGCCGGGTACCGGGCCAGCTCGGCGCGCAGGCGCGCGAGCAGCTCGTCCGCGCTCACGTCGCGGTCGTGCCGGCTGCGCAGCCGGAGGAACATGTTGCCCTGCGTGACGCCGGCGGTGCCGCGCCCGCCCACGCTGGACATGAACATCTCCACCTCGGGGTGCGTCGCGACCACCTGCGCCGCGCCGCGCTGCGCCCGGACCATGTAGTCCCAGCTCGCGCCCTCCGGGCCCTCGGTGATGACCTGGAGGCGGGCGGTGTCCTCGCTCGGCAGGAAGCCCTTCTTCACCGCCGCGAACAGCGGGACCATGGCCACGAGCACCACCAGCGAGCCGGCCAGCACGGTGCGCGGGTGCGCCAGCGACCAGACCAGGCCGCGGTCGTAGAGCCGCAGGCTCGCGTCGAAGGCGCGCTCGGTCGCGGCGTAGAGCCGGCCGTGGTGGGCCGCCTTGCCGGGCCGCAGGAAGCGGCTGCACAGCATGGGCGTGAGCGTGAGCGAGACGAACCCGGAGACCAGGATGGCGGCGCCGATGGTGACCGCGAACTCGTGGAAGAGCCGGCCCACGATCCCGCCCATGAACAGCACCGGCAGGAACACCGCCGCGAGCGAGAGGGTCATCGACACGATGGTGAACGCGATCTCCCTCGAGCCGTTCAGGGCGGCCTCGAACGGCCGCTCGCCCATCTCCATGTGCCGGACCACGTTCTCCAGCATCACGATGGCGTCGTCGACCACGAAGCCGACCGCCAGCGTGAGCGCCATGAGCGAGAGGTTGTCGAGCGAGTAGCCCAGCTGGAACATGAGCGCGAAGGTGCCGATGAGCGACACCGGCAGCGCCAGGCTGGGGATCACGGTCGCGGGCAGGTTGCGCAGGAAGACGAAGATGACGAGGACCACCAGCGCGAGCGTGAGCAGCAGCGTGAACTTCACGTCGGTGACCGACTCCTCGATGGTCTCCGAGCGGTCGTAGAGCAGCTCGAGCTGGGCGGCGCCCGGGAGCTGCGCCCGCAGGGTGGGGAGGAGCTGCCGGACGGCGTCCGCCACCGCGACGGTGTTGGTGCCGGGCTGGCGCTGCACCGCCAGCACGATGGCGCGCTGCTCCCGCCCCTCCTTCCAGAGCCAGGCGGCGGCGAGCTCGTTCTCCACGCCGTCGCGGGCCCGGCCCACGTCGGCGACGCGCACCGGCGCGCCGTTCCGGAACGCGAGCACCACGTCGGCGAAGTCCTTGGCGCGCATCAGCCCGCCGGTGGCCTCCACGGTGAACGCGCGCGCGCCGCCCTGCACCAGGCCGGCCGGGAGGTTGGGGTTCGCGGCCGCGATGGCGGCGGTGGCCTCGTCGAGCCCGATGCCGCGCGCCGCCAGCGCCTGCGGGTCCAGCTCGATCCGGACCGCGTACTTCTGCGGCCCGTAGACCAGCACCTGCGCGACCCCGGCGATGGTGGCGACCCGCTGCGCCACCACGTCCTGCGCGAACCGGTTCAGGTCGGAGAGCGGCAGGGTGGGGGAGGTGAGCGAGAAGTAGACGATGGGCGCGTCCGCCGGGTTCACCTTCCGCAGGGTGGGCGGGCTGGGCATGTTCTGCGGGAGCTGCCGGCCCGCCGCCGAGATGGCGGACTGCACGTCCTGCGCGGCCGCGTCGATGTTGCGGTCGAGGTCGAACTCCAGCGTGATCTGCGTCGTCCCCAGGCCCGAGGACGAGTTCATCGCGGCCAGGCCGGCGATGGTGGAGAACTGCCGCTCCAGCGGCGTCGCCACCGAGGACGCCATGGTCTCCGGGCTGGCGCCGGGCAGCGAGGCGGAGACGGTGATGGTGGGGAAGTCGACGTTGGGGAGGTCGGAGACCGGCAGCTTCTGGTAGGCGACCAGGCCGAACGCGATGAAGCTCGCCATGACGAGCGTCGTCATGACGGGCCGGCGGATGAAGGGCTCGGAGAGGTTCATGTGCCCGGCGCCTTCCGGCCCTCCTCGCGCGGCCCCTGCACCTCCACCGCCGCGCCCGGCCGCAGCTTCAGCTGGCCCTCGATCACCACCCGCTCGCCGGGCGCGATCCCCTTCGAGAGCACCGCCTCGGCGTCGCCCGCCTGCTCGACGGTCACGCCGCGCAGCTCGGCCTTCCCGTCCGCGCCGACCACGTAGGCGTAATCGCCCTGCTGGCCCTGCGCGACCGCGGCGGCCGGC
>NZ_BAZG01000103.1 GCF_000964525.1 Anaeromyxobacter sp. PSR-1
GCCGGCGCGCCGCCCGCGGTGTCGAGCGCCTCCGACGACGATCCCGCCGTGGTCCCGGCCGTGCTCCCGCCGGAGCCGAGGCCCGAGCCGCCGCCGGCGCGGAAGCCGGCGGCCAAGCCCGCGCCGGTCCGCAAGGCGACCGCGGCGAAGGCCACCGCCAAGGTGGGGACCCGCAAGGCGGCGACGCCCGCGAAGAAGCCCGCCTCCCGCACGGCGGCGAAGCGCACCTCGCGCACTGCCCGCTGATCGGGCAGCCGGAGCGCGCCGCCGGCAGCGATCTGCCCGCCGGTGGGGCAGCCCGCTGCCGCCGAGCCGGGCAATGCACCGCGAACGGGCGCGGGAACGCCCGGGATCCGGGCGCGCGGCGCCGGCACGGGCGCTGCAGTGGGCGAGCGGGACCGCGCCCCGCGCGCCTGCCCCGGAGGATCCGTGAAGAAGCTCCTCGTCCCGCTGCTGGTCGCCCTGCCCGCGCTCGCCTCCGCCGCCGACCGCATCGACACCGGCGACACCGCCCTCGTCCTCGTCAGCGCCGGCCTGGTGATGCTCATGACCCCCGGCCTCGCGTTCTTCTACGGCGGCCTGGTCCGCGCCAAGAACGTCGTCCACACCATGAACCTCTCGATCGTCTGCATGGCGATCGTGGGCGTGCTCTGGGCGACGGTCGGCTACTCGCTCGCGTTCGCTCCCGGGCCCGGCGCGCTCGACCGCGTGGTGGGCGGCCTGCGCTGGGCCGGGCTCGCCGGCGTGGGCGACGCGCCCGAGCCGTCCCTCGCGGCCACGGTGCCGCACTCGGCGTTCATGCTGTTCCAGGCGATGTTCGCGGTGATCACGCCGGCGCTCATCTCCGGCGCGGTGGTCGAGCGCATGCGCATCAAGGCGTACGTGCTGTTCGTCGCGCTGTGGAGCCTGGTGGTCTACACGCCGGTGGCGCACTGGGTCTGGGCGCCGGGCGGCTGGCTCCGCAACCTCGGCGTGCTCGACTTCGCCGGCGGCACGGTGGTGCACGTGAACGCCGCCGCGGCGGCGCTGGTCGGCGCGGTGGTGCTGGGCCGGCGCCGCGGCCTGCGCGCCCCCACGGTGCTCCCGCACAGCGTCCCGTTCGCGATCCTCGGCGCGGGCCTGCTCTGGTTCGGCTGGCTCGGCTTCAACGGCGGGAGCGCGCTCGCCGCGAACGGACTCGCCAGCACCGCGTTCGCGAACACCTTCTTCGCGCCCGCGGCGGCGGCCGCCGCCTGGGGCCTCGCCGAGCTGCTGATGCACGGGAAGGTCTCCGGCGTCGGGCTCGCCTCGGGCGCGGTGGCCGGCATGGTGGCCATCACGCCGGCCGCCGGCTTCATCCGGCCCGGCGCGAGCCTGGTGCTGGGCGCCGTCGCGGCGCTCGCCTCCTTCGGCGCCATCCGCCTGCGCCCGCGGCTCGGGCTGGACGACGCGCTCGACGTGTTCGCGGTCCACGGCGTGGCGGCCACGCTCGGCGCGGTGCTCACCGGCGCGCTCGCCACCACCTCGGTGAACGCCGCCGGCGCGGACGCGAGCCTGGCGCTGGTGGGCAAGCAGGCCCTGGGCGTGGCCGTGACGCTGGTGTTCTCCGGCGGGCTGTCCTACGGGCTGTACCGGCTGGTGGCGCTCGTCACCCCGCTGCGCGCCGACGAGCAGGACGAGTGGACCGGCCTCGACCAGGCCGAGGCCGGCGAGCGGGCCTACCTCTCCACCGACCTCGAGACGGCCGGCGCCGCGCCCGGCGCCGCCGCGCACGCCCCGCTGCCGGTGGCGCGCCCGAGCCCCGGCTCCAGCGCCGCCTGATCGAAGCCGCCGCCTCGGCGACCCGCGCCCGCCCCCGGCCTCCGGGGGCGGGCGTTGACGTTCCGTGACCTCTCGGTCGGTGAACCCTGGGCGCGTGCCCGCGGCGCGCGCACGCCGCTGCCCCGGCAGCGCTCATCCGCGCCGCCGGCCGCGGAAAACCCGCCAGTTCACGCGGCATCGACCGCGGCACGCGCGCTGCAAACCCGTCCGGGCGAGCGGTCACCCGGCCGCGACGACCACCACGGAGGATCTCACCCGATGAACAGTGCTCTGAAGGCGCTCGCGGTCTCGGCGCTCCTCGCCGTCGCGCAGGGTGCGCGGGCCACGCCGTCCACCACGTTCTGGACGCCGGCGACCACGTACACGCAGCCGGCGCTCGTCCCGCACCTCACCTACGACACCTACTTCGCCGAGCAGGGCGCGCTGCAGATCGACACCGGCCTGGAGCTGGGCCTGTTCAGCCTGCCCTACCTGCAGGCCGAGGCAGGCGTGGACTTCTTCTACCCGGGCGACACCAAGAAGTACGTGCAGCTCAACGCGAAGCTGACGCTGCCCGAGGGCGCGCTGGCGAGCTGGGCCCCGGGCCTGTCCGCCGGCATCGCCAACGCCGGGTTCGAGAAGGACGTGTCCGACTACCACCTCCTCCACGCGACGCTCGGGAAGACCACGCCCCTCGGCATCCTGGGGGTGGGCGGCTACTACGGCGCCGGCTCGAAGGCGCTGTGGACCGGCTCCGACGGCGACGTGAACCGCGCCGGCTTCATGGCGAGCTGGGTGTCGCCGGACGTGACCGTGAACCTGCCCGGCCTGCAGAAGATCATCTTCCTCGCCGACGTGGCGACCGGGAAGAACTGGATGGGCGCGGCGGGCGGCGGCATCGGCCTGTACTTCACGCCGGCCATCGACGTCCTCACCGGCCCGGTCTTCTTCCTCGACCAGGACTACTACAAGGGCGCGACCGGCACCGACTGGATGTGGACGGTGCAGCTCGACGTGGACGTGGAGCTGCTCGCGAAGAAGTAGTGCGGGAGGCGCGCGTGGGTGCGCGTCGGGCGGGGCGCTCCGGGGAACCGGGGCGCCTCGCCGCTTTCCGGCGCCGGCTCAGGCGGTCAGCTGCTCGAGGACGGTGTCGAACACCATCAGCTCGAGGCGCTCGCGCTCGGCCGCCGTGAGGCCGACGAGCTGGAACGACGCGCGCACGTTGCCCTGCAGCGGCTTCACGTCGGTGACCCGCGCGCGGCAGGCGAGCGTCTCGCCGCCGGGGAGCCGCATCGAGACCTTCACCTCTTCGCCCGCCGGCGGCGCCTTCGCGAGCAGGCAGGCGAACCCGCCGCTCGAGACGTCCACGGTCAGCGCGCGCGCGGCCGAGGTGAACATGTCCAGGTCCACCTGGAGCGCGCGGGCCACGCGCAGCGCCTGCCGCGGCTGCTCGCCCGGCTTCAGCGTGAGCCGCTGGGCCGCGAGCAGCGCGCGGGCCAGCTCGTCGCGGCCGGCGCGGTAGACGTCGGCCTCGCGGCCGGCGAGCGCGCCGGCGCGCGCCTTCGCGTGGAGCGCGCGGAAGTCCTTCAGCCAGTCGGTGAGGCTGCTCATGCGTGGCTCGCGGCTACAGCGCCTTCTTCAGCTCGGGTGCGGGCTTGAACCCGACCGTCTTGGTGGGGGCGATCTGGATCTCGGCGCCGGTCTGCGGGTTGCGGCCCACGCGGCCGGCCCGGCGCTTCACCACGAACGTGCCGAACCCCGGCATCGTGAAGCGCTTGTCCTTGCGGATGCCCTTGGCCAGGTGCTCGAACACCGAGTCCACCAGGAGCGCCACCTGCCGCTTGGAGAGGTCGTCGTGGAGCGCCTGAACCTTCTCGATGAGGTCTGCCTTGGTCATGGAGCGCGCGTCCCCCGCGTGAAACCGCGCGAAGGTAGCTTCCCCTTCCGGGAGCGTCAAGCCAGCGAAGGGATGGACACGCGCACGGACGCGCAGCGCGGCTCACGTGATCCCGAGCAATGCGCGCGCCTCGGCCGGCGTGGCGGGCTCGCGCCCGGCGCGCCCCACCCGCTCCACCGCGAGCGACACCAGCTCGTCCGAGCCCTTCGCCAGCACGCCCTTGGCCGCGTAGAGGTTGTCCTCCAGGCCCACGCGCACATGGCCCCCCATCGGCGCCGCCAGCTCGACCATGGGGAGCTGGAAGCGCCCCACGCCCGCGACCGACCAGTGGACCGCCTCCGGCAGGCCCTCCACCAGGAAGCGCAGGTTCCGCTCGCTCGCGGCCATGCCGCCGGGGACGCCCAGCACGAACTGCACGTGGTACGGCTGCGCCAGGTGGCCCTTGTCCAGGAGCCACCGCAGCGTGTCCAGCATGCCGGCGTCGTAGACCTCGCACTCCGGCACGAGCCGCCGCTCGCGGAGACGCCCCGCCACCTTCACCAGGTCGGGCCGGGTGTTCACGAACACCTCGTCGCCGAAGTTCATGGTGCCCATGTTGAGCGTGCCCATCTCGGCGCCGTCCACCAGCGAGCCGAGCCGCTCGTCGAGCGACATGCCCACCGCGCCGCCGGTCGAGCACTGGATCACCACCTCGCTCCCGGCCGAGCGGACGCGGTCGATGATCTCGCGGAAGTGCTCCGGCGCCTGCGACGGGCGGCCGTCGGGCCAGCGCGCGTGCAGGTGGACCACCGCGGCGCCGGCCCGCCCCGCGTCCACCGCGGCGCGGGCGATCTCCTGCGGCGTGTAGGGGACGGCCGGGTTCTGGGCGCGGGTCACCTCCGCGCCGACCACCGCCGCGGTCACGATCGTCTTCTCGGCCATGAGGGCCTCCCGGCCGCGCCCGGCGCGGCCGAACGGGTGGACCGGCTCAGCGCGCGAGGCGCTGCTTGTCCTTGGGGACGACGCAGGTGCCGGTGGCGCGGCAGACCACCACCGGCTCGGCGAGCACCTCGGCGGCGGAGTCGGAGAGCTCCGGGCGAGGCGAGATCACCTTGCGCGCCTCGAAGCGCATGGCGCGCGAGGTGCTGCCCACCTTCACGATCTCACCCTCCGCCTCGACGTAGTCGCCGGCGTGGACCGGGGCGAGGAACTCCACCGAGTCGTAGGCGCGGAACAGGCCCTCGTCGCCGTCGTGCCGGATGAGCAGCTCGGTGGCGAGGTCGCCGAACAGCGCCAGCATGCGCGCACCGTCCACCAGGTTGCCGCCGTAGTGCGCGTCGGCCTGCGACATGCGCAGCCGGAGCGCCGCCTTCACCGGGGCCATCAGTGCATCTCCTTGCCCATGCGCTTCAGGACCGACCCGACCACGAAGTTCGCCACGTCCGAGGGCTTGGTGCCCGGCCCGAAGCCGGCGTCGTAGCCCAGCTCCAGCGCCAGCCGGTGGTCGATGCGCGGGCCGCCCAGGATGGCGGTGACGCGCCCGCGGATCCCGAGCCGCTCCAGCGCGTCGAGCAGCTGCCGCGCGTTCTCCTTGTGCACGTCGCGCTGGGTCACCACCTGCGAGACCAGCACCGCGTCGGCGTGGCGGTCGCGGCACAGCTCGGCGAGGCGCTGGTTCTCGACCTGGGCGCCCAGGTTGGTGGCGTCGAAGCAGGCGTAGCGCTCGAGGCCGTAGTCGCCGGAGTAGCCCTTCATGTTCATGATGGCGTCGATGCCGACCGCGTGCGCGTCGGAGCCGGTGCAGGCGCCCAGCACCACGATGCGCCGCCCCACCTCGCGCAGCGCGTAGGCGTTCAGCTCGTCGAAGCCCTTCTTGCGGACCACCACCTCGGGCACCTGGATGCGCCCGTAGTCCACCGCCACGGTGCTGCGCCCGTACACCACGAAGAACGTGTACCGATCGGCCGCCGGCTCCATGGCCGCGACGTGCACCTGCTCCAGCCCCATCTTGCGCGCCACCTCGGCCGCGGCCTCCCGGGCGCGCTCGCCGGGCGGGACCGGCAGCACGAACGAGAGCTGCACCACGCCGTCGTCGCGCCGGTCGCCGTACGGGCGGACCACCTGCCCCGGCTCCCACTCGTGCAGCGTCATGCCTGCCCCCCGATGCGCGCGCTGCTGGACAGCGTCCGCCAGGCGTCGATCGCCTCCGCGCCGGCGGGCGTGCGCGCGGTGAAGAACACCTGGTACTGGCTGCCGCCGTCGCAGGCCGCCCAGGCCCACACGTGCCAGCCGCCGGAGTCGCCCTCGAACGAGAACGCGCGGGCGCCGGCGAAGCGCGTGGGGTGGCGGCGGGCCCGCTCCATCGCCTCGCCGCGCTTCAGCACCGCCTCGGCGTCCGCCAGGCACGCCTGCTCGCCCTCGAACGGCTGCTCCGGCGTGGACACGTCGAGCCGGGCGCTCCCGTCCGGCGCCTCCAGCCGCAGCTTGCGCGCGGATCCCGAGGCGCGCCACGCCTCGGGCGCCTCGAAGCGCAGCCCTCCCACCGTGTACACCAGCCAGCCGGGCCGGCCCGAGGGGACGCCCTCCGGCGCCGGCGAGAGCGCCTCGCGGAGGCCGGCGCAGCCGCCCAGGAGCAGCGGCCCGAGCGCCAGGCAGAGCGCCAGCGCCGCGCGGCCGGCGGATCGCGTGCGGATCATCGCGCGCCCTCCAGGATCTCGAGGAACGGGTTGAAGTAGGCCGGATCGCGGGCCACCACGCCGGACAGCCCCTTGCCGCCGTCCTCGGCGCGCGCCACGTCGCCGAAGCGCGCCCGGGCGATGGACGCGGGCAGGCCGTCGCGGGCCACCTCCTCCAGGAGCGCCAGCGCCTTGCCCAGCGTCTCCCGCGCGCGCGACTCCACCATCCCGCCCGGCCGGAACGTGATCTCCGCGCCCATCGAGCGCCAGGCCCGGTAGACGTAGTCGGCGCCCTTCAGCGCCACGTAGCGGTCCATCAGGAAGGGGTTGTGCATGGCCTCGGTCATCATGCCGAGGAGCTGGATGCCCTGCCCGGTGACCCAGCCCACCACGTCGGACATCATGTCGTAGGCGTGGCTGAAGAAGATGTCGCCCTGCTTGTGCTTGGTGGGCGGCATGTACTTGATGGGCGCCTCGGGGAAGAGCGTCCGCACCAGCAGCGCCTGCGCCAGCTCGCGCGCGATGGTGTCCTCGCGCTCCGGGTCGATCTCGAAGCTGTGGCCGAGCCCGATCAGCCGGTCGGGCAGGCCGGCGCGGTGCGCGAAGCTCTCGTTCACGAACTGCGAGGCGATGACCGTGTGGGCCGCCTCGTCCGCGTCGGCGGTGGTGATGTAGTTGTCCTCGCCGGTGTTGATGAGGATGCCGGCCAGCGCGCAGATGCGGCGGGAGAAGTGCTGGTCGCACAGCGTCCGCTTCATGTTGATGTCGCGGAACAGGATCCCGTACATCGCGTCGTTGAGCAGCATGTCGAGCCGCTCCCACGCCGCCGAGAACGCGATCTCCGGCATGCACAGGCCGGAGGAGTAGTTGGTGAGGTGGACGTAGCGGCGGAGCCTGCGCGACTCGTCGTCGAGCGCCTCGCGCATGATCCGGAAGTTCTCCTGCGTCGCGTAGGTCCCGCCGTAGCCCTCGGTGGTGGCGCCGTGGGGGACGTAGTCGAGCAGCGACTGCGCGGTGGAGCGGATCACCGCGATGACGTCGGCGCCGGCCTGCGCCGCGGCGCGGGCCTGCTCCACGTCGTCGTGGATGTTGCCGGTCGCGACGATGAGGTACTTGTGCGGGCGCGGCCCCACCCCCAGCTCCCCGCGGAGCGCGTCGCGCGCCTTCACCCGCGACAGCAGCTCGTCCACCCCGGCCCGCGCCTCGGCCCGCATCTCCGCCAGCAGCGCCTGCTCCTCGGCGGGCGGCAGCGGCTCGGGGTCGGCGGGGAGCGCGGCCATCCGCTCGACCACGGCGAGCGGATCGGAGGCGCCCCGGCGCATGACGTAGCCCATCCAGTAGGCGGCGCCGCGGTGCAGCAGCTTCTTCTCGTGCAGCGCGTCCACCGCCATGTTCACGAGCGGTACGCCGCGCGGCCCCGCGTCGTGCAGGCCGAACAGGCGCAGGACGGTGCGCTCGATCGAGACGGTGGTGTGCCGCCCGACGAACTCGAGGACCGGGGCGGTGATGCGGTCGGCGAGCGCGCGGCAGCGCTCGACCTGCGCGCGATCGAGGTGGAGATCCGGGACGTGGCGGCCGTCGCTGAGCTGCATGGCGGCTCATGGATTAGGCCGTCGTGCCCTGATGGGCAAGCTTCCAGCCGGGCCCTGCCGGGTGGTGCAGCACGCCCGCCGCGGCGCGGCGCGCGCCTCAGGCGATGCGCCCGCCGCCCACCACCTCGTCCCCGTCGTAGAAGACCGCCGCCTGCCCCGGCGCCACGCCGCGCACCGGCCGCGCCAGGCGGACCTCGGCGCCCGCGCCGCCCGCCGATGCGCGCACCGTGCCGCGCTCGCCCTCGTGCCGGTGGCGCACCTTCACCGTCAGCGCGACCGCGCCCGCCGGCGGCGCCCCGGACACCCAGGTGGCCTCGCGCACCTCGAAGCGATCGCGCGAGGCCTCCTCGGCGCTCCCGACCACCACCCGCGCGGCCGCGGCGTCCAGCCGGACCACGTAGCGCGGCGCCGGACCCGCGATCCCGAGCCCGCGCCGCTGCCCCACGGTGAACCGGTGCACGCCGTCGTGCCTGCCGAGCACCTCGCCCGCGGTGGAGACGATCTCGCCCGGCCGGACCCGCGCCGGGGCGCGCAGCGCGACGAAGTCCCCCGCGTCGCCGCGGGTGACGAAGCAGATCTCCTGCGAGTCGGGCTTCTCCGCCACCGCCAGGCCGGCGCGCGCCGCCTCGGCCCGCACCGCGGGCTTCGCCAGCGCGCCCACCGGGAACAGCACGTCGCGCAGCGCGTCCTGGCCCAGGCCGTAGAGGAAGTAGCTCTGGTCCTTCGCCGGGTCGGCGGCGGTGAGCAGACGGCGGCGCCCTCCCCGCTCCTCGACGCGGGCGTAGTGCCCGGTGGCGAGCTTCGCGCCGAGGGCCCGCGCCCGGGCCAGCAGCCAGTCGAACTTCACCTCGGTGTTGCAGGCGACGCACGGGTTGGGCGTCCGGCCCTCGACGTAGTCGTCCACGAACCGGTCGATGACGCGCTCGCGGAAGCGGGCCTCCACGTTCGCGACGTAGAACGGGATGCCGAGGCGCCGCGCCGCCGCGCGGGCGTCCTCGACGTCGTCCGGGGCGCAGCAGGACCGGCCGCGGGCCGCGTCGGAGTAGTCGGCCACGCGCATGGTGACGCCGATCACCTCGTGCCCCTCGCCGGCGAGGAGGGCGGCGGCGGTCGAGCTGTCGACCCCGCCCGACATGGCGACCAGGATGCGCATGAGGAGTCCGGACGCGGGGGTGTACCGCCGGCCGCGGCCCGGATCAACCGAGCGAGGCGCTGGGCGGCGCCGCCGGATCGGCGGGGGGCTGGTCGGCCGGGCGGACCGGGATCTCCAGCACGAACTTGCAGCCGTTGAACTGGCGGGCCGCGCTCGCCGGCTGGGTGCGCGGCGGGCTCTCGACCCACACGCGCCCGCCGTGCGCCTCGGCGATGCGCCGCGCCACCGGCAGCCCCAGGCCGGAGCCCGGCAGCCGGGCCTCCTCCCCCGCCCGCGCCGCCGCGTGATGCAGCGGCTCGAACACCCGCTCCAGCTCGGCCGGGCCGATGCCCGGCCCCTGGTCGTAGACCGTGAACCGCAGCCGCCCCGGTTCGCGCCCGACCTCGACCAGCACCTCGGCGCCGTGCGGCGAGAACTTCACCGCGTTCGACACGAGGTTGGAGAGCGCCTGCCGGAGCTTCCGCGCGTCGGCGAGCACCGCCCCGCCGCCCGCGTGCGACACCGCCACGTGCAGCCGCGCGTCGCGGATGGCCGGCCGGTGCTCGGCCACCACGTCGTCGGCGAGCTGGTCCGGCACCACCGGCGCCTCGACGATGGGCGCGCGCCCGGCCTGCAGGCTGGCGAAGTCGGACAGGTTGTCCACGATGCGGCTCAGCCGCGCCACCGAGCCGAGCATCGCGTCCACGATCCGGCGCTGCTGCGGCTGGAGCGGCCCGAGCTTGTCCGACTGGAGGATGCGCAGGTAGCCGGCGAGCGGCGTGAGCGGCGTGGACAGCTCGTGCGCGAGGTTGTGCATGAACGCGCTCTTCAGCCGGTCCACCTCGAGCAGCCGCTCGGTGGCGCGGCGCTCGCCCGCGACGGCCGACTCGAGCTGCGCCGCCAGCGTGCCCGAGAACGCCCGCAGCCCGGCCCGCTCGCCGGCCTCGCTGAGCCGCTCGCGCTTGCCGGCGAGGAACGCGCGCACCTCCTCGCCCAGGCGCGCGTCCGGCTCGCGCGAGGCGAAGCCGTCGGCGCCGGCCGCGAGCGCGAGGTCGTGATCCTCCTGCGTCTCGCCGAGCGCCACGAACGGCACCGCCTGCAGCGACCGCTCGCGCTTCAGCCGCGCCGCGAGCGCGTGCCCCTCGAGATCGGGGAGGCGCAGGTCGGCGACGATCACGTCCGGCGGGAGCGAGAGCGCGCGGGCGATCGCGTCGAGGCCCGAGCCGCTCGCGTCCACCGCGAAGCCCTCGGCCTCGAGCAGGGCTCGCGCCCGGTCGCGGCGCGGCCCGTCCTCCTCGATGAGCAGCACCCGCGGCGCCATCGCGAAACCCCGCCTGAATTATAAGGCCCCGCCCCGGCCGGCCCACCACCGGAGCAGCTCGGCCTCGAGCGCCTCGCGCGTGTTCCGGGCGGGATCCTCCAGCACCCGGTCGAGCAGGTGGTGGAGCGCCTCGCCGACGTGGGGTCCCGGTCCCTGGCCGAGGAGCGACATCACCGCGCGCCCGTCCAGGGCGAGGTCGCCGGCCGCGAGCGGCGGCGCCGCCGCGAGCTGCGCGTCGATGGCCGCGCGCGCCCGCCGGACCTCCTGCGCGGCCGCGGCGTGGCGCGCGGGCGGGAGCGTGCGGAGCTCCGCCGCCACCAGCTCGAACACCGACGGCACGCGCCGCGGGCCCGTGCGCGCGAGCCAGCGCCGGATGTCCGCCGGCGCGTCCGGCAGCGCGGCCGGGTGGCGTGCCGCCGGGCAGGCGTACGCCCGGAGCAGCGTCCCGACCTCCTCGGAGAGGCGGCGGGGAAGTCGCAGGCCGAACACGATCCTGGACGCCTCCTCGGGGCCAACCCCGTGCAGCAGGGCCGCGAAGCGCAGGGCCGGCTCGGCGGGGGCGTGGCGGACCACCGCGACCGCGTGGCGGTACGCGGCGAGCGGGAGCGCCGCCAGCGCGGGCAGCACCACCCCGAGCAGCCCGGTGCGGCGGAGCAGCAGCAGCGCGGGCCCGGCGTGCGAGGCGAGCACGAGGCGCGACAGCTCCTCGGCGACCCGCTCGACGCTCACCTTGCGGACCACCTCGAGCGCCCCCGGGATGGCGGCGCGGGTGGCGGGGTCGAGCCGGTAGCCGAGCTGCGCGGCGAAGCGGACCGCGCGCATGGCGCGGAGCCCGTCCTCGCCGAAGCGCGCGGCCGGATCGCCCACGGCCCGGATGCGCCGGCGGCTCATGTCCACGCGGCCGTCGAACGGGTCGCGGAAGTCCGCCTGGAGCGGGTCGTACGCCATCGCGTTCATGGTGAAGTCGCGCCGGGCCAGGTCGGCCTCGAGCTCGGCCAGGAACGTGACCGTGGCCGGGCGGCGGCCGTCCACGTAGTCGCCCTCCCCGCGGAAGGTGGTGACCTCGACCTTCTCGTCGCCCACCAGCACCGTGACGGTGCCGTGGTCGATGCCGGTGGGGATGACGCGCCGGAACAGCGCCATGACCTGCTGCGGCGTGGCCGGCGTGGCGACGTCGAAGTCGGTGGCGGCGCGCGGCCGGTGCAGGAGCAGGTCGCGCACGGCCCCGCCCACCAGCCAGGAGCGGTGCCCCGCGGCGGCGAGCCGGCGGAGCACGTCCAGGATCGCCTCGGGGAAGCGCGCCTGCTCGAGGGCGGCGGGGGGCCGCATCAGTGCATCCGGCGCAGCTCCTCGCCGGCGCGATCGAGGAGGCGGAAGTAGAGACGGATGAGCGCGAGGCGCGTGCCCTCGTCGAGCGTGCCGACCGCGCCGCGGGCCACCGGGAGCGGGTCGCGGCAGATGGTGAGCAGCGCCTCGCCGAGCGCGTCGGCCTCCTCGCGCGTCACCGGCTCGTCCGGCACCGCGTACGCGGCGCGGATCTGGTCGGGCTCGAAGAGCACGTGGTGCCCCCGCAGGCCCTCCTCGATGATGACCGCCAGGCGCCCGGGCGCGAGCGACGCGAGCTTCTCCTCCATCCTCACAGGCCTCCACGGTGTCCGACGAGCGAGCGGGCGCAACGTAACCCGAAACGCGCCGGGCGGGGCGAGGATCCGCGAACGGAGGAGCGCGCGCGCCGGCCGGGCGGCCGGGCGCGCGATTCCGGACGATGTCGAGCGGCGGCTCCGCGCGATCAGAGGCGCGACGGGTAGATGCCCTGCGTGCAGATGACGTAGGTGAGGCCGTTCGGGGCGGCCTGGCTGAGGTCGGGCAGCGCGAACGTCGTCCGGCCATCGCCGCCGAACTGCACCCCGATGAGCGAGAACAGCGCCGTGTTCGAGGTGATCGGCACGACCTGCCCGCGCGCCGGCGTCGCGCCCGCGACGGAGCCCGCCACCAGCCACACCTCACCGATGGTGCACTCGCGGCCGCGCCCGTCCACCGCGTAGCCGGGCTCGCCGAAGCGCGCGTCCGGCCCCGGCGGCCCCTCGGGTCCCTGCGGTCCGACAGGGCCCGCGGGGCCCTGCATCCCGGTGAGCCCCATGGGCCCCTGGGCGCCGGCGGGTCCGATCGGGCCCGCAGGCCCGACCGGCCCCACGTCGCCTTGCGGCCCCGGCGCTCCCTGCGGCCCCGGTGGCCCCTGCGGCCCCTCCGGACCCTGCAGCCCCGCCTGCCCCGCCGACCCGGCGTCGCCCGTCGAACCCTTGCAGCCTGCGAGCGCCAGCAGCGCCGCGAGCACCCACGTCCTTCTCACGATCACGCGAACCCACCTCCTGTGGAGCCGGAGGCATACGGTGGGTCCGCGCGCTCGCTCCAGCGGGCATGCGGGATGGGTGTCCGCGCGCGCCACGTCGGCGCGGGACAGGGCCGCTGCCGATCAACGTCGGCGCCCGCTAGAAGAGCCCCTTCAGCGCGCTCCCCAGCTTCTCCTGGAGCGACCCCGCGTCCGGCAGCTTGCCGTCCGGCGTGAGCCGGTCCACCAGGCCCGGCAGCAGCGACGAGAGCTGGCTGGTGAGCGCGCCCGCGTCGAGACCGGTCTGCTGGGCGAGGCCGCGGAGCCGGTCCGCCCCGAGCGCCTCGCCGAGCTGGCCCGGGGAGATGGGCTGGTTCGGGCCGGTGGAGACCCAGGAGCCGATCACGTCGCCCAGGCCCTTCTGCTGGAACGACGCGACCAGCTGCTGGAGCCCGCCGCCCGAGAGCAGCCCCATGACCGCCTGGATCAGCGAGCCCTGCCCTCCCGCCGCGGGCGCCGCGCCGGGCGCGCCGGCGCCGAGTCCCTTCGTCAGCTCGTCGAGGATGCCCATGGTCGACCTCCGTCGTCGTGACGGCGGGAGCGTAGACCTTGGCCACGCACCGCGCGCGGCGCACGCGGGGTGACACGAACGCCGGGAGATCGACGCGCGGCAGCGCCGCGCACCTAACCCCCGTACATCCCCGCCGCGCGCAGGAGGCGGAGCGCGGCGAGGTCCGCCGCGAGCCCCTCGTTCACCGCGCCGAGCTCGGCGGTCGCGAGCGCCACGTTCGCGTCGGTGGCCTCCAGCGAGGTGGCCTGCCCGGCGCGGAACGCGACCTCCACGAGCCGCTGGTTCTCGCGCGCCAGCGTCACCTGCTCCTCCGCCTTGGCCCGGTTGGCGCGGGCCGAGGCGAGGTCGAGGCGCGCCCGGCGCACCTCGTCGCGCGCCTGGAGCGCCAGCGAGGCGCGGGTGGCCTCCGCCTCGGCGAGCCGCGCGCCCGCCTCGCGCCGGCCCGCCTCGCGCGCGCCGCCGTCGAACAGCTCCCACTCGAGCGACAGCCCCGCCGCCCAGCTCTCCTCCCTGCCGGAGAAGCCGGCGACGCTGGACCAGCGCGCCTGCCCGAACGCGCCGAGCGTGGGCAGGTACCGCGCGGTGGCCGCCCGCCGCGACGCCCCGGCGGCCTCCACGGACGCGCCCGCGGCGCGCAGCTCCGGGCGCAGCCGCACCGCCTCGTCCTCCAGCGGCGCGAGGTCGGCGGGCAGCTCCGGCGCGGGCGGCGGCACGAGCTCGAAGTCCGTCGCCTCGCCGCGGCCGAGCAGCGCGGCCAGCGTGCTCTTCGCGGCGGCGAGCCCGTTGCGCGCCCGGACCAGGTCCTCCTCGGCGCGGGCGCGATCGATCTGCGCGCGCAGCAGCGCGATGCGCGCGGCGGTGCCGGCCTGCACCTGCACCTGGGCGTCGCGCTCGTGCAGGCTCGCCACCGAGAGCTGCCGCTCCTGGACCTCCACCGCCTTCACGGCCGCGGCGGCGCCGTAGAACGCCTGCGCCACCCCGAAGCGCAGCTCGCGCCGCGCCGCCTCCGCCTGCTCGGCCGAGGCGCGCGCGCTGGCGCCTGCGGCGTCGATCGCGAACCGAGAGCTGCGGCGCGAGGACGCCTGGGTGGAGCTCGAGCTGCGCCCCGAGCTGATCGC
>NZ_BAZG01000102.1 GCF_000964525.1 Anaeromyxobacter sp. PSR-1
TGCACGCGCGCTCGCCGGCAAGCCGGTGGTCCGCTTCGAGACGGTGCTGCCCCGGCTGGCGCGCGTGGACGCCGACGCGCCGGTGGCCGGGCGGACCGTGGAGCGCGCCGAGTCCGCCGGCAAGCACCTGCTCCTCCACTTCTCGGGGGGCCTGGTGCTCCGGACGCACCTGCGCATGAACGGGAGCTGGCACCTGTACCGGCCCGGCGCCCGGTGGCGGAGGCCCGCCTCGGCGATGCGCGTGCGGGTGGAGGTGCCGGACGCGGTGGCGGTGGCGTTCGACGTGCCGGTGGCGGAGTGGATCCGCGCGGCTGACCTGGGGCGGCACCCGGCGCTGGCGCGCCTCGGGCCCGACCTGCTCTCGCCCGCGTTCGACGAGGCCGAGGCGGAGCGGCGGCTGCGGGCGCGCGGCGCGCTCGCCGTCGCGGACGCGCTGGTGGACCAGGCGGCGCTCGCCGGCGCCGGGAACGAGCTGAAGTCGGAGATCCTGTTCGTCGCCGGGGTGAGCCCGTTCCGGCGGGTCGAGGACCTCGCCGACGCCGAGCTGCGGGCGGTGATCGCGGCCGCGCGCCGGCTCATCATCGCCGAGAACGTCCCGCCGCCGGGCCCGGACGGCGCGGAGACCCGGCGTGGCGGGCGGCGCACCACCCGCCGCATGAACCCGCGGGAGCGGACCTGGGTGTACGGCCGCGGCGGGCGCCCGTGCCGCAAGTGCGGGGCGCCCATCGCCTTCGCGCGCCAGGGGCCGCACGCGCAGGCGACCTGGTGGTGCCCGCGCTGCCAGCCCGGGCCGGGGTAGCGGCGCGATCAGGCCGTGGGCGGCGGGCTGGTGGTGGCGGCCCCGGTCCGGTGCGCGGCGGCGGGCTCGGGCGCGCGCGACAGCGTCACCGTGAAGGTCGAGCCGGCGCCGGGCGCGCTCTCGACGCGGACGGTCCCGCCCAGCACCTCGACGATCTCGCGCACGATCCACAGGCCCAGGCCGAAGCCGCCGTAGTGGCGGCGCGAGACCGCGCGCTCGAAGCGCTCGAAGATGCGCCGCTGGTCGGCGGCGGAGATGCCGATGCCGTGGTCGCGGACCGAGAGCAGCGCGCGGTCGCCGTCGGCCCGCACCCGGATCTCGACCGGCCGCCCGGGCCCGTACTTCACCGCGTTCCCGAGCAGGTTGGTGAGCACCTGGTCGAGCCGCACCCGGTCCCAGCGCCCCACCACCGGCTCGGGCGCCTCCAGCGAGAGCGGGCACGCCGCCCGCGCCGCCTCCTCCTCGAACCGCGCCACCACGTCCCGCGCCACCTCGGCGAGGTCCACCGGCTCGAGCTCCAGCTCCAGCCGCCCGGCGTTGATGCGCGAGAGGTCGAGCAGGCTCGCCACCAGGCGCGTGAGCCGGTCCACGCTGCGCCGGATCACGTCCGACTTGCGCACCAGCGCCTCCGCGTCGCCGCGGCCGGCGCTGGCGCGCAGGCTGTCGGACTGGAGCGCGAGCGAGGTGAGCGGCGTCTTCAGCTCGTGCGAGGCGATCGAGAGGAACTCGTCCCGGACGCGCACCGCGTCCTGCGCGCGCCAGGTGAGCCGCGCGGTGTCCACCGCGGCCCCGAGCAGCCGGGCCAGGTCCTCGGCCAGGGCCCGATCGTGCGCGTCGAAGGGGCCGTGCGCCGAGAGCAGGGTGATGGCGCCGAGCGGCTCGCCCCGGACCATGAGCGGGACGCTCAGGAGCGCGTCCACGCGATCCTCGCGCATCCGGGCGGCGAGCGCCGGGGAACCCGCGAAGAACGGCACCCGGTCCGGCGCGCGGTCCACCTCGTGCGGCTGGCCGGTGGAGAGCGCGGCCGCCATCCCGGTGCGCGCCTGCGGGTCCAGCCCGGTGGCGGCGGCCGCGGCCAGCCACGCCTCGGCCCGGGCCGGGTCGCGGTGGCCGGCGAACCAGAGCGGCCCGGCGGGCTCGACCACGCAGCCCACGCACACGTCCGCCACCCGCTCGGCGGCGAGCAGGGCCACCTCGGGGAGGGTGCGCCGGTAGTCGAGATCCGAGGCCAGCCGCTGGCTGGCGGCGGCGAGGAACGCGGTGCGGCGCGCGTCCTGCTCGGCGCGCCCGCGCGCCAGCACCTCGGAGCGGGTGATCCAGAACAGCAGCACGGTGAGGGCCGCGCCCACGCCCAGCACCAGCGCCGGGAGCGCCCGGTCGGTGCGCGAGACGAAGGCGGCGGTGGCGGTGTGGCGCACCGTCCAGGTGCGGCCCGCCACCTCCAGGCGCTGCGCGGTGGTGAGCGCAGCCCCGCGGGCGGCGGTCCCGTCGTCGTAGAGCAGGGCGTCGGGCGTCTCGGCCTCGCCGTCGTACACCGCCAGCCCGAGGGTGCGCGCCGGCGCGTCGCCGAGCGTGGAGCGCAGCAGGTCGGTGGCGCGGAACGGCGCGTACACCCAGCCGCGCAGCAGGTCGCGCCGCTCCTCCGGCGAGCGCGGCGCGCGCGCGTACACCGCCAGGTAGACGAGGAACCCGGCCTGACGCTCGGTGCCGGCCTCCTGCACCAGCTCCACCGGGCCGGACGCGGCCACGTCGCCGGTGTCGCGCGCCCGCTCCATCGCCGCGCGCCGGACGGGCTCGGAGAACATGTCGAAGCCGATGGCCCGGCGGTTGCGCCAGTCGAGCGGCTCGAGGAAGACGATGCTGGAGTAGAGCGCGCGCTCGCCTTCGGGCCAGACGCGGTACTCCGGGTTCCACTGCGCCCGCACCGCCGTCACGTGCGCGCCGACCTCGCCGGGCCGCAGCGCCCGGCACCAGCCGAGGCCCTGGATCCCGCGGTAGTACCGGGTGAGCTCGATGCTCTGGACGTAGGTGCGGAAGCCGAGGCGGTCCGGCTCGCCGCCGGTCCCCTCGACGAAGCCGCGCGTGGCGCGCAGCATCGCCACGTACGCGTTCATCCGATCGCGGAGCGCGTCGGTCCCGGCCGTGGCGCGCTCGCGGAAGCGCGCCACCTCCTGCGCCTGGACCGCGGCCCGCACGTACTGCCAGGACGCGAGCGCGGCGGCGAGGCTGATGGCGGCCACGGCCGCGGGCACCGCGTGCGTGCGGAGGACGGCGACGGGAGGGCGGCGACGGTTGGGCATGGCCTCTGGCCGGGCCCGCGGACCCGCCTCGTCAAAGTATGCCCGTTGTGCGGCCCGGGCAGGGTGGGGATCGCGCGGGCGCGCCGGCGCGCGGCCGCCCGGCGCGCACCGATTGCGCCGGGGCCGCCGCAGGGGAATCTCGGCGCGTAATTTTCGTCCCCGTTCCGCGGCCGCGCCCAAATGCGCGTGGTCAATTGACCCCGGTCAAGCCGGTACCGGACCCGGGAAGTCCAGGGGCTTTCCCGCTCCCCCGGAACAGGTATTCCCGATTTCATGGACCTTTGAACTCGACTAGAGGCAAAATTCGCTCGGGGTCACGGGCACTTGCATCAATGTGGACCGATCGGTACAGTGCGCCCGCGTCGTGGCCTGGCGTACGCCCGAGGAGGCAATCCGTCGGGTGGCCCGGGCGGTGCACACGCCGCGTCCCGCGGGAGCAGCCGCCATCCGGATTGGCAACGAAAGGGAAGCACCACAATGACCCTGAGCAGAAGAAATTGGTTGAAGATTGCAGCCGGGGGCACGGCCGGGCTGGCGCTCGCCGACCTGGGCTTCGGCCCGGGTGAGGCGCGGGCCGCCACCGGCGCCCTGAAGCTGAAGGGCACCAAGGAGTTCACCACCGCCTGCAACTTCTGCTCGTGCGGCTGCGGCATGGTCGCCCACGTCAGGGACGGGCAGCTCGTCAACCTCGAGGGCGATCCGGACCACGCCATCAACTTCGGCGCGCTCTGCACCAAGGGCGCGGCCATGAAGGCCACCCACGACTCGCCGCGGCGGGTGAAGGCGCCCATGTACCGCGCGCCGGGCTCCGATCGCTGGGAGGAGATCTCCTGGGAGCAGGCCTACGAGAAGCTCGCCCGGAAGATCAAGGCGACGCGCGACGCGACCTGGACCGCCACCGAGCAGGACGGCGACCAGGAGTACCCGGTCAACCGGACCGACGCGATCGCGCTCCTGGGCGGCGCCCAGAACACGAACGAGGAGTGCTACCTCTTCAACAAGATGGGTCGGCTGCTCGGGACGAGCTACGTCGAGCACCAGGCCCGGCTTTGACACAGCCCCACCGTCCCCAGTCTGGGGGCATCGTTCGGCCGTGGCGCGATGACGAATGGTTGGGCTGACCTGCAGAACGCGAAGGTCTTCCTGATCGAGGGATCCAACGCCGCCGAGAACCACGTGATGGCGATGAAGTGGATCCGCAAGGCGCAGGAGAAGGGCGCCAAGGTCATCCACGTCGATCCGCGCTTCAACCGCACCTCCTCGATCGCCGAC
This sequence comes from Anaeromyxobacter sp. PSR-1, assembly GCF_000964525.1. GTDB lineage: Bacteria > Myxococcota > Myxococcia > Myxococcales > Anaeromyxobacteraceae > Anaeromyxobacter. Next base: position 4,372 of record NZ_BAZG01000102.1, read on the forward strand.
GTGTTCGCGCGCATCCGGCCGGGCTCGGACATCGCGTTCCTCTCGGCGGTCATCAACCACGTGCTCCAGAACCGCCTCTACGACGAGGCGTACGTGAAGCTGCACACGAACGCGCTGCTGGTCTCGAAGGACGAGTTCGGCTTCGACGAGGGCGTGTTCTCGGGCTACGAGCACGAGAAGCACAAGTACGACAACGCCTCCTGGGGCTACGAGCTCGACGCCGCGCGCAAGCCGGTGAAGGCGAAGGACCTCGACGACCCGCGCTGCGTGTTCTCGAAGCTGAAGAAGCACTTCGCGCGCTACACGCCGGAGGTGGCGGAGCAGATCTCGGGCGTGCCCGCCAAGCAGGTGGTCGAGATCGCGGAGCTGTACGCGAACAACCGCCCCGGCACGATCCTGTACGCGCTCGGGATGACCCAACACACCGTGGGCATCCAGAACATCCGCTGCTACGGCATCCTGCAGATGCTGCTCGGCAACATCGGCGTGGCGGGCGGCGGCGTCAACGCGCTGCGCGGCGAGCCGAACGTGCAGGGCGCCTGCGACATGTCCGTGCTGCACGGCTACATGTTCGGCTACCTGAACTACCCCGAGCACGTCCACACGACGTTCAAGGACTGGACGAAGTCCAACGGCACCTTCCGCGCGAAGATGACCGCGAACGGCCTGAAGGCGTGGTTCGGCGACAACGCCACCCCCGAGAACGAGTTCGGCTGGGCCTGGCTGCCGAAGAAGAGCGCCAAGAAGGACTACTCGGTGTACGGCATCCTCGACGCCGCCTACGCCGGGCAGGTGAAGCTGCTGTGGGCCCTCGGGCAGAACCCGATGGTCACGAACCCGAACCTCTCCTACGTGCACGACGCGCTGTCGAAGCTCGACATGCTGGTGGTGCAGGAGCTCTGGGAGACCGAGACCGCCGCGTTCTGGCAGCGCCCGGGCACCGACCCGAAGGCGATCCAGACCGAGGTGCTGCTGCTCCCGGCCGCCTACTTCATGGAGAAGGAGGGCACCATCACCGGCTCCGGCCGCATGGTGCAATGGCGGTACGAGGCGGTGAAGCCGCCGGGACAGGCCAAGACCGACATCGAGATCATCGACGCGGTCTTCCGCAAGGTGCGCGACCTGTACGCCGGCTCGGCGGATCCCAAGGACGCGCCGCTCGCCAAGGCCTCCTGGAGCTACGCCGCGGGCAACCTCGCCGAGGACGTGCTGAAGGAGATCAACGGCCGCGTGCACCGCGACGTGACGCTCCCGGACGGCAAGGTGCTGAAGGCGGGTGACCTGGTGGGCGGCATCGGCCAGCTGCAGGCCGACGGCTCGACCTCGTCGGGCGTCTGGCTGTACGCGGGCGTCTTCGGTGGCGGGAAGAACCTGTCGAAGCGCCGCGACAGCTCGGACAAGTCCGGCATCGGCTTCTACAAGGACTTCGCCTGGTCGTGGCCGGGCAACATGAAGATCCTCTACAACCGCGCCTCCTGCGACGCGAACGGCAAGCCCTGGCCCGGGACCATCCCGATCATCGCCTGGGACGAGACCGAGAAGAAGTGGAAGGGCAAGGACACGCCGGACGTGCCGGACGCCACCAAGGGCCCGGACACGCCCGAGGGCCAGCGCGCGTTCCGCATGAACGCCGAGGGCCTGGGGCGGCTCATGGCCGCGCCGTACAAGTCCTTCAAGGAGGCGAAGGACGAGCTGCCCGTCGACAGCTCCTACGTGCCGAAGGACGGTCCGTTCCCCGAGCACTACGAGCCGGTCGAGAGCCCGGTGGCGAACGTCATGCACCCGAAGGTGCAGACGAACCCGTGCCTCAAGTACCCGCGGGTCAAGGCCAAGCAGCCCATCGGCACGTCGAAGGACTTCCCGTACGTGCTCATGACCTCGTCCATCGCGGAGCACTGGTGCGCCGGGTCCACCACGCGCAACGTGCCGTGGCTGAACGAGCTGTTCCCCGAGCCGGTGATCGAGCTGCCGGAGAAGCTGGCCGCGAAGCTGAGCGTGCGGTCGGGCGACAAGGTGAAGGTGACCTCGGCGCGCGGGAACGTGACGGTGAAGGCCGTCGTCACCAAGCGCATGCAGGTCATGAAGATCGCCGGCCAGGAGGTGCCGGTGGTGTGGATGCCGTACAACTGGGGGTTCAAGGGCCTCAGCACCGGTCCGAGCACCAACTACCTGACCATCGACGCGGTGGACCCGGGAGCCGGCACCCAGGAGACCAAGGCGTGCCTCGTCGACGTCGCTCGCGTGGAGGAGGCCGTCGCCTCGCGGTAGGGGGCGGCGCGCTGAAAGGACACGACGATGAGCAAGGCCACGTTGATCGACACGACGTACTGCATCGGGTGCCGCTCGTGCCAGAGCACCTGCAAGCAGTGGAACGACCTCCCCGCCGAGCAGACGGTGCTGCTCGGCGGTGACAAGGGGCTCCAGAACCCCAACACGCTGACCTCCCGCACGTTCGCGGTGGTCACCTTCGACGAGGTGGAGGACGCGAGCGCGCCGGGCGGGCTCCGGTACGTGTCCACCAAGCGCCAGTGCATGCACTGCGAGGAGCCGGCCTGCGCGGCGGCCTGCCCGGTGACGGCGCTGCACAAGACCGAGTCGGGCGCCGTCGCCTACGACGCCTCGAAGTGCATCGGCTGCCGCTACTGCATGTGGGCCTGCCCGTTCGGCGTGCCCACGGCGGAGTGGGACTCGCTCGCGCCCAAGATCATGAAGTGCGACATGTGCGTGGGCCGCCAGGCGGCGGTCGCGCCGGAGGAGCGCAACGGCGTCGCGCTCGGCGCGGAGGAGCGCACCCGCCTCGCGGCGGCGTACGCCACCCCGGCGTGCGTCAAGCAGTGCCCGGCCGGCGCGCTGAAGTACGGCGACCGGGACGAGCTGCTGAAGGAGGCGCACGCGCGCATCGCGGCCAGCCCGGCCAAGTACGTGGACCACGTCTACGGCGAGCACGAGGTGGGCGGGACCAACATGCTGTACCTGTCGCCGGTCCCGTTCGAGAAGCTCGGGTTCCCGATGGACCTCGGCACCGACCCGCTCCCGCGCCGCAGCGCGGTGGCGCTCGGCGCGGTCCCGCCCGCGGTCATCGGGGTGGGCGCGGCGCTCGGCGGCGTGTACGCGCTGTCGAAGCGCAAGCAGGAGGTGAAGGCGAAGGAGGGGGAGGCGCACGAGCACCACCCCGAGTTCGCCCCGGTGAAGCAGCCGTTCTGGACCACCGCGAACAAGCTGCTCGCGGCGGTGATGGCCTGGGGCGCGATCTCCTTCGTGGCCCGGTTCGCCCTCGGCCTGGGCGGCTCCACCAACCTCAGCGACACCTACGCCTGGGGCCTCTGGATCGTCTTCGACCTGGTCTGGATCGCGGTCGCGGCCGGCGCGTTCGCCACCGCGGGCCTCATCTACGTGCTCCAGCGCAAGGACCTGTACTCCATCGGACGATCCGCCGTGCTGATGGGCCTCCTGTCCTACTCGTTCGTCACGGTGACGCTGCTCGCCGACCTCGGCCTGCCGTGGCACTTCTGGCGCCTCGGCACCGAGGCCCCGCACCACTCGGCCATGTTCGAGGTCTCCTGGTGCGTCGGCCTCTACGTCACGGTGCTCGCGTTCGAGTTCATGCCGGTGCCGTTCGAGCGCTGGGGCATGAAGAAGGCGATGGACGCCTGGAAGCGCTGGTCGCCCTGGTACGTGGTGGGCGCGGTGACGCTGTTCGTCTACCTGATGTCCCGCAACGTCCTGATCGCGGCCGCCGCCGCGGCGGTGTTCTCGGTCCTGGCGTACGCGTTCCGCACGCGCCCGGGCGAGAAGCCGGTGCCCATCCTCCTCGCCATCGCGGCGGTGACGCTGTCCACCATGCACCAGAGCTCGCTGGGCTCGCTGTTCCTGCTCATGCCCGACAAGCTCGACCACGCCTGGTGGTCGCCGGTGATGCCGCTCTACTTCTTCCTCTCCTCCATCGCGGCCGGCCTGGGCCTGATGGTGCTGGTGGAGATGTGGATCGCGAAGGCGTTCAAGCGGCAGCTCCGCGTCGCGCAGCTCGCCGCGCTGGGCAAGGTGGCGTTCTGGGCCCTCGCGGTCTACGAGGCGTTCCGCCTCGGCGACCTGGCCGTCCGCGGCCAGCTCGGGCACGCGTTCACCGGTCCGAAGGCCGGGCTGTTCCTCGCCGAGGTGGTGCTGGGCGGGCTCCTGCCGCTCGTGCTCCTCGGCTCGGCGAAGCTCCGTGAGCGCCCGGCGGTCCTGGGCGTGGCGGCGGCGCTCGCCACCGGCGGCATCGTGCTGAACCGCATGAGCGTGGTGGTGTTCGCGATGAGCCTGAAGGGCGCCATGCCGCAGGACTCGGCGCAGGCGTACCTGCCGAGCTCGGTCGAGTGGGGCGTCTCGCTCGGCCTCATCGCGGCGACCATCTTCCTCTTCGGGCTCGCCGTCCGGCACATGCCGGTGCTGCCCAAGGAGGAGCCCGCCAAGGCGGCGAACGAGCCGCACGCCGAGCAGGTCAGCGCGTAACGCGCCCGCGCGTACGCGACCCCGAAGCTCCCGGCTACCGGATCCCGGTGCCGGGAGCTTCTCTTTTCGCTACAAGGGTAGGTCCATGGACACGGAACTCCACGACTGGCTGCGCACCCACCCCTACCTCTCACGGATTGCCGACGTCCAGGGGAGGGTCGAGGACGCCGCGGCGCGCGCCGAGGCCGCGCCCCCGCCCGCGCCGGAGCAGTGGGAGGCCTACCGCGCCGAGTACGGGCGCGGCATCGCGCTCCTGCGCGCCGAGCAGGGGCGCCCCGACGTCGCCGCGCACGGCGCCGCCGCGCTCGAGCAGGTGATCACCGCGCTCGACGCCGCGCCGCTGCCCGACGCGGTCGCGGCCGGCGTGCGCGAGCTGAAGGAGCGCCTCGCCGGGCGCCCCGCCGAGCTGCGCGGCGCCGTCGCCTGGGTGCTCGACGGCGAGCACGCCGAGGCGCCGGCCCAGCCCGGCCTGCTGCGCTACCTGGGCTGGAGCGCGCTCCGCCGGGTGCTCGCGCCCACGGTGGCGGCGTTCCAGGCCTGGCGCGACGAGGACGGGTGGATGCACGCGCACTGCCCCACCTGCGCCGCGCGCCCGGTGGTGGCGCAGCTCGTCCCCGCGGCCGCCGGCCGCGAGCGCCGCCTCGCCTGCGGCTGCTGCGGGACGCGCTGGAAGTTCCGCCGCATCGGCTGCCCGTACTGCGGCAACGCCGCCCCCGAGAAGATCGACGTCTTCGAGGTGGAGGGCGAGGACGGCCTGCGCCTCGACGTGTGCCAGGGCTGCAACGGCTACCTCAAGACGGTGGCCCGGGAGGGCGCGCCGGATCTGCTGCTCGCCGACTGGACCACGCTCCAGCTCGACGCGCTCGCCCGCGAGCGCGGCTACAAGCGGCTCGGGACGTCGCTGTACGAGCTGTAGCCCGCGGGAGGGTCCGCCCGCCCCGGGCGCGTCGAGGGGCGGGCGGCGCCGCGGCCGGTCAGATCTTGTTCAGGAACACCGGCAGCCCGCGCTTGTTCGCGTAGATCGGCCGCAGGCGGTCGGTGTTGTACATGCTCGCCACGTCCACCTTGCGGGGCCCGAGCTTCGGGTCGGGGATGGGCACGAGGTCGTAGCGCCCGTCCACCAGCGCCGACATGAGGCCGCTCTTCCCCTCCAGCACCGCGTCGAACGCCATGGTGCCGAACGTGTACGCGATGAGCTTGTCGATGAAGTCGGGATCGCCCGAGCGCAGGTCGTAGGTCAGGTCGGAGACGATCGTCTCCTCGCCGGTGCGCCGCTTGATCTCGTCGGAGAGCGACTCGCCCACGCTGGCCTTCTTGCGGTGGCCGAACGCGTCGGCGTCGCCGTACTCCTGCACCGCGTAGCCCTCCCACTGCGCGCCCTCGGAGAGCACGATGAGCGCGTAGCCCGAGGGGTTCTCGCGCTTGTCGGTGACCAGCAGGTCCACCACGTGCTCGATCTTCGGCTTGTGCTCGGGGATGAGGCAGCGGATGGAGGTGACGTAGGCGGTGTAGAGCGAGGTGAACCCCGCGTCGCGGCCGAACACCCGGAACACGCCGATGCGCTCGTGCGAGCCGACCGTGGTGCGCTGGCGCTCGATGGCGTCCATGGCGCGGGTGATCGCGGTCGAGAACCCGATGCAGTACTCGGTGTTCCGGACGTCGTTGTCCATGGTCTTCGGGATCGCGATGACCTTGAACCCGAGCTCGTGGAGCCGGGCGGCGTAGGACAGCGTGTCGTCGCCGCCGATGGCGAGCAGGTAGTCGAGCCCGAGCGCCTCGAGGTTCGCGAGCACCTGCTTCGAGACGTCGTAGGTGGTGGTGGCCGTCCCGCCCTTGGTGCTGGTCGAGGTCGGGAACGACGTCCCCTGGAGGTGCGGCGGCAGCTTCTTCATCTTCGCGGGGTTCGTCCGCGAGGAGTGGAGGATGGTGCCCCCGGTCCGGTCGATGGTGCGGGTGTTCTCGCGGTCGAGCGGCCAGACGTAGCGCGCCTTGCTGGCGGAGTCGGTGAGGTCGAGGTGGGTGAGCCCCTCCCACCCGCGCCGGATGCCCACGACCTCGATGTCGTGCTCGGCGCCGCGGTAGACGACGCTCTTGATCACGCTGTTCAGGCCGGGGACGTCGCCGCCGCCCGTGAGGATGCCGACGCGCTTCTTGGTCATGGCCAGCATCCTAGCCGCGCCCGCGCGCCGGCGCTCGAAACCGGAGCGTGACGCGGGGTGGCCGGGCGGGGGCCCGGGGGGATCGCGTGCGACAGCTTGCCGCCGGGGCCGCCCGGGACGAGGATGCGCCGCATGGCCGCTCCGCTCCGCCCCGAGACCCTCGCCCTGCACGCCGACGCCGGCGTCGAGCCCTCGCCCGACGTCGCCCCGCCCATCCACCTCTCCACGACCTTCGACGCGGACAACCCCGAGGGCCTCGTCTACTCGCGCGACGAGCAGCCGACGCGCCGCCGCCTGGAGGCGGTGCTGGGCGCGCTCGAGGGCGGCGGCACCGCGGTGGTGTACGCCTCGGGGCTCGCCGCGGTCACCGCGGCCCTGCTGCACCTGCAGCCGCGCCGGGTGGCCATCGCGCGCGGCGGCTACCACGGGACGCACGCCGCCATCGACGCGCTGGCGCGGCTCGGGGTGGAGAAGGTCCCGCTCGACGCGCCGGTGGGCAAGGGCGACCTCGTCTGGCTGGAGACCCCGCGCAACCCGACCTGCGAGGTGCAGGACGTGGCCGCGCACGCCGCGCGCGCCCGCGCGGCCGGCGCCCTGCTGGTGGTGGACGGCACGTTCGCGACCCCGGTGCTGCAGCAGCCGCTCGCGCTCGGCGCCGACCTGGTGATGCACTCGCTCACCAAGTTCCTCTCCGGCCACTCCGACGCGCTGGGCGGCGTCCTGGTGGCGCGCGACCCGGCGCTGGGGGAGGCGCTGCGCCGCGCGCGCACGGTCGGCGGCGCGGTGCTGGGCGCGCTCGAGACGTGGCTCGTCCTGCGCGGCGTGCGCACGCTGGGCGTCCGCGTCCGCGCGCAGACCGCGACCGCGACCCGCCTCGCCGAGTTCCTGGCGCCGCGGGTGGCGCGCGTGTGGCACCCCTCGCGCCCGGACTTCCCGGGCCGGGAGCTGGCCGCCCGCCAGATGCGCGGCCCCGGTCCCATGCTCGCGTTCGAGCTCGGCAGCGAGGCCGAGGCGCGGGCGCTCCCCGGCAAGCTGCGGCTGTTCCGCGACGCGACCTCGCTCGGCGGCGTCGAGTCGCTCGTCGAGTGGCGGCGCAAGGTGGACCCCGAGGCGCCCCCGGCGCTCCTGCGCGTGTCCGCGGGGCTGGAGGACCCCGACGACCTGGTGGCCGACCTGGAGCAGGGGCTCCGCGCGGTGGCCGCCGGGTAGGGCGCCGGCCGGCTGGCGGCGCCGTGCCGGGAAGCGCCCCCGGGCCCATGCTCGAGGGAGGCCATGCGGCGCCGCACCGCCAGACGCCTCGCCGTCGCGCTCGGGATCCTGCTCGTCCTCGGGATCGCGGCCCGGCTCGCGCTCGATCCCATCGCGACCTGGCGCACGCGCAAGGTGCTGGCCGGCCTGGAGGGCATGCGCGGGACCTTCTCCGACGTCGAGATCCGGCTGCTCGCGCTCTCGTACGTCATCCACCACCTCCGCATCGTGAAGCTGGGCGCGGGCGGCGAGGCGCTCCCGTACCTCGAGGTCGAGCGCGCCGAGCTGGGCGTCTACGGGAAGGAGCTGCTGCGCGGCCACCTGGTGGCGGGCGTCGAGCTGCGCCGGCCCAAGCTGAACCTGCTCGTCGGCAAGGCGCGCGAGCGGACGCAGGCGGCGAAGGAGGCGCCGGAGGCCGGGCGCGGCCTGGAGGCGCTCGCGCCGTTCCGGATCGACCGGGCCGAGGTGAAGGACGGCGAGCTGCTCTGGGTGGACGGCCGCGAGCCCGAGAAGCCGCGGCTCTGGTTCCACGGCATCGAGGCCACGCTCGAGAACTTCGCCACCCGCGCCGCGCTGGCGCGCCGGGAGCCCACCGTGCTCGCCGCCCGGGCCACGCTGCAGCGCTCCGGCACGGTGTCGGTGTTCGCGACCGCGGATCCGCTCGCGAAGCAGCTCACCTTCGCCGGGCAGGGCGCGGTCACCGGGCTGCGGCTCGCGGAGCTGGGCGAGCTGCTCGACGCGAAGACCGACCTCGTGCCGGAGCGGGGGACGCTCGACCTGTACGTGCGGTTCCGCGCCGAGGACGGGCGGCTCTCCGGCGGCGTGCGCCCGCTGGTGAAGGACGCGGCGCTGAAGGCGGGCGCGCCGGACCTGGGGACGCGCCTCGAGGCGATGCTCGCCGACGCGTCGCTGCACCTGTTCTCGGACGAGCGCGGCGGGAAGGAGGTCGTCGCGACCACCATCCCGATCGAGGGGCGCGTGAAGGGCCCGCAGGTCCAGGCGGTGCCGACCATCCTGGGCGTGCTGCGGAACGCGTTCGTCCGCGGGCTGGCGGGCGGCCTCTCCGGCCTGCCGCCCCCGAAGGCGAAGGAGAAGCAGGGCACGCTGGAGCAGGCGCGGCGGGCGCTCTCGCCGGGGCACGGGCCGCCGCGGGCGCAGCCGAAGAAGGGAGCGAGGCGATGAGGGCCTGGCGCGCGCTCGCGCTCGCGACGGCGCTCGGCTGCGCCGCGGGCGGCAAGCGGGAGCCGGTGCGCCCGCCGCCGACCGGCGGCGCGCCCGAGGCGCCGGACCGCCCCGAGGAGCGCGGCGTCCCCCCGCGCGGCGAGCGCCCGCGCGTGCCGGCCTCGCCCGAGGCGCTGCTCGCCCCCGGCGCGGTGGGCGAGATCCAGGACGCGCTGCGCGACCGCGGCTACCTCGGCGCACACCGCCGCGGCGAGCTCGACCGCGCCACCAGCGCCGCGCTGCGCCGCTTCCAGGAGGCGCAGGGGCTCGCGGCCACCGGCGCGCCGGATCGGGAGACGCTGCGCCGGCTCCACGTCGATCCCGCGCGGGCCTACGGGCGCGACGAGGGCTCCGGCGGCGGGTCGTGACGGCGCCCCCGCCGCGCGCCGCCGCTGGTACAGTCCGCGCGTGCGCTACTGCGAGGGACGCCCGGAGTCGGACGCGCGCCCGCTCACGCCCGGCGAGCGGGCCTGGGCGGAGGCGCTGCGGCGCCGGCTGGCCGTCCGCGCCGCGCTGGCCGCGCTGGTGGGCCCGCTGGCGCTCGCGAGCGTGCCGCTCGCCCCGTGGTTCGCGCGCCACGTCATGCGGCTCGGCGAGCGCATGGCCTACGCCGCCGGCACCGGGTGGATGGCGCTCGCGCTGCTGCTCTTCCTGCCCGCGACCGTGCTGCTGGTGCGCGACGGGCTCCGCGCCTGGCGGACGCTGGCCCGCGATCTCGACGACGGGCTCGCGGTGCGCTTCGGCGAGGGGGCCGGCGCGCTCGAGGTGCTGCCGCGGAGCGGCCGGGTGCTGCCGGGCGCGCGGGGCCGGGCGCGGCGGGTGAGGGTGGGCGAGGCCGCGGCGGTCCCGGCGGACCCGGTCACCTGGGCGCTGCCGGTCTCGGACGTGCCGGAGGCGCTGCAGGGCGGCGGCTGG
>NZ_BAZG01000101.1 GCF_000964525.1 Anaeromyxobacter sp. PSR-1
CGCCCGCCCGCACCGGCCCGACCACGGCGGGCAGCAGCACCTCCGTGTCGTCCTTGCTGTCGCGCGTGAAGCAGGAGGTCGAGCGCGAGCGGTGGGGCGACCCCGAGGGCGACCCCGCCGGCGACGCGTCCGAGGCCGGCGAGGGCGACCGCTACCTCGCGCTGGTGAAGCGGGCGCTGCAGGAGAACTACCGCGTCCCGGCCACCATCTCCGAGCGCGACCGCATGTACCTGAAGGGCACGGTGGTCCTGTGGATCGAGCCCGACGGGAACATCTCGCGCTGGCGCATCGAGAAGTCGTCCGGCAACGGCGCGTTCGACGACGCGCTGGAGCGGACCGTCCGCCAGACCCGCCTCCCCCCTCCGCCCGACGCCCAGCGGCAGCTGTACCGCTCGACCGGGCTCGCCATCGTCTTCGAGATCGGCTGATCTCCCGGAGCCCCGCCATGATCGTCCGCCGTGCCCTCGCCCTCGCCGCGCTCGCGCTCGCCGCCTCCCCCGCGCTCGCCGCGCAGGAGCGCCCCACCATCGTCGTCGGCTCGCCCGACTTCCGCCCGCTGCCCATCGCGGTGGCGGCGTTCCAGGGCGAGGGCGACGCCGGCGCCGCCGCGACCCAGACCGCGGACGTGGTGCGCGCCGACCTGGTGCTGTCGGGCCTGTTCGACGTGCTCGACCCGCGGGGCTTCCTCGCGGATCCGGCCGAGGGCTTCGCCGCGCCTTCGATCCGGTTCGCGCGCTGGGCCGACGTGGGCGCGGACGGCCTCGCCAAGGCGCGCGTGCGGCGCGGCCCGGGCGGCCTGGAGGGCGAGCTCCACCTGTACGAGGTCCGCGCCGGGCGCGAGGTGCTGGTGAAGCTGCTGCGGGTGGACGGCGCCGACGCGCGCTCGCTCGCCCACCGCATGGCCGACGAGATCGTGCGCTACTACACGCGCGAGCCCGGCATCTTCGCGACGCGCATCGCCGCGATCCGCCGCGGGCGCGGCACCTGGGAGCTGGTGACCCAGGACATGGACGGCGGCAACCAGCAGGTGCTCCTGTCCGAGCGGAGCATCCTCATGTCGCCCGCGTGGCGCCCGGACGGCCGCGAGATCCTGGTGACCAGCTACCGCTCCGGCCGGCCGGAGCTGTGGGCCTACCGCTTCTCCGACCGCGCCTTCCGCCCGCTGGGCCGCCACCGCAACGCGTTCGGCGGCGTCTACTCGCCGGACGGCTCCCGCATCGCGTTCACGGTGAGCGAGGGCAACGTCACCGACCTCTGGGTGATGTCCGCCGACGGCAGCGGCGCGCGCAAGCTCACCAGCGATCCCGCCATCGACGTGTCGCCGACGTGGTCGCCGGACGGCCGCCGCATCGCGTTCGTCTCCGACCGCTCCGGCACCCCGCAGATCTACGTCATGGGCGCGGACGGCTCGGGCGCCCGGCGCCTCACCTTCCAGGGCAACTACAACCAGACGCCGCAGTGGAGCCCGCGCGGCGACCTCATCGCCTTCACCGCCCGCGACGAGCGCAAGGTGTTCGACGTGTTCGTGGTGGCGCCGGACTCGGGCGCCATCTCCCGCATCACCCAGGACCAGGGGCGCACCAACGAGGAGCCGTCCTGGGCGCCCAACGGCCGGCTCATGGTCTTCCGCACCGACCGGAACGGCGGGATCCAGCTCGTCGTCTCCGACGCGCGCGGCGACCGCCAGACGCCGGTGACGAGCGGCAAGACCGACCTGGCCGCGCCGGCCTGGGGCCCGCTGGCGCCGTAGGCGGAGACGGGATGGCCGGGCGGCTCGCCTCGATCGACGTCGGCACCAACACCGTGCTGCTGCTCGTCGCGGAGCGGCGCGGCGGCGTGCTCGCGCCGGTGCGGGAGCGCGCCGAGATCACCCGGCTCGGCCGCGGCGTGGACGCGACCGGCCGGCTCGACCCGGCCGCCATCCGCGAGACCGTCGCCACGCTGGCAGCGTTCGCGGCGGAGGCCCGGGCGCTGGGCGCCGCCGAGATCGCCTGCGTCGCCACCAGCGCCGCCCGCGACGCCGCGAACGGCGCCGAGTTCTTCGAGGCGGCGCGCGCCGCGGCCGGGCTCTCGCCGCGCGTCATCTCCGGCGACGAGGAGGCGCGCCTGGTGTACGGCAGCGCCTTCCGCGACTTCGGCGCGGGCGGGCCGCTCGCGGTGCTCGACGTGGGCGGGGGCTCGACCGAGTTCATCGTGGGCGAGGGGCCCGAGCCGCGCGCGCGCACGAGCCTGCAGGTGGGGGCGGTCCGGCTCACCGAGCGGCACGTGCGCACCGATCCGGCCCGGCCGGAGGAGCTCGCGGCGATGCGCGCCGGGGCGCGCGAGGCGCTGGCGCCGCTCGCCGGCCTGGGCGCCGGCGCCGGCGCGCGGCTGGTCGGCGTGGCGGGCACGGTGACCACGCTCGCCGCGGTGGCGCAGGCGCTGCCCGCCTACGACGCGGAGCGCGTGCACGGGGCGGAGCTCCGGCTCGACGAGATCGAGCGACTGCTCGCGCGCCTCGCGGCGCTGACGGTGGCGGCGCGCGCGGCGCTGCCCGGGATGGAGCCGAAGCGGGCCGACGTGATCCTGGGCGGCGGGCTGGTGGTCGCGGAGGCGATGCGCCTCGCCGGGTTCGACCGCCTGACGGTCTCGGACCGCGGCGTGCGCTGGGGGTTGCTCCACGAGCTCGCCGGTCCGTGACGGCGCCGGCCGCCTCTACGCGGCGGTCGCCTTCGGGCCGGCCGCGGCGGTGTACGCGTTCCTGGTGGACCAGCCCGCGTGGCGCGAGGACTGCCGCGCGCTCGGCGCGCTCGTCCCGGGCCCGCGGGTGCTGGACCTCGGGATCGGCCCGGGCACCGGCGCGGTGGAGATGGCCCGCGCCGCGGCGGAGACGCGGCACGTCGGGCTCGACCGCTCCGCCTCCATGCTCCGCCGCGCCGCGCGGGCGGCGCGCGCCGGCGCGGTCACGCTCCCGCTCGTGCGCGGCGACGCGCTCCGGCTCCCGGTTCGCGACGGCGCCCTCGACGGCGCCACCGGCCACAGCGTCCTGTACCTGCTGCCCGACCCGGCGGCCGCGCTCGAGGAGCTGCGCCGCGCGCTGCGGCCGGGTGGCCGCGTGGCGTTCCTCGAGCCGCGCCGCGAGGGCGCGCCGCTCGCCGCGACGCTCGCCGGCGGGCCGCGGTTCGCGGCCGCCATGTTCCTGTGGCGGGGGATGTCGCGCCTCCACCGCCGGTACGACGAGGCGGAGCTCGCGTCGCTGCTCTCGCGCGCCGGGTTCGCGGGCGCGCGCGCCTGGCCGGTGCTCGGCGGCCACGGCGTGATGGCGACCGCCGAGCGCGCCTGACGCGCGGGCCCGCGGCCGCGCGCGCCGCCGCGTCCACCGCCGCGGTCCCTGCGCGAGCGCGCGCACGCGGCACGCCGACGCACGGCAGGTGATACCGAGAGTCACGGAGCTGCGGCACGGGCGCGCAGCGCCCGCGCCAACGGTGCGTTCCCACGTGTACGACCTAGCGCCGCGACCCGCGTCCGATCGTCGCGCGCGCGCATTGGACGCAGGGTACGTCTCGCTGCGTTGCGTACCATCGCCGCAACCCGGACAGAGCGCATCCCCCCCGCGCTTGCCCCCGGGGCGCGACCCGAGACGGGCCGCTCCCAACCCCCACGGAGGAATGGACGATGGAGAAGGAGAACCTCGGCCGGCGGCAAGTGCTCGCGGTGATCGGCGGTGCGCTTGCCCTCGGCGGCCTGCAGGCCTGCGGTGACGACAGCAACGACAGCGCGAACGACCAGCAGCCGGAGCAGCCGCCCGCCGGGCCGCAGGTGGCTGACTACCCGTACGACCAGCACATCGCCGCGACCTACCAGCTCGACGCCGCCAAGGTCCGCGAGCTCGCGTACCAGGCGTACTACAACGGCGGCTGCTGCCACGGCGCGTTCAGCGGCCTCATCGACCACCTCAGCGCGACGGTGGGCCAGCCGTTCAACCTGATCCCGCGCACGTTCGGCCAGTTCGGCGCCGGCGGCATCGCCGGCTACGGCAGCATCTGCGGCTCGATCCTGGGCGGCATCCTGATCATCAACTCGATCGTCTCCAAGGCCGACGTCCGCACCAACATGCTGACCGACCTGATGCGCTGGTACGAGCGCGAGGCGTTCCCGAAGTACGTGCCGGTGACCATCGCGCCGAACGAGGCGGGCAAGACCACGCTCGACTTCACGAACGTCGCCGGCCTGCAGGTGGTCCCGGGCTCGCACCTCTGCCACGCCTCGGTGTCCACCTGGTGCGCCGCCAACGCGGTCTCGACGAAGAGCGCGGACAAGCTCGCGCGCTGCTCGCGCCTGACGGCCGACGTGGCCGGCAAGGTGGCCGAGATGCTGAACGCGTACCTGTCCACCGGGACGTACGCCGGCCCGGCCGCGATCGACGACACGTCGGCGGGCTGCCTCGGCTGCCACGGCCCCGCCACCACGTTCGAGCCGGTGGCCTCGGGCATGTCCTGCACGTCCTGCCACTCCGACAAGACGACCGGGCACCCGTAGCCGCCCCGCAGCTCCGCACCAGAGGGCCCGGTCGCGCGCTCGCGGCCGGGCCCTTCGCATGTGGGCAGGCGGGGTGGCGGCGGGCGGCCGCGCCTGATAAGAGACGCCTCCCGCATGCGCGCGCCCTGGGCCATCGTCTGCGACTTCGACGGAACCGCGCTCACCGAGGACCTCGGCGACCAGGTCGCGTTCCACTTCGCCGGCGTGGACGCCTACCGCGCCGCGGAGGACCCGCTACCGCGCCGGCGAGCTCGACTTCGGGCGCCTCCTGCAGGCGGTGTTCGGCCCCATCCGCGCGAGCCGCGCCGAGATCGCCGCGTTCGCCCGCGCGCGCGCCGCCTGGCGCCCGGGGTTCGAGGCGTTCCTCGACGCGTGCCGCCGCGGCGGACGGCCGTTCCTGGTGGTCTCGTCGGGCCTCGACGCCTACATCGAGCCGGTGCTGGAGGGGCTCGCCCCGGAGCTGCGCGCGCACGTGGAGCTCCGCGCGAACCGCGCCGACTGCGGCGACGACGGGCTGCGCGTCGGCTTCCACGGCGCGGACTGCGGCTTCTGCGGCTTCTGCAAAGGCGACGTGGTGCGCGAGCTCCAGGCGGCCGGGCACAAGGTGGCGGTGTGCGGGGACGGCACCGGCGACCGCCACGCCGCCGACGCCGCCGACCACGTGTTCGCGCGCGCGGGCTCCTCGCTCGTGCGCTACTGCGCCGAGCAGGGCATCCGCCACGACGTCTTCGAGACGTTCGGCGAGGTGATGGCGCGGTTTCCGGCCTGAGCACCCGTTCGCGTCCGTCTCCAGCGGGCCCTGTCCTGGAGGCGGACCGCTAGGTCGGCGCTCCGGGCATTCGCGGCGGTCTGACGTGGATGGGGGGCGCGGGAGAAGCGGCCCTCACGGCCCGAGCTTCCTGGAGCGGCCTCAGAACAGCCCGATCGTGAAGTGCAGCGCGAACAGGCGCTCGTTGATGCGCACGTCGCGATCCAGGTTGAAGCCGAGGTCGAGCGCGGCGGGGCCGATGGGGGTGACGAACCGCAGGCCGGCGCCGGCGTTGGTGCGCAGGTCGAGCGCCTCGAACTTGTTCGGATCGAGCCAGAGGTTGCCGGCGTCCAGGAACAGGCCCAGCTCGACGGCGCGGGTGAGCCCGATGCGCAGCTCGGTCTTGCCGAGCAGGTAGGCCTCGCCGCCCTCCGACACCGGGCGGTCGCCGGACGCGACGCGGCGGCCGCGCTCCGTGCAGCCGATCCCGGTGTACGAGGTGGCGCAGAGCTTGCCCTCGGCCGCGAGCGCGCCGCGCACGTCCTCCTGGATCATCTCCTCCTCGGCGAAGCCGCGCATGGTGGAGGCGCCGCCCAGGAAGAAGCGGCGCGGGACGATGGTGCGCGACTCGCGATCCAGCGGGAACACCCGGCCGCCGCGCACCGACAGCGCGAGCACGGTGGCGCCGCCCAGCGGCAGGTAGCCGGACAGCGTCCCCGAGAGCTTCACCAGGTTGCTGTGGACCTCCGAGCCGGGGAGCAGCCCGAACAGCGCGCGGCGATCCGGCGCGCCGGGGACGCCCACGCCGAGCGAGTGCGCCCACTCGGCCACGCCGGCGGCGAACCAGCCGCGGTGCGGGTGGGCGGAGTTGTCGCGGAAGTCGAGCGTGAACGACGGCCGCACCGCGTGCAGCGTGGTCACGCCCTCGTCGAAGCGGAGCCGCTCCAGGTCGGCCTGGGTGAGCACGCCCACCACGTTGGTGCGGCGGATGTCGTCCACCTCCAGCTCGTACTGGAGCGACGCGCCCACGCGCGAGGTCACGCCCACGTCCACGCCGGCCACGCCGGAGACGCGGCGCAGGTCGTAGGCGCGGCGGTGCAGGATCTCGCCGATGACGTCGGTGCGCAGGCCCACCGGGACGGGCAGCAGCCGCACCCGCGTCGAGCGCAGGCCGAGGTCGGCCCGCCCCTCCAGCCGGTCGTAGCCCTGCTTGCCCGAGAGATCCGGGCCGAGGCCGCCGACGTCCACCAGGTAGTTCACCTTGCCGCGGGCGGTGAGCTCCACCGCCCGGCCGAACAAGTTCGGCCGCGAGTACTCGAGCACCGCGCGCGGGCCGTTCGCGATGGAGAACCCGAGCGACTGGGTGAGCGTGGCGTAGGGCCGCTCGGACAGCTCGACCGCGAGGTCCTTCGTCTCCGCGACCAGCTCGGGCTCGTGCAGCTCCAGCTTGGCCGAGCGGAACACCCCCAGCCGCAGCAGCGCCGCCTGGCTGCGCGCCAGCGCCTCGGGGTCGAAGGTGGCGCCCTCCCGGACCTCCAGCTCGTCGCGGATCACGTCCTCGCGCGTGCGCCGGTTGCCGGTGAGGAGCACCCGGCCGATCCGGACCTTCGGGCCCGCGTCCACCACGAACCGCACCGTGGCGAGGTGGCGCTCGCGGTCCAGCTCCTCGCGGGCCTCCACGCGCGCGAACGCGTGGCCCGACGTGTAGTAGCGGCGCAGGATGGCGAGCCGCGTCTCCTCCACCCGGTCGAACGCGAGGGGATCGCCCGGCGACAGGCGCGTCTCGCGCGCCAGCTCGGGGAGCGGCACGGCGCCGGTGCCCTCGAACGCGATCGACTCCACGTGCGTGCGCGCGCCCTCGCGCAGCCGGAGCGTCACGTCGGCGATCCCGCGATCCGCGTCGAGCGCCACCGCGCTGCCCAGGGCGACGGCGTCGAGCCAGCCCTCGGCCCGGTAGCCCTCCACGATCAGCTCCAGCGCGCGATCCCAGGTGGCCTCGTCGAAGTAGGCGCGCGGCGGCAGGGCCGGCGGCGGCTCCGGCGGCGGGCGCGCGCCCGGCACCGAGAGGATCAGGGCGCGCGCCTCGTCGGCGTCCGGCGACCCGGGGGTGGCCACGTCCTCCTCCAGGATGGCGAAGAGCCGGTCGCCGAGGTCCCGCTCCGTGCGCGCGGTCGCGCCCTCGAAGCGCACCCGCCCGAGCCGGTAGCGGCGCCCCTCGTCCACGTGGAAGACCACCGCCAGCACGCCCGCGCCGCGGCGCTCCTCCGCCGTCACGACCGCGCCGGCGAAGCCGCGCGCGCGGTAGAACGTGCGCAGCCGGTCGGCGGCCTGCTCGATGGCGGGCGCGTCCACCGGCTGGTCCGCCTCGAACCCGAGCTGGCGCTCCAGGAGCGCGGAGCGGAACGCCACGTTCCCGCGGAACGCGAACGCCATGCGCGGTCCGGCCTGCACCGGGAGCTCCACCTCGGCCGCGCCGTCCCGCACGCGCACCGCGGGCGCGTCCACCCGCGCCCGCCGGTAGCCGGCGGCGCGCAGCCCGGCGCGGAGCGCCTGGACGTCCGCGTCGAGCGCGTCCTCGTCGAGCGGCGCGCCCTCGCGCGTGCGCAGGCGGGCGCGGAGCCCCTCGGCGGCGGGCCCGGGGTTGCCGGTGAGCCTCACCGAGGCGACCCGCGTGGCCGGCCCGGCGCGCACCTCGAGCACCACGTCCACCGCGGTGTCGCCCCCGGCGCTGGCGCGCACCTCCGCGGCGCGCCGCCCGCGCCGGGAGAGCGCCGCGCGCACCCTCGCCGCCGCGGGCTCCAGGTCGCCGTCGTCGAACGCGTCGCCCGTCGCGAGCCGGGCCGCCGCGCGGATCGCGTCGGCGTCCAGCACCTCGGGCGCGTCGGTCCGCACCTCGACCCGGGCCACCCTGCGCACCGGGAGCGCCTCCACCACCAGCCGGACCCACTCGCCCGTGGCGCCCGGCGGCGCCGCGGCGGGCTCGGCGCGGACGACCACGTTCCGGTACCGCCCGGTCTGGAACAGGCGCTGCACCGTTCGCCGCGCGTCGCGGATCGACAGCGGCTCGCCGGGGGAGAACGTCACCAGCGCCGACGCCTGCGCCGGGTCGTCGCCGGGCGGCAGCGCCAGGTCAACCGCCAGGACGCGAGGCGGCGGCGCGGCGGCCGCGTCCGCGGGCTCGGCCGAGGCCGGTGAGGCCGCGAGCGCCAGCGCGATGGCGAGCGCGCGGATCACTCGCGGTCCGTCCATTCCCAGCGCAGCTTCAGATCCACGCCGTGGTCGCCGGTGGAGACGTCGGGGTTGTCGCTGTCCCACTGGTACTGCACCGCCGTGTGCTCGCCGAGCCGCAGCTCCGCCTGCGCCTTGCGGCCGCGCGCGCCCGCGAGCGGCGCCTGGAACCGGAGCCGCAGGCGGTCGCGGAGCAGCCAGGACTCGAACTCGGCGCGCGGCTCCACCTGGCCGGTGGCCTCGGAGTAGGCGCTGGTGATGCGCATGCCGATGTCGCGGATGGGCCCGCCGCGCGGCAGGAACCGGCGCACCTGCTCGTCCAGGCCGGACGCGGAGAAGATGGCCTGCGCGGCCGCCGCGGTGGCCACCCCGCCCACGCCGGTGCCCGCGGCGGAGTCGCGGCGCGTGAAGCCGAGCGAGAGCAGCGTGACGAGGTCCGGCTCGGGGAGCGGCGGGGCGCTGGTGAGCGTCACCCGCGGCTGCTCCAGCGGGCCGAACGCGTGCATGAACACCTGGTAGTCGCGGACCTGCGCGTCGCCGTGCACGTCCAGCACGATCTCGATCTTGTTCCGGTCCACCAGCTCCAGCACCGCGTGCGTGAGCGTGAACTCGTTGCCGCGGAACGCCGCGCGGCTGCCCTGGCCCATGGTGAGGCTGCCCACCAGGCCCGGCGACGCCAGCGTCCCGGTGAGCGTCAGGTCGCCGGCGACGGTCCCGCGCACCAGGTCGTTCTCGATCCGCGCGTCGCCGTCCACCACGAGCTGCAGGTCGAAGCGGAGCCACTCGCCCGCCTTGTCGTACGGCTTCGGCGGCGGCGGCGGCCGGCGGCGCAGCTCGAGCAGGCTGCCCTCGAGGTCCACGTCGGCGGTGTAGCGCGCCCGGACCACGCGCAGCCGGCCGGTGACGTCGGTCGCCTCCGGCGTGCCCTGCGCCTCGATCCGCCCGGACAGCGTGGCCGGCAGGTAGGACGGGAGCGCCACCGGCACCTCGTCGAGCGTGCCCTCCACCCGGAGGCGCGACGGCGCGAGCCGCGCCAGCTCCACCTCACCGGTGAAGCGCGCGTGCCCGCCGTTCAGGAGCGCCCCCAGGTCCTCGAACAGCACCCGGTTCTGCGAGAACGCGAGCGGCCCGGCCATGTCGGAGAACACCAGGCCGGCGCCGCGCAGCTCGAAGCCGCCGTCCGCGACGCGGCCGGAGCCGACCAGCACCGGCTGGTCGAACGTGCCGCCCATGTGCGCCTCGAGCGCGAGCTGCCCGTGCGCGCGCCGCACCACCGGCGAGAGCGCGCCGGCGAGGCGCAGGTCGAGCGTCCCCGAGGCGCTCAGGTCCACCGCGCCGGGCGCGGCCGCGCCGGAGACGGTCAGCTCGGTGCTGGTGCCGCGCAGCGTGACGGGCGCGAGCTCCACCCGCTCCCCCCGCACCGTCAGCACCGCCGGCCCGGCGGCCTCCACCTTCACCTCGGCGAGCGCGATGGAGAGCTGGGGGAGGCGCACGCTGGCCCGGGCCTGCGACAGGTCCTCGAGCTCCCCCGAGGCGCTCCCCTCCCCGCCCACGCGGATGCGCAGCCCCGGCGGCGGGCCGCCGGGCCAGAGCCGCGCGGCGTCGTCCATGGCCACCGTGGCCCGCGCCTGGAACGGCAGGCGCCCCTGGAGCGCGATCTCCGCGGAGCCGGCCAGCCCCTCCGCGCCGCCGGTCAGGGTGAGCTTGCGCTCCACCACCGTGCCGCCGGCCTGCACCGTGCCGAGCGCCACGCCGGCCACGCGCACCGCATCGCCGTTCGCGGCGAAGCGCACGTCGGGGTGATCGAACGAGCCGCCCAGCGAGGCGCGCCCGCTCGCCGAGCCGGACCACTCGCCGCCGGGGAGGTCGAGCGCCGCGAGCGGCACGCCCGAGAACGCCACCTCGAGGTCCCAGGGGAACGGCGCGTCCATGCCCCAGGTGCCCTGCGCGCGGGCCACCCCGGTGCCGCGCCGCAGCTCGGCGCGCTCGAAGCGCGCGGTGCGGCCCGCCTCGATGCGGCCCTGGGCGCGGCCCGAGTCGAACGCGCGGCCCAGCAGCGTGCCGGCGCCGAGCCGCGCGTCGAAGGACGCGTCGAGCGCGGTGGCGGGCCCGCGCGCCGTCCCGGTCGCCTCCACCTCCGCGTCGAGCGCGTCGCGCACGTACCGGGTGGTCGGGATCCACTCCATCACGGAGTCGAACAGGTCGCGGAGCCGCCCGCGCGCCTCCAGGCGCGAGGAGACGATCTGGGTGGGCGTGCGCGAGAGGTCCACCACCGCCTCGCCGCGGTAGCGGGTCTCGCCCCGGGTCCCCTCGGCGCCCTGGAAGTGGAGCAGGAAGTCCCGGTAACGGAAGTCGGCCGCCACGTGGCCGAGGTCCACCTGCAGGAAGTGGAGCCCCTCGCCGCGGGCGCGGCCGGTGACCACCGGGTTGCCGTAGGGCGCCGCGCCGACCTCCGCCTCGATCGCCAGGCGCCCGGCCCACGGGATCCCGGCGAGCGGCCCCAGGGCGTCGAGATCGGCCACGCCGCGGCAGCGCACGTGGAAGCCCCGCTCGCCGTCGAAGTGGATGGCGGCGTCCGCGTCCACGGTCCCCTGCCCGACCGCCACGCGCGCGCCGTCCAGGAACAGGCCGCTGCGGTCCACGCGCACGGCGGACTCGATCCGGCCCCGCGCGAACGAGACGATCCCGGGGTCGCCGTGGGCCTGCGTGTACGGGCGGCCCAGCGCCTTGAAGTCGTGGAGGTCGGCGGCGAGCGTACCGGCGAGCGCCGGGGGCGAGAGCGTCCCGGCCACGCGCGCCTTGCCGTCGAGCCGGAGCGTGATCCAGGGCTGCTTCACGGTGAGGCGATCCAGGATCTCGGCGAGGTCCACGCGGTCGAGCTGCACCTCCGCCTCGATCGGCAGCCCGCGCGCGAGGGTCACGGTGCCGTGCGCCACCGCCGCGCCCCCGCCGGCCGCCGCGACCGCCAGCCGGTCCACGACCAGCGTCCGGCCCGACAGCCGCACCACCGCCTCGGCGTCGCCGGGGACGAACCCGTCCACCCGGACGCCGCGCGTGCGGAGCGAGCCCGAGAGCTCGGGCGCGCGCGGCGTGCCGGCGATGCGCGCCTCCACCGCCGCGGTGCCCTCCACGTCCGCGTGCACGCCGGCCAGCGCGAGCAGCGCGTCCACCCTGCCCTCCGCGCGCGCGGTGAGGTCGAGCTTCGGCGCGCACAGGTCGTGCACGCGGCCCTCCAGCCCGAGCCGCGCCCCGCCCACCTCCGCCTCGATCCCGGCGATCTCGGCGATCGACAGGTCGAGCGCGATCTCGCCGCGGGCGCGCACCTGCGAGGCGCTCCACCTGCGCCCCACCGCGTCCACCCGGACCGGGCCGGCGGAGACCTCCACCCGGCTCCGCCGCGCCGGCGTGGCGAGCGACCGGAGCGTGCGCGCGGGCGGCCCGGAGCGGATCTCCAGCCGCTCCAGCGAGACGTGGCCGCCGTCCGGGAGCCCCAGCTCCACCGAGCCGCCCTCCACCTGCAGCTCGCGGATCTCGAAGCGGCCCAGGAGCTCGGGGGGGCAGCGGGACGGCGCGCCGCCGCCGCGGGGGAGCGCGGCGACCAGGCGCGGGCGGACCAGGCGCAGCCGGTCGAGGTGGACGCGCCGGCCGAGCGCCTGCACCAGCGCGAGGCGCGCGGTGATCGCGTCGGCCACGAACGCCGGCGCCGCGGGCGGGCCGAGGACCACGCCCTCGGCGTCCACCGCGAAGCCGAGCGGGTCGATCCGGCAGGCGGCGAACGAGAGCGGCAGGCCGGTGGCCACCCGCACCTTCTCCGCGGCCAGCGCGCAGATCCGGTCCCCGGCCCAGCGCGTGCGCAGCGCCGCCAGGGTCGCGAGCACCAGGCCCACGACCACCAGCAGGAACACCAGCGCGACGGTCCGCTTCTTCAAGGGGGCTCGATTCTCTCGCGCGGACGGCGTGGCGCCAAGGAACGCGTGGGCCGCGCCGGGGGCCCGGCCGCGCCGGCGGCGGCGCGGTGGGTGAGGGTGTGGGAGCGCCGCGCCGGCACGGCGGCGGGCGGGCCGGGGCTACTTGACGCCGAGCGACTCCAGGTACCGGTCGATCTCGGCGAGATCGAGGCCGCCGCCCTCGCGGCCGCCGCGGACGGCGGGCGCGCCGGGGGCGGGCCGCTCCGGCGCCTCGATGCCGAGATCGCGGGCGACGCGGTCGAGCAACCGGTCGTCGATCTCGCGGGCGCGCGCCATGGCGCCCTCGAACAGCGCGTTGTCGCAGAGCGTGTTGATGAGGCGCGGCGTCCCGCCGGTGTGGTCGTGGATCCGCTGGATCGCCGCGGGCGTGAAGGGCAGGCGCGGGGCGCCGGCCAGGCGGAGCCGGTGGCGCACGTACGCCTCGGTGGCCTCGGCGCTGAGCGGCTCCAGCCGGTACTTCAGCGCCACGCGCTGGGCGAGCGGCGGGTCGAGGCGGAGGTTGTCCTCGATCTCGGGCAGGCCGAAGAACACGAAGGACAGGAGCTTGCGCTCCGGCACCTCCAGGTTCAGGAGCCCGCGGAACTCCTCCATGATCTCGCGCGAGGCGAGCATCTGCGCCTCGTCGATGAGCACCACCGCCTTCTTGCCCGACTCGTAGATCCGGACCAGCCGCTGGTAGAGCTGCGCGAGCAGCGCGAGCTTCTCCTCGGCCGGGCTCTCCACCCCGAGCTGCAGCGCGATGCGCTTCAGGAGCCAGCTCGGCGTGATCCCGGAGTGGACGATGACGAGCAGCGCGGCCTCGTACTCGTCCTCCGGCAGGCTGTCGAGCATGCGGCGCGCGAGCGTGGTCTTGCCGGCGCCGATGTCGCCCACCAGCACCGCCAGCCCCTTCATGGCGCTGACCGCGTGGTTCAGGCGGAGGAGCGCCTGCGCGTGCTGGGCGGACGAGTAGTAGAAGCGCGAGACGGGCGCGTTGGAGAAGGGCTCCTGGGCCAGCTCGTAGAATTCGAGATAGTTCACGGGCAGTCCTACAGGTAGCCGATGTTCTTCTTCGGGCCGGGGGCGGGCGGCGCGGCGGCGGTCCGGGCGGGGGCGCGCGCCTCGCCGGCCGGCGCCTTGCCGGGGCCGCCGCCGAGCGCGCGCACGCGCTCCGCGACGTCGCGGTACCCGGGGTCGACGCGGTTGACCTTCTGGAGGTGGTGGAGCGCGGCCTCGGGATCGCCCGCCTCCTGGTAGGCCACGCCCAGGTCGTGATGGAGCGCCTTGGCGGCGTCGCGCGTCAGCAGCTCGGAGGCGAGCGCGCGCCGGAACGCGGCGACGGCCTCGCGCGGCTGGCCGCGGGAGAGCTGGCACACGCCGATCATCGACAGGCAGTCCACCTCGCGCTTGCGGTCGTTGCCGCGCAGCGCGGTCTCGAACTCCTTCACCGCGTCCTCGAGCAGCCCCATCTCCTTGTAGGCGATGCCGAGGTCGTAGTGGGTGGCGCTGTCCTCGGGGCGGACGGTCTGCTCGACGCCCTTCTTGAACTGGTTGAAGACGTCCTCGACCGAGTACTGGAAGCCGTCGTCGCCCGCCGGCG
This sequence comes from Anaeromyxobacter sp. PSR-1, assembly GCF_000964525.1. Taxonomy (GTDB): domain Bacteria; phylum Myxococcota; class Myxococcia; order Myxococcales; family Anaeromyxobacteraceae; genus Anaeromyxobacter. The sequence continues at coordinate 14,042 of NZ_BAZG01000101.1, forward strand.
TGGGCGCCGCGCCCAGCTCCTCGGCGAGCTCGCGCGCGATGTCGAAGCTGTCGTCGGTGCCCGGCGGCGGCGTGAGCGCCGGCGTCTCGTGCACCGGCCCGCCGAGCGGCGGGTGCGGCGGTGCGGGCGCGGCCGCGCGCGCCGCCGGCGCGCGGCGGCGCTCCACCTCGGCCAGCCGCGCCTCCACGCCGCGGTGGCCCGGGTAGAACGCGGCCAGGTTCCGGAGCGCCTCGCGCGCGTCGTCGAGCAGGCCCTGCTGCAGGAAGAAGTCCGCCTCCTCGAGCTCGTCGGAGAGGTCGGCCTCCTCCGACTCGTCCTCGTCCAAGTCGGGAGGCGCCGGCGCGGGGACCGGGGTCGCGGCGCGGG
>NZ_BAZG01000100.1 GCF_000964525.1 Anaeromyxobacter sp. PSR-1
GAGGAGGAGGTGGAGCGGCAGGCGGCGTACGGCGCGCTCCTCGCCGACCCGGACTGCGACGTGCGCCGCGCCGCCGCCCGCCGCCTGGGCGAGCTGGCCGATCCGGCCGCGCTGCCCCGGCTGCGCGAGGCGGCCGCCGCCCGCGCCGAGAAGCGCGGGCTGTTCGGCTCACCAGCACCCGCGTCCCCGCCTGCGGCGCGCCCGAGGCGGCCGACGGCCGTCCGCCGCATCGAGGCGGCGCAGTAGCGGCGCCGCGCCGGGGGGCGCCCGCCCTCAGCGGGACGGCTTCAGCACGATCGCGCCGTCGTGGCGGCCGCCCTCGAGCGCGCGATGCGCCTCCGCCGCGTCGCGCAGCGCGTAGCGCGCCGCCACCGGCACGCGCACGCCGTCCCGCCAGGCGGCGAGCACCGCCGCGGCGCCCTCGCGGTAGCGTGCCGCGTCCTCCATGAAGCGGAGCACGCTCGGCCGCGCCAGCGCGACGGAGCGCGCCCTCGCGAGCTCGGCGAGCGCCGCCGGCGCCGCGTCGCCGCCGACCTGGCCGATGCTGGCCAGCGTGCCGGAGGGGCGCACGGCGTCGAGCGAGCGGCGCAGCGTGTCGCCGCCGACGCCGTCGATCGCGAGCGCCACGCCCTCGCCGCCCGTCCAGTCGCGCACCGCCTGCACGAAGTCCTCGGCGCGATAGTTCACCGCGCGGTCCAGCCCGTTCGCGCGGGCGACCTCGGCCCTGGCCGCGCTGCTGACCGTGCCGATCGTGCGCAGGCCGAGCCGCTTCGCCCATCGCGTGAGCAGCAGGCCGAGCCCGCCGGCGGCGGCGTGGATCAGCACCGCGTCGCCGGCGCGCAGCGACGCCCCGCGGGCGAGCAGCATGTGCGCGGTCGTGCCGCGCAGCAGCAGCACCGCGGCGTCGTCGTCGCCGAGGGTGGCCGGCAGGCGCACCAGGCGATCCGCGGCGATCAGCCGGTGGCCGACGTAGCCGCCCGGCGGGCCGCCGGCCCAGGCGACGCGGTCGCCGACGGCGACGCCCTCGACGCCGGCGCCGACCGCCTCGACCACGCCGGCGGCCTCGACGCCGAGCACCGCCGGGCCCGGCGGCAGCGGATGGCGGCCGCTGCGGTGGTACACGTCCACGTAGTTCACGCCGATGGCGGCATGGCGCAGCAGCGCCTCGCCCGGACCGGGCGCGGCGAGGTGGATGCGGGCCGGCTGCAGCGCGGCGGCGCCGCCGGGCTGGTGCAGGTGGATGGCTTCGGTGTGCATGGGGGTTGGCTCCCTGGGTCGTGGATGGCGGCACGATAGGCCGTGCGCCCGCACACGGAACCTCCAGGAGACCGCCCATCCGGTGTGCGAAAATGCACGGACGATGCTGGACTGGGACGACCTGAGGCACTTCGTGGCGGTGGCGCGGCTGGGCAGCCTGTCCGCCGCCGCGCGCGAGCTGCGCGTCGAGCACACCACCGTGGCGCGGCGCGTGGACGCGCTGGAGGCGACGCTCGGCGTGCGCCTGTTCGACCGACTGGCGCGCGGGTGGCGCCCGACCGTCGAGGGCGAGCGGCTGCTGGAGCCGGCGCGGCGGCTCGAGGACGACGCGCTCGCCTTCGAGCGCCAGGCGCTGGGCAGCGCGCCCCTGTCCGGCACGGTGCGGGTCTCGGTGCCGCCCAGCCTGGCCACCGCGCTGCTGGCGCGCGACCTGGACGCGCTGCGCGGCGGGCACGCCGGCATCGTGGTGGAGCTGGTGGCCGAGACGCGCAGCGCCAGCCTCGACCGCCGCGAGGCCGACCTGGCGTTGCGCCTGCAGCGCCCGTCGGCGCCCGGGCTGGTGGTGCGCCGCGTCGCCGAGCTGCGCTACGCCGCCTACGCGACCCCGGCCTACCTCGCCGCGCACGCGCCCTCCGGCTGGCGGTTCCTCGGCTACGACGACAGCCTGCGCGAGGTGCCGCAGCAGCAGTGGCTGGAGCGCCGCGCCGGGGCGCGTCCGTTCGCGCTGCGCAGCAACGACCTCGCGGTGATCCACGCCGCGGCGGCGGCCGGGGGAGGCGTCGCGGCCTTGCCGGCCTTCCTCGGGGCCGCCGACCCGGCGCTGGTGCAGGTCGACGTGGGCGGCGCGCCGCCGCCGCGCACGCTGTGGCTCGTGATGCACGCGGACGTGCGGCGCTCGCAGCGCGTCGCCGCGGTCGCAGAGGCGCTGGGCGCCTGGCTGGAGCGCGAGGCGGCGTGGCTGCGCGACGGCGTCGCGCCCGCGACCGGCCCGCGCGCCGGCGCCGGGGCGAGGCGGCGGAGGACGCGGCGGCGCTGAACGCCATCGAGGCGGCGCCGTCGCCCTCCCCGTGCTAAACGACGCCTCCACACACCCGTGGAGGAGCACGCATGTCCCGAGGCATCGAGCGGATCGCGGTGAGGGCGGCAGGGGCGGCGCCGGCGGAGGCGGAGGCCGACGCGCTGGCGCTGCCGGTGTTCGAGGACGAGGTCCGCGGCGGCGGGACCGGCGCGGTGAAGGACCTCGACCGCCTCCTGGACGGCGCACTGCTCGCGGCCGCCCGCGCCGAGCGGTTCGCAGGGAAGGCCGGGCAGGAGCTCGCGCTGCCGACGCTGGGGCGCGCCCGGGCCGGCCGCGTGGTGCTGATGGGGATGGGCGCGCGCGCGAAGGCGCTGGAGGCCTGGGCGCGCGACGGGTACGAGGCGCTGCGGGCCGCCGCGGGCAGGGCGGCGCGCGGCGCGGGGAAGGCCGGCGCGCGCACGCTCGCGCTCGCCGCGCCGGAGCTGGACGGCGACGCGCTCCCCGGCGCCGCCCGCGCGCTCGCCGAGGGCGCGCTCCTCGGCACCTACCGGTTCTCCCGCTACAAGAAGGACGATCCGGCGCGGACGCCCGGCGTGTCGGAGGTGTCGGTGCTGGTGCCGCCGTCGCAGGAGAGGGCCCGCGCGGTGAAGGACGCGCTCGAGCTCGCCCGCCGGCTCGCGGGCGCGGTGGCGTGGGCGCGGGATCTCGTGAACCTGGGCCCGGCCGACTGCACGCCGGAGCTGCTCGCGCGCGCGGCCTCCGAGGTGGCGCGGCGTGCCGGCCTCGCCGTGGAGGTGCGCGGGCCGAAGGAGATCCAGGCCCTGAAGATGGGGATGTTCCTGGGCGTCACGCGCGGCTCGGCGGAGCCGCCGCGGCTGGTGAAGGTGAGCTGGGTGCCGCGCGGCGCCGCCGGGCGGAAGGCGCCGGTGGTGCTCGTCGGCAAGGCCATCACCTTCGACTCGGGCGGCCTCTCGCTGAAGCCCACCGAGAGCATGGTCACCATGAACACCGACATGGCGGGCAGCGCCGCGGTGCTCGGCGCCATGCAGGTCGTCGCCGCGCTGAAGCCCCCGTTCCCGGTGCACGCGGTGCTGGGCGCCTGCGAGAACATGCCGGGCGGCCGCGCCTACAAGCCGTCCGACGTGCTCGTGGCGCACGACGGCCAGACCGTCGAGATCACCAACACCGACGCGGAGGGGCGGCTGGTGCTCGGGGACGTCCTGTCCTGGGCGGCGGACACCCTGAAGCCCGCGGCCATGATCGACGTGGCGACGCTCACCGGCGCCTGCATCGTGGCGCTCGGCAACGGCACCGCCGGCCTGTTCGGCCCGGACGGCCCGGTCGCGGACGGCGTGCTCGCGGCGGCGCGCGCGGCCGGCGAGGACGTGTGGCGGCTGCCCATGACCGAGGCGCTGAAGGACCAGCTCAAGAGCGACCGCGCCGACCTCAAGAACACCGGCGAGCGCTGGGGCGGCGCCATCACCGCTGCCCACTTCCTCCACGCGTTCGCGAAGGACGCGCCCTGGGCGCACCTCGACATCGCCGGGCCGTCGCACACCGGCAAGGAGCAGGGCTACGTCGCGAAGGGCGGGACCGGCTTCGCGGTCCGGACCCTGGTCGAGTTCGTGCGCGCCTGGAAGGCGTGAGCGGCCGCATTCACGCCCGGTGAGGCCTCACTCGCGCTCGCCCGGCGCGCCGCCGGGCGGGAGCGGGGCGTCCTCGGTGCCGGCCGCGTCCGGCGCCGCGAGCACCTCGCGCGCCTTCTCCAGCTCGTCCGGCAGGACGAGCAGCACCAGCCCGCCGTTCGCGAGCGCGATCGGCGGGAGCAGCGACGCGAGCGGCCGGTCCTGCACCACCGCCTCGATGCCCTCGGCCTCGAGCAGGCCGAGCGCGACCTCGGCCTCGGAGAGGCTCTCGAACGACGCCACCGGGACGAGCTCCTGGTTCTCGTGCATCGCGCGCCTCCTCGCCCCCGAGGATACCGCCGCCGGGGCCCGCGCGCAGGCCGACCCCGCGGCGCACGGCCGGCCGCCCGCCGAGCGGGGACACCGGTCGGGTCCCCACCGGTCATGCAATTGCCCGGCGGGGCGTGCCCCGGCATGTGGAGAGGATGACCGACCTCGCCCGGCTCCCCCCGCGCGACGAGCGCGGCGCGCTGCGCGTGGTCGTGGAGTCGCCGCGCGGCGCCACCCTGAAGCTGAAGTACGACGCGGAGCTGGGCGTGGTGACGGTCTCGCGCCCGCTGCCGCTCGGGCTCGCCTACCCGTACGACTGGGGGTTCGTCCCGGGGACGCGCGCGCCGGACGGCGACCCGGTGGACGCGCTCGTCTACTGGGACGCGGTGAGCTTCCCCGGCGTGGTGGTGCCGTGCCGCCCGGTGGGCGTGGTGCGCCTGGAGCAGGACTCGAAATCGAACGGCCGCGTGCGCAACGACCGCATCCTGGCGGTGCCGGTGAAGCACCCGCGAGGCGACGACCTGCGCTCGCCGGACGACCTTCCCGCGCGGGTCCGCGACGAGATCGCGCAGTTCTTCCTGTCGGCCATCTTCTTCGAGCCGAAGAACCCGGCGCTGCTGGGCTGGGGCGGGCCGGAGGAGGCCGAACGCCTGGTGGACGGCTGCACCCGGGCGCTCGGGGCCGTGGCGCGGCGCCGCTCCTGATCCAGCGCAAGCCGCGGCGCTCCCCCGCGCCGATCGCGCGCGGGTGGGGTGGGCCGGAGGCCGGCCCCTGCGGTACTCTCGGCGTTCACCGGGCGGGCGCTGCGCGCCCCGATGAGCGAGCGAGGAGAGCCATGATCGCGTGGACGCCGGCCCTGGCGGTCGGGATCGAGGAGATCGACGCGCAGCACCAGGAGCTGTTCCGCCGCGCCGAGCGCTTCGTGTCCAGCCTGGGCCAGACCTCGCGGCAGGAGGTCGGCATCCTGCTCTCGTACCTGCGCCTCTATTGCGTGACGCACTTCGGGGCCGAGGAGTCCTGGATGCGGCAGGTGGAGTACCCGGGCTACGCGCAGCACAAGGCGGAGCACGACGGCTTCGTCGCGAGCCTGATCGCGCTCTCCGACGAGCACGAGAAGCGCGGCGGGCCCGGGCTGCAGGCGGCGCGCGTCTCCACCTTCGTCGAGCGGTGGCTCCAGGACCACGTCACCGGCACCGACGTCGCGTTCGCGAAGTTCGTCCTGTCGCGGTCCGAGTAGGTTCGCGCCGGCGCGCCGCGCCCCCGCCGCGGAGGTGCGCCGTCGCCCGCGCGGGGCTAACCTCCGGGCGTGAACCTCACCGACACGCTCGCGCTCCTCCTCCGCCCCGCCGGCGGCGGCATCCACCTCGTCTCCAGCGGCAAGTCCGAGCAGCTCGCGCTCCAGCGCCGGCTCTACGGCGCCGACGACGAGGCCGAGATCCGCGCGCGCTGGCGCGAGGACCTGGAGCGCGCCGCCACCGCCCGCGCGGTGGTGCTCGGGATCCCCTCCGACGTGGGGGCGGGCTTCCGCCGCGGCGCGAACCTGGGGCCGGCCGCCATCCGCGAGCGGCTGCTCGAGGACGATCCGTCGCGAAGCGCGCGCGACCGCGCCGACGGCGTGGTGGACCTCGGCGACGTGTTCGTGGTCCCGCAGCTCCTCCACGACGACATGCTGGGCGAGGCGCAGCTCGCCGCCAGCCGGCGCGCGCTCTACCCGGACCTGCCGGCGGAGGAGGCGGCGCTTCTGCCGGTGTCGCCGCTCTCCATCGCGGAGCGGGCGCTCGCGCTCGTGCTCGAGGCGAACCCGCGCGCCCGCGTGTTCGCGGTGGGCGGCGATCACTCCACCGCGTGGCCGGTGGTGAAGGCGCTCGCGCCGCGCTGGCCCGGCATGGGCATCGTGCAGATCGACGCGCACACCGACCTGCTCGAGGACCGGCTCGGGATCCGCTACTGCTTCGGCACCTGGTCGTACCACGCGAACGAGCTGGTGGGCCGCGGCGGGCGGCTGGTGCAGGTGGGCACGCGCGCCTCCGGGCGCGACCGCGCGCACTGGGAGTCCACGCTCGGCGTGCGGCAGTTCTGGGCCGCCGACGTGCTCGCCGACCCGCGCGCCGCGCTGGACCAGATCCTGGCGCACGTGAAGGCGACCGGCGTCTCCTCGGTCTACTTCTCGAACGACATCGACGGGACCGACCAGGAGTGGGCCGACGCCACCGGCACGCCGGAGCCGGGCGGCCTCACGCCGGCGTTCGTCTCGTCGCTCGTCCGCCGGCTGGGGAGCGAGGTGGGGCTCGCGGGCGGCGACGTCATGGAGGTCGCGCCGGGGATCGTGGGCGGCGAGGGCGCGGGGCCGCGCACGGTCGGGCTCGCGGCGGGCTACCTCGCCGAGACCATCGACGCGGCGCTCGGCCGGACCCGGTGAGCGCCGCGGGGGCCCCAGGGACGGCAAGGCCCCGGCGCCTCGCGGTGCCGGGGCCCTCCTGCGGATGCCGGACGTTGCCTCGGAGCTCGGGCCGCTAGGCCTTCTCGTCGGCCTTCTTCGCGGCCGGGGTGGTGGCGCCGAGGAGCGCGCCCACCGCCGCGCCGGCGGCCGCGCCGGCCACCGCGAAGAGCGAGGCGACCGCGGTGACGCCGAGGACCATGCCGAAGACGATGAGCGCCTTCACGCCGATCGAGGCGGTGACCGGGGTGCCGAAGATGCCGCCGGCGAGCAGCACGCCCGCGTAGCCGCCGTAGAGGAGCGCGGGGAGGAGCGCGACCGCGAGGAAGACCGCGAGACCGATGCCGGCGCCGACGAGAGCGGGGACCTTGTTCTTGTTCGCCATGACCTTCTCCTTTTTCGCTGGGGCCGTCCGTCCGGCCATCCGCCCCCTCGTTGTGCACGGCCCCTGCCAGCCCGCCCCGCCCCGGATCTCGCGGGGTTGCGCGCCGACGTGTCGGGAGTTCCCGACCCGGCCTCCGACCGTCCCGACTGGGGGAGGTCTGCGCGTCCGTGTGGTAGGTTCTCGCGCGTGAACGCGTTCAAGCCCCACCTCGCCTCGGTCGCCGACTACCCGTACGCGAAGGTCGACGCGCGCCTGAAGCTCGACCAGAACGAGAGCCCCGACGACCTCCCCCCCGAGCTGAAGGCCCGCGCGCTGGAGCGCATCGCCCGCGCCGCCTGGAACCGCTACCCGGAGCTGCACGCCGAGGACGTGCGGGACGCCGTGGCGCGGCACGAGGGCTGGGACCCGCAGGGCGTGGTGCTCGCGCCGGGCTCGAACCTGCTCGTGCTGGCGCTCACGCAGGCCGCGCGCACCGTCGTCGACACGGTGCCGGCGTTCCCCTACTACAAGGGCGGCAGCATCGCGACCGGCACGCCGTGGCGCGGCATCCCGCTCGCGCCGGGGTTCACCATCCCCATGGACGCGCTGCTCGCCGCCATGGACGGCGCCGGCGGCGTCCTGTTCCTCCCCAACCCGCACGCGCCCACCGGCCAGCTCTTCGCGACCGGCGACGTGGAGCGGCTCGCCGAGCGCGCCCGCCAGCAGGGCTGGGTGCTGGTGGTGGACGAGGCGTACCACGCGTTCGCGGGGAGCGACGCGCGCCCGCTGGCGCGCGCCAACGGCCACGTGGCGGTGCTGCGCACCTTCTCGAAGTCCTGGTGCCTGGGCGGCGTCCGCGCCGGCTACCTGCTCGCGTCGCCGGGCGTGGCGGCGGTGGTCCGCGCCTGCCTGCCGCCGTTCTGCATCCCGGTCCACACCGGCGCCATCCTGCAGACGGTGCTCGAGTCGCCCGGCTACGTCGGCGAGCTGGTGACGCGGATCCAGGCCGAGCGCGCCCGCGTGCTCGAGGCCCTCTCCGCGCACCGGACCTGGCGGCCCTACCCCAGCGCCGCGAACTACCTGCTCGTCCGCACGCCGGACGCGAAGGCGGCCTGGGATCACCTGCTCTCGCGCGGCATCCTGGTCCGCCGCCAGGACCACTACGCCGGGCTGGAGGGCTGCATCCGGATCACCATCGGCACGCGCGCCGAGAACGACGCGCTGCTGGCGGCGGCGGCCGAGGCGCGGTAGGCGCGCGGGGATCGGCGCCGGGCTGCCGGGCGGCCCCCGGCTCACGCGCGAGCGCGCGCGATGCTCCCCGGGGTGACGCCCAGCACGCGCCGCATGCACCTCGCCATGTGGCTCTGGTGCGCGAACCCGGCCTGCAGCGCGACCTCGCCGGACGTCAGGCCGCCTCGCAGCAGCAGCGTCTTCGCCCGCTCCACCCGGCGCTGCACGACGTACGCGTGGACGGGCACCCCCATGGCACGCCTGAACAGCACCTTGAAGTGCGGCGCGCTCACGCCCGCCTCGCGCGCGAGCCGCGCGATCGAGAGGTCCGCGTCGAGGTGCGCATCGACGCAGTCGACCACCCGACGAAGCTGGTCCTTCGAGAGGCCGCCGCGTGGAACGGTCGCCGCGCGGTGCCGGGAGAGCAGATGCACCGCGAGCGCCAGGCCCAGGCTCTCGCGGAAGAGCATCCCGTTCGCGAAGCCCGCGCGCCGCTCCGCCTCGAGCGCCCAGGCGATGTGCTCGATCCGGACGTCGCGGAGGTGATAGCGCGGGGCGATGCTCGCCCGGCCGGGATCGAGGCCCATCTCCTCCGCGACCCGCCGCACGAGCGGGTCCGGCACGCGAACGTCCACCGTCCGGCTCTCGTCGTCCTCGGTCCAGGCGTCGGAGACGCCCGCGGGGAAGACGTTCACCTCGCCGCGCGTCCGGATGGACGGCGCGCCGTTCGCGGGGCAGGAGACGCGAACCGGGCGCCCGGCGTGCACGCTGACGTGATGGTCCGCGATCGCGGGGTGCACGAGGTCGCCCGCGGGCGTCACGCGCAGCTCGACGCCGACGACGCTGCGATGGCTCGCGGCGCGGAGGCCCGCTCCGCGCGGGTCGGATGGTCCGTTCATGCAGAGGGTCCTAATCCGTTCGTGCTCCCGGATCATCCGGCCGTGGGCGCGCAGCGGCGCAGGGCCCGGTAAGTGAGCCCTCCATTCACGAACAGGAGCGTCTTTCATGGAGAGGTTCAACGGCAGGAAGGCCGTCGTCACCGGCGGCACGGCAGGCATCGGGCTGGCGATCGCCAGGGCGCTGCTCGAGGACGGCGCCGAGGTGCTGGTCACCGGAAGCACCGAGCAGGGCCTGCAGGCGGCGCGGCGCGAGCTCGGACCGCGCGCGCGGGTCGTGCGCTCCGACACCTCGAAGCTCGCCGACATCGCCGCGCTCGGCGCGCTCGTCGAGCGGGAGCTCGGCCGGATCCACGCCGCCTTCGTCAACGCCGGGTTCTCGAAGCTGACCCCGTTCGATCGCGTCACCGAGGAGGAGTACGACCGCACCTTCGCGGTCAACACGAAGGGCGCCTACTTCACGGCGCAGCGGCTCGCGCCGCTCGTGCACGACGGCGGCGCGTTCGTCTTCACGACCTCCGTCGCCGACGAGCTCGGCGTACCCAGCCTGAGCGCCTACTCGGGGGCGAAGGCGGCGGTCCGGTCGTTCGTGCGGACGTTCGCCACGGAGCTGCTGCCGCGCGGGATCCGCGTGAACGCGGTGAGCCCGGGCTTCACCGCGACCCCGACGCTGGGCGTGACCGGTGCGTCGAAGGAGGAGGTCGCGGCGTTCGAGAAGGAGGGGAACGAGCTCACGCCCATGGGGCGGATCGGGTCGCCGGGCGAGGTGGCGCGCGCGGCGCTGTTCCTCGCCTTCGACGCGACGTTCACCACCGGGGCGGAGCTCCCGGTGGACGGCGGGCTGTCGCAGCTGTGACCGGAAGCGGGGTTCCGCAGTGGGCGGGACCCCGCTTCGCCTCGCCCCGCCCCTACGCCGCCGCGACCTCCGCCTCCTCCGGCAGCGGCTTGCCGAGCTCGCGCTTCTTCCACAGGAAGTAGACGGCCGGGTAGACGAGCAGCTCGAGCAGGAACGAGGTCACGAGGCCGCCGACCATGGGCGCGGCGATGCGCTTCATGAGGTCGGCGCCGGTGCCGGTGGACCACATGATGGGCAAGAGGCCCATCATCGCGGCGAACACCGTCATGGCCTTCGGGCGGACGCGCTTCACCGCGCCGTGGATGATGGCCTCGACCAGCCCGTCCTCGTCCTTCACCAGCCCCTTCTTGCGGTACTCGTCGTAGGAGAGGTCGAGGAAGAGCAGCATGAACACGCCGGTCTCGGCGTCGAGGCCCATGAGCGCGATGAGGCCCACCCAGACCGCGATCGAGACGTTGTAGTCGAGCAGCCACAGCAGCCACACCGCGCCGATGGCCGAGAACGGCACCGCCAGCATCACCAGCGACGCCTTGAACGCGCTCTTCGTGTTCATGTAGAGCAGCGCGAAGATGAGCACGAGCGTCACCGGGATGATGAGCTTCAGCCGCTCCTTCACCCGGATCATGTTCTCGTACTGGCCGCTCCAGGAGATGGCGTAGCCCGGCGGCGGCTTCACCAGCTCGGCCACCTTCGCCTTCGCCTGGTCCACGTACCGGCCCACGTCCACCTTGGACGTGTCGAAGTCCACGTACACGTAGCCGGCCAGCAGCCCGTTCTCGTCGCGGATCATCGACGGGCCCTGCGCCAGCACCACGTCGGCGATCTCCTCCATGGGGATCTGCCCCTGCCCGTTCGGCAGCGGCAGCAGCACCCGCTTCAGCGCGTCCAGGTCCTCGCGGTAGTCGCGCGCGTACCGGACGTTCACGCCGTAGCGCTCGCGCCCCATCACCGTGGTGGTCTGGTTGTCCCCGCCCACCGCGGTCATCACCAGCATGTTGGCCGCGTCCACCGACAGGCCGTAGCGGGCGAGCTGCTCGCGCTTCAGCACGAAGTCGAGGAAGTAGCCGCCGGCCACGCGCTCCGCGTAGACGCTGCGCGTCCCGGGCACGTGCTGCACCGCCGACTCGATGTCCTTCGCCACCTTCTCCACCGTGGCGAGGTCCGCGCCGGCCACCTTGATGCCCACCGGCGTGCGGATGCCGGTGGAGAGCATGTCGAGGCGCCCCTTGATCGGCATGGTCCAGGCGTTGGAGATGCCGGGGAGCCGGAGCGCCTCGTCCATCTCGGAGATGAGGTGGTCCTCGGTGATCCGGTCGCGCCAGACCGTGCGCAGCACGCCCTTCAGCCACTCCGGCGCCCACGAGGAGTACCAGCGCGGCTGCTCGCGCCACTGCGCCTCCGGCTTCAGCACGATGGTGGTCTCCATCATGGTGAACGGGGCCGGGTCGGTGGAGGTGTTGGCGCGGCCGGCCTTGCCGAACACGCGCTCGACCTCGGGGAAGGTCTTCAGGATCTTGTCCTGCACCTGCAGCGCGCGCTGCGCCTCGGCGACCGACATGCCCGGCTCCACCGCCGACGGCATGTAGAGGATGGTCCCCTCGCGCAGCGGCGGCATGAACTCGTGGCCGAGCGCGAGGTACGCCGGGATCGAGGTGGCGACGAGCAGCGCCGCCACGACCAGCGTGGTCTTCGCGTGCTTCACCACGAACCGGCAGGGCGGCTCGTAGATGCGGTGCAGGAAGCGGCTGATGGGGTGCCGCTCCTCCGAGTAGTACTTGCCCACCAGCACCTGGTTCGCGACCCAGGCCACCGGGCGCGGGCGGAAGCGGAACGGCTCGACGCGGGCGAACAGCATGCGCATGGCCGGGTCGAGCGTGATGGCGAGCAGCGCCGCGATCGCCATGGCCAGGTTCTTGGAGTAGGCGAGCGGGCGGAAGAGCCGGCCCTCCTGGTCCACCAGGGTGAACACCGGCATGAACGCGACGGCCACCACCAGCAGCGAGAAGAAGACGCCCGGGCCCACCTCCAGCAGCGCCTCCAGGCGGACCTTGTGGAAGTCGCCCTTCTTCCCGTCGGCGATCCAGTGGTGGATCTTGTTGTACGCGTTCTCCACCTCGACGATGGCGCCGTCCACCAGCACGCCGATGGAGATGGCGATGCCCGCGAGCGACATGAGGTTCGCGTTCAGGCCCATGAAGTACATGGGGATGAAGGCGAGCGCGACCGACACCGGGATGGTGACGATGGGCACGATGGCGGACGGCACGTGCCAGAGGAAGACCAGGATCACCAGCGAGACGATGAGGATCTCCTCGAGGAGCTTCCCCTTCACGTTCTCGATGGCCTTGCCGATGAGCTCGGAGCGGTCGTAGGTGGTCACCACCTCCACGCCCTTCGGCAGCGACGGCTTCACCTCCTCGAGCTTCGCCTTCACCCGCTCGATGACGTTGAGCGCGTTCTCGCCGGCGCGCATCACCACGATGCCGCCGACCACGTCGCCCTCGCCGTCGAGGTCGGCGATGCCGCGGCGCATCTCCGGGCCGAGCGCCACGGTGGCCACGTCCTTCACCAGCACCGGCGTGCCGCCCTCCGCGCGCAGCACCAGGTTCTCGAGGTCCTGGATCGACTTCACGTAGCCGCGGCCGCGGACCATGTACTCGCGCCCGGACAGCTCCACCAGGCGGCCGCCCACGTCGTTGTTGCCGCTGCGGACGGCCTGCACCACCGCGTCGATGGGCAGCCCGTAGGACGCGAGCGCGTTCGGGTTGACGGTGATCTGGTACTGGCGCACCTGGCCGCCGACGGTCGCGACCTCCGACACGCCCGGCACGCTCTGGACGGCGTAGCGCAGGAACCAGTCCTGCGTGGAGCGCAGCTCGTCGGAGGTGTGCTTCCCGGTGCGATCCACCAGCGCGTACTGGAACACCCAGCCCACGCTGGTGGCGTCGGGTCCGAGCTCGGTGGTCACCCCCTGCGGCAGCTGCGGGGTGATCTTGGACAGGTACTCGAGGACGCGGGTGCGCGCCCAGTACATGTCGGTCCCGTCCTCGAAGATCACGTAGACGTAGCTGAAGCCGAAGTCCGAGAAGCCGCGGACCGCCTTCACCCGCGGCGCGCCCAGCAGCGCCGAGGTGATGGGGTAGGTCACCTGGTCCTCGATGATGTCCGGGCTGCGATCCCACTTCGAGTAGACGATGACCTGCGTGTCGGACATGTCCGGCAGCGCGTCGAGCGGGATGTTCTTCATCGTCCACCACGCGCCGACCAGCGTGACGATCGTGGCGCCGAGGACGATGAACGGGTTGTGCGCCGAGAAGCTGATGATGCGCTTGATCATGGCCTAGTGGCCCCCGTGCTGCGCGTGGTCGCCGGCGCCGGCCGCGGGCGCGGCGGCGGGGGGCGCACCGGCCGCGCCGGGCGGCGCGGGCTTCGCGCCCGAGGCCATGGCCGCGAGCGACGCGCGCAGCCGGGACTCGGAGTCCACCAGGAAGTTCGCGCCGGTCACCACCTGCTCGCCCTCGCGCAGGCCCTCCACCACCTCGACGTGGCGGCCGTCGCCGTCGCCGAGCCGCACCTCGCGCGGCTGGAACCGGCCCTCGCCCGCGGCCACGAACACCACCTTCTGCGTGCCGGAGTCGATGACCGCGTCGGCCGGGATCACCAGGCCCTCGGTCCGCGCGCCGTGCAGCAGCACCTCGCCGAACATCTCCGGCTTCAGCTCGCCGCCCGGGTTCGCGAACTCGATGCGCACCTTGGCGGTGCGCGTCTTGGGATCGAGCAGCGGGTCGATGAACACGACCTTCCCCTTGAACGGGCGGTTCGGGTACGCCTTCAGCGAGAGCGTGGCGGGCAGGCCCACCTTCACGTGCCTGAGCTCGCTCTCGTACACGTCCGCCAGCACCCACACGCGGGAGAGGTCCACGATCTCGAACGGCATCGAGCCGGCCTCGATGCGCATGCCGGGGACGATGTCGCGCTTGGTGATGACGCCGCTCGCCGGCGCGTGGAAGGTGAGGTCCTTGCGGGCCTCGCCGGTCTTCTCCAGCCGGGCGATCTCCGCCGCCGGCACGTCCCACAGCTCCAGCTTGCGCCGGGCCGCCTGCACCAGCGCGGTCCCGGCGCCCTCCGCGCCGCCCTGCGCGAGCGAGCGGCTGGTGCGGAGCGCGAGCAGGTACTCCTCCTGCGCGGCCAGGAGCTCGGGGCTGTACATCGCGAAGAGCGGCTCGCCCCGGCGAACGGTCTTGCCGATGAACGTGGAGTGGTCGTGCTCGACGAAGCCGCCGACCTTCACGTTGAGGTGGTGCACGCGGGTCTCGTCGATGGCGACGCGGCCGGCGGTGCGCCAGGCGCCGCCGACCTCGCCCCGGATCACCGGCGCGGTGCGCAGCCCGATGAGCTGCTGGCGGGAGGGCTCGATGGTCACG
>NZ_BAZG01000099.1 GCF_000964525.1 Anaeromyxobacter sp. PSR-1
GGGCCTCCGCGCGCGGGGCGCTCTACACCGAGGCCGCGCGGTCCTCCGCGCCGCCCCCGCAGGCGATGGCGGGCCTCCCCGACCTCTCCCGGCTCGCCGAGGCGGCCATCCCGGCGGTGGTCGGCGTGGTGACGCTCCAGCCCGACCCGCCGCAGCAGGGCGGCGACGACGGCCTGCGCGAGCTGTTCGACAAGCTGCACGACGGGCCGCGCCGGGGGATCGGGTCGGGGTTCGTGATCCAGCGCGACGGCTGGGTGCTCACGAACGCCCACGTGGTGGAGGGCGCCGACCGCGTCGAGGTGGACCTGGGGGGCGGCGTCCCGCGGCTGCCGGCGCGCGTGGTGGGGCTCGACGGAGAGTCGGACGTGGCGCTGCTCAAGGTGGAGACGCCGCGGCCGCTCCCGGTGGTGCCGCTGGGCGACTCCGACCGGATCACCGTGGCCGAGTGGGTGATGGTGATCGGCAGCCCGTTCGGCCTCGACCACTCGGTCACGCTCGGCATCATCAGCCACACCGGCCGCAACGACATCTCGCCGGTGGGCCGCCCGGGCACCTACGACTTCATCCAGACCGACGCGTCCATCAACCCGGGCAACTCCGGCGGCCCGCTGCTCAACCTGCGCGGCGAGGTGGTCGGGATCGCCACCGCGGTGAACGCCACCGGGCAGGGCATCGGCTTCGCCATCCCCATCAACATGGCCAAGGAGATCGTGGGGCAGCTCCGCGATCGCGGCCGGGTGGTGCGGAGCTGGCTGGGCGTGTCGGTGCGCGAGCTCACCCCGCAGCAGGGCGTCCCGCCCGGCGGGGTGGAGATCACCGAGGTGGCGGCCGGCGGCCCGGCCGCCACGGCGGGGCTGCGCGTGGGCGACGTGATCACGTCGATCCAGGGGCACGTGGTGCACACCCCCTCGCGCCTGCGCTGGTACGTCTCGACCGCCGGCGTGGGGCGCGAGGTGGAGCTGCGCCTGCGGCGCGCCGGCAGCCCGGAGCGGACGCAGAAGGTGCTGCTCGCCGAGGTGCCGGTGCACGAGCAGGCGCGGGCCGAGGCGCGGCAGGTGCTGGGCGAGTGATCCGGGCCGGCCGCGGCCCCCGCGCTGTTGCGCTCCGGCCGCGGGTCTGGTAACCACCGCCCCTCTATGGCCGAGACGACCACCAAGACCAAGAAGAAGGCCCCCGCCCCGAAGGGCGGCGGCAAGAAGAGCTGCACCATCGCCGGCTGCAAGCGCGCGTACCGTGCGAAGGGCCTCTGCTTCTTCCACTACAAGAAGTTCCGCCGCGGCGAGCTCGAGGCGAAGCCGGCCCGCTGGGTGGCCTGCTCCAAGCCGGAGTGCAAGAAGAAGGTGTTCCAGCACGGCCTGTGCGAGGAGCACTTCACCGCCTGGAAGAAGTCGCGGAAGAAGAACCAGGGCGCCGAGGCGGCTCCCGCGGCCTAGGCCGTCCCGCCGCCCCGCGGCGGCAGCCGCAGCGCGCGGTCGAGCGATCGCAGCGCCCCGAGGAGCAGCTCCACCTCGCGCTGCGTGGGGTCGGCGCGCGCGAGCAGCCGCCGGAAGTCCGCCAGGATGTGCTCCGGGTTCTGCGGGTTCAGGTACCCCGCGGCGCCGAGGACCGCCTGCGCGCGCGCCCAGAGCGCCTCCACGGTCTCGATGCGGGCCGGCGCGTCGCCGCCGCGGCCGGGCGGCGCCTCCGCGGGCGCCGCGCCGGGCGGCGGCGCCGCGCGCGCCACCTCGTACGCGATCACCGCCACGGCCTGCGCCAGGTTCATCGAGTCGTAGGCGGCGGCCGTCGGGATGGTGCAGACGGCCTGGCACAGCTCCAGCTCGGCGTCGGAGAGCCCGCGGCGCTCCTCCCCGAACACCACCGCCACCTCCCCCTGCGCCGAGCGCCGGACCAGCTCGGCCGCCAGGCCGCGCGGCTCGAGCCAGGGCCGCCCCTCCACCGCGCGGGAGGTCGTCCCGCACACCCAGGTGGCGGGCCCGATGGCCGAGCGGAGGTCGTCGTGGATCTCGGCCCGGTCGAGCAGGTCCGAGGCCTTCCGGGCCATGCGCCGGGCCCGGGCGAGCACGTCGTCGCGGGCGGTGGCCGCGCCCGTTCCGGGGGTCCGCGGCGGCCCGCCCCAGGCCGCCGGGGCCACCACCACGAGGCGGGACAGGCCGAAGTTCTTCATCGCCCGGGCGGCGGCGCCGACGTTGTCGGCGCTCTGCGGCCGGTGGAGCACGAGGCGGATTTTTCCCGGGTGCATGTGCGCCCGCCACGTATAACATCCCGCCCATGATCCCCGACGACAAGCTGCGGGCCCAGCTCCCGCACACGCTCCGGCAGCTCGACCTCCCCGGTCTCGGCGAGCTGTACCGGGGGAAGGTCCGCGACAACTACAGCCGCGGCGACCGGATCGTCATGGTCACGACCGACCGGATCTCCGCGTTCGACCACGTGCTCGGCACCATCCCGTTCAAGGGCGAGGTGCTGTCGCGGCTCACCGCGTTCTGGTTCGACAAGGTGAAGGACATCGCGCCGACGCACATCGTCGAGGTGCCGGATCCGAGCGTGATGGTGGTGAAGCGCGCCAAGGCGCTGCCCATCGAGATCGTCATCCGCGGCTACATCACCGGCTCGCTCTGGCGCGACTACCAGGCCGGCAAGGCCGACTACGGCATCGCCTGGCCGGCCGGGCTGCGCAAGGACCAGCGCTTCGACGAGCCCATCATCACGCCCTCGACCAAGGCCGAGTACGGCAAGCACGACGAGCCCATCGGCGAGGACGAGCTCCTGAAGCAGGGGCTGGTGGCGCCGGACGTCTGGAAGGAGGCCACCGCCGTGGCGCGGCGGCTGTTCCAGCGCGGCCAGGAGTGGGCGCGGACCCGCGGCCTCATCCTCGTGGACACCAAGTACGAGATGGGCATCGCCGACGGCAAGCTGGTCGTCATCGACGAGATCCACACGCCCGACAGCTCGCGCTACTGGGTGGCCGACGGCTACGAGGCGCGCTTCGCGCGGGGCGAGGACCAGGAGATGCTGGACAAGGAGAACATCCGGCAGTGGCTCATCAAGGAGCACGGGTTCTCCGGGCACGGCACCCCGCCCCCGCTCACCGACGACGTGCGGGTGATGCTGGCGCGGAAGTACATCGAGGTCTTCGAGAAGCTCACCGGCGAGACGTTCGCGTCCGAGGTGGGTTCGGTCGCCGCCCGCATCGAGCGGAACCTCCGCGCGACGGGTCACCTCGCCTGAGGCTCGCCGGGGCTCCGGCGGCCGATCCCCCGGCCGCCCGCGCCCACCCTGCACCCCGATTGCCCGGGCCGCGCGCGCGGCACCCGCCGGCGCGGCGGGCTATGTGGCGCTCCGATGCGCGCAGGGCTCCAGGGCCGGGCGCAGGCGCCCCTCCCCCACGCCCCCACGGCGGGCCACCCGTCGCGGACGGCGCAGCTCCAGGCCATCACCGCCGCGCTGTCTCGCGCCGTCACGCGCGGTGACGTGGCGCGCGCGCTGGTCGAGCGGACGCTCGACGCCATGGCCGCGCAGGAGGGCGCGCTGTGGCTGGTGGAGCGCGCCGGCGGGGTGGCGCGCCTCGTCCACGCGGCCGGCCTGCCGGAGGGCGATCGGGCGCGCCTGGAGCTCCTGCCGCTGGAGCGCGGCGCGGGGCCGGTGGCGGCGAGCATGGTGGCCGGCGAGGCGCACTTCCTGAACAGCCGCCGCGAGCTGGCCGAGCGCTTCCCGCGCGCCGCGCGGCTGGAGCGGCTCCCGGACCTGGCGCTGGCGGCGGTGCCGCTCGAGGCGGAGGGGCGCTGCCTCGGCGCGCTCGCGCTCGTGTTCCACGCGCGGCGGCACTTCGACGAGGAGGAGCGGATCTTCCTGGCGGTGCTGGCGCGGGTGGCGGCGCAGGCGCTGGCGCGGGCGCGGCTGTACGAGTCGGAGCGGGCCGCGCGCGCGGAGGCGGAGGGCGCGCACCGGCGGGCGGCGTTCCTGGGCGAGGCGAGCGCGCTGCTCGCGTCGTCGCTCGACTGGGAGGAGACGCTCGCCTCGGTGGCGCGGCTGGCGGTGGCGGGCGTGGCCGACTGGTGCTGGGTGGAGCTGCCCGAGGGGCTCGCCGGCGGCGCGCCGCCGGTGGTGGAGGCCCACGTGGACCCGGCGCGCGCCGAGCTGTCCGCCGCCTGGCGCCGGCGCTTCCCGCCCGGACCGGACGCGCCCTCCGGCGCGCCCGCGGTGATGCGGACCGGGCGCTCCGAGCTGTACCCGGAGCTGCCCGCCTCCCTGCTCGAGGGCGGCGGGCGCGACGCCGAGGCGCTCGCCGCCGACCGCGCGCTCGAGACCTGCTCGGCGATGGTGGTGCCGCTGTCGGCCCGCGGCCGCACGCTCGGGACCATCACCCTCGTGGCCAGCCGCGCCGACCGCCGCTACGGCCCGGAGGACCTCGCCATGGCGGAGGAGCTGGGCCGCCGCGCCGGCGTGGCCATGGACAACGCGCGGCTCTACGACGAGGCGCAGCGGGCCATCCGCGCCCGCGACGACGTCCTCGCCATCGTCTCGCACGACCTGAAGAACCCGCTCGAGGCGATCTACCTCTCCTCGGCGCTGCTGCTCCGCACCGGCGCCGCGCCCCGCCTGCGGCGGCACGCCGAGACCATCCAGCGCTCGGCCGCCCGGATGGACCGGCTCATCCGCGAGCTGCTCGACCTGTCCAGCATCGAGGCCGGCCGGCTGGTGGTGGAGCCCCGGCCCGAGCCGCTCGACGCGGTGCTGGAGGAGGCGCTGGCCGGGCTCTCGCCGCTGGCCCTGGAGCGCGGCGTCGCGCTCGCCGCCGACACCGCCGGCGCCCGCGAGCCCGTGCCGTGCGATCGCGAGCGGATCCTGCAGGTGCTCTCGAACCTGGTGGGGAACGCGCTCCAGTTCACCCCGCGCGGCGGGCACGTCACCGTGCGCGCGGCGCTCGCGCCCGCCGAGGCGCGGGTGGAGGTGCGCGACGACGGGCCCGGCATCGCCCCGGCGCAGCTCCGGCACGTGTTCGACCGCTACTGGAAGAGCGGCTCGCGGCGCGGCAGCGGGCTGGGCCTCTCGATCGCGAAGGGGCTCGTGGAGGCGCACGGCGGGCGCATCGAGGTCGAGAGCCAGCTCGGCGCGGGGAGCACGTTCCGCTTCACGCTGCCGAGGCGCTGAGGCGCGCCGGCCCAGGCCTCGCACGCTCGGGGTTCGACGGGCTCACCCCGAGCGGATCCGAGCATTCCGCTCACCCCGAGCCCGTCGAGGGGTGGGCGGGAGCGGTGCTCAGGCGAGCCGCGCGGCGAGGGCGCGGCGCAGCGGCTCGAGGTCGTCCTCGGGAGGCAGCCAGGCGGTCACCGCCAGCGGCTCGCCCGCGCCGACCGGCAGCAGCACGATGCGCCTGAGGTGGTCGTGCGTGCCCGGGGTGGTGCGCGGGGCGAGCCAGCTCGGGAGCTCGGCGCCGGCGCGCGCCGCGTAGCCCCGCGCCAGCGCCTCGGCGCGGCGGCGGCGCGCGTCCGCCACGGTCTCCACCGCCGCCGTGCCGTACGCGGCCAGCGGGCGCGTCACCGCCGCCGCGAACGGCGCCGCGGGGCGCACCGAGACGATGCCGCCGGCCACGCGCGCCCGGACCGCCCGCCCGCCCAGGATGGCCAGCAGCGCCGCGGCGACCGCCAGCGCGCCGGCCAGCGCCGGGAGCGCGGCGCGGGCCGCCCAGGCGGCGCCGAGCAGCGCGAGCGCGAGCACCGCCAGCGCGCGCGGCCGGGCCAGCCGCGAGGTCACGTCCAGCGCGCCGACCGACTCCTCCAGGCGGAGCATGCGCGGGTCCTCCCCCGGCGCGGCGCGCCTCAGGCCTCGCCGAACACCCGGCGGAAGATGGTGTCCACGTGCTTCAGGTGGTAGTCGAGCGCGAAGCAGGCGTCGACCTCCTCCGCCGTGAGCAGGCGGCTCACGTCGGGGTCGCGCTTCAGCGCGGTCCGGAAGTCCACCTTCTCCTCCCAGACCTTCATCGCGTTCCGCTGCACGAACACGTAGCCCTGCTGGCGGGCCACGCCCTTGCCGACCAGCGCCAGCAGCACGCGCTGCGCCTCGTACAGGCCGCCGGTGAGGTCCAGGTTCTCGCGCATGCGCTCGGGGTAGACGCGCAGGTTCTCGATCATGCCCGCGAACCGGTGCAGCGCGAAGTCGAGCGCGATCGTCGCGTCCGGCCCGATCACCCGCTCCACCGAGGAGTGGCTGATGTCGCGCTCGTGCCAGAGCGCCACGTCCTCCATGGCGGCGAGCGCGTAGCCGCGCAGCAGCCGGGCCAGGCCGGTGAGGTTCTCGGAGAGGATGGGGTTGCGCTTGTGCGGCATGGCCGAGGAGCCCTTCTGGCCGGCCGTGAACGGCTCCTCCGCCTCGCGGACCTCGGTGCGCTGCAGGTGCCGGACCTCGACCGCCTGCTGCTCCAGGGTGGCGCCGCAGAGCGCCAGCGCGGTGAACAGCTCGGCGTGCCGGTCGCGGTTCACCACCTGCGTGGCGGCGCCCTCCCCGCCCTGCAGGCCGACCTTCTCCATCACGAACGCCTCCACCCGCGGGTCCACGTTCGCGAACGTGCCCACCGCGCCGGAGATCTTGCCGACCGCCACCCCGTCCGCGGCGCGGGCCAGCGCGGCGCGGCGGCGCGTCCAGGCGTCGTACCAGCCGGCGAGCTTCAGCCCGAAGGTGATCGGCTCGGCGTGGATGCCGTGGCTCCGGCCCACCATCGGCGTGAGCCGGTGCTCGAACGCGCGCTTGCGCACGGCGGCGAGCACGCGGTCGACCCCGGCGAGCAGCAGCCGGCTCGCGTCGCGGAGCTGCACCGCCAGCGTCGTGTCGAGCACGTCCGACGAGGTCATGCCCTTGTGCAGGTGGCGCGCGGCCGGGCCGCCCTTCTCCTCCACGAAGGTGAGGAAGGCGATCACGTCGTGCTTCACGGTCCGCTCGATCTCGTCGATGCGGGCCACGTCGGCGGCGGAGAACTCGAAGCCGTCGAACGCCTTGCGGAGCGCCTCGAAGTCCTCGGGCGGCACCTCGCCCAGGCGCACCATCGCCTCGCACGCGGCCAGCTCCACGTCGAGCCAGATGCGGAAGCGGTGCTCGGAAGTCCAGATGCGGCCCATGTCGGGCCGGGTGTAGCGCGGGATCATGGCGTCCTCCGTGGGGCTACTGGCCGGTCGAGCCGAAGCCGCCGGCGCCCCGGTCGCTGTCGCTCAGCGCGTCCACCAGCTCGAGCTCGGCCCGGACCACGGGCGCGATCACGAGCTGGGCGATGCGATCGCCGCGGGCGAACGCCACCGGCGCCTGCCCGTGGTTCACCAGGATGACCCCCACCTCGCCGCGGTAGTCGGCGTCGATGGTGCCCGGTGCGTTCACCATGCCGACGCCGTGGCGCGCGGCCAGGCCGGAGCGCGGCCGCACCTGGCCCTCGTGGCCGGGCGGGAGCTCCAGCGCGAGGCCGGTCGGGACCAGCCGCCGCTCGCCGGGGGCGAGCGCGAACGGCTCGTCGGCGCGCAGGTCGAGGCCTGCCGCGCCGGCGCTCTCGTAGCGGGGGAGATCGAGCGGGGGGCCGCGGTTGCCGACGCGGCGGACTCGGACGGTCACGGGCATCGGCGTCCTCGCGGCCCCCGGCGCGTGCCTACTTCGCCGGCTCGCCCTTGGGGGCCTCGGCGCCGCCCTCCGCCTTCTTGGCGGTGTCGGCGAGGGCCTCCTTGCGCGAGAGGCGGATCTTCCCGGAGCGGTCCACCGAGATGACCTTCACCATCACCTCCTCGCCCTCGGAGAGGACGTCGGAGACGCTCTTCACGCGCTTGTCGGAGAGCTCGGAGATGTGGATGAGGCCGTCGGTGCCCGGGAAGATCTCCACGAAGGCGCCGAACTCGGCGATCTTGCGGACCGTGCCCAGGTAGATCCGGCCGACCTCGGCCTCCTGGGTGAGGCCGCGGATCATCTTGATCGCCTCCTCCACCTTGTCCTGGTTCGGCGACGCGATGGAGACCGAGCCGTCGTCCTCGATGTTGATCGAGGTGCCGGTGCGGGCGGTGATGTCCTTGATGGTCTTGCCGCCGGGGCCGATGATGTCCTTGATGCGCTCCGGCCGGATCTTGATGGTCGTGATGCGCGGCGCGTAGGCGCTGATGCTGCCGCGCGGCGCGGAGAGCGCCTTCGCCATCTCGCCCAGGATGTGCTTGCGGCCGTCGGCGGCCTGCGAGAGCGCCTGCTCGAGGATCTCGCGGGTCACGCCGCCGATCTTGATGTCCATCTGGATCGACGTGATGCCCGCGGCGGTGCCGCACACCTTGAAGTCCATGTCGCCGAGGTGGTCCTCGTCCCCGAGGATGTCGGAGAGGATGGCGATCTTCTCGCCCTCCTTGATGAGGCCCATGGCGATCCCGGCCACCGGCGCCTTGATGGGCACGCCGGCGTCCATCAGCGACAGGCAGCCGCCGCACACCGACGCCATCGAGGACGAGCCGTTCGACTCCATGATGTCGGAGACGACGCGGACCGTGTACGGGAACGCGTCCTCGGGCGGCATGACCGCGCGGAGCGCGCGCTCCGCCAGCGCGCCGTGGCCGATCTCGCGGCGGCCAGGGCTGCGCAGGAACTTCACCTCGCCGACGGAGAACGGCGGGAAGTTGTAGTGCAGCATGAACTTCTTGAAGACCATGCCGGTGAGCATCTCGACGCGCTGCTCGTCCTCGGCGGTGCCCAGCGTGGTGGCCACCAGCGCCTGGGTCTCGCCGCGGGTGAAGAGCGAGGAGCCGTGCACGCGCGGGAGCAGCCCCACCTCGCAGGTGATCTTGCGGATGTCGGCCATGCCGCGGCCGCCGATGCGGCGGCGCTCGTCCGTGATCATCTTGCGCATGTACTCGTACTTCACGTCCTCGTAGTAGCCCTTGATCTCCTTCTCGCGGAGGGCGATCGTCGCGAGCTTCGCCGCGTCGCCGGCCGCCTCTTCCTTGAGGGCCTGGAGGAGCTCCTTCTTGATCTCGGAGAGCCGGCCGTAGCGGTCGTGCTTCTCGTTGCGGCCGTAGGCCTCCTTCACCTTCTCCCAGGTGAGCGCCTTCACCTTGGCGCGCAGCTCGACGTCGTTCTTGGGCGGGTCGAAGGCGCGGCGCGGCTTGTTGCCGGTGGCCTCGCGGAGCGCGTCCTGGGCGTCGAGCAGCGGCTGGACCGCGGCCTGCCCGAACAGCAGCGCCTCGATCATCACCGCCTCGGAGACCTCCTGCGCGCCGCCCTCCACCATCACGATGGCGTCGCGGGAGGCCGCCATCACCACGTCGAGGTCGGCCTCGGCGCGCTGGGCCAGCGTCGGGTTCGCGACGAGCTGGCCGCCCACGCGGGCGACGCGCACGCCGGCGATGGGGCCGCCGAACGGGATGTCCGAGATGTGGAGCGCCGCCGACGCGCCGGTGAGCGCGAGCACGTCGGTGTCGTTCTCCTGATCGAAGGAGATCACGGTCGCGATGACCTGCGTCTCGTTCGAGTAGCCCTCGGCGAACAGCGGGCGGCAGGAGCGGTCCACCAGGCGGGAGGTGAGCGTCTCCTTCTCGGTGGGGCGGCCCTCGCGGCGGAAGAAGCTGCCGGGGACGCGGCCCGCGGCGAACAGCTTCTCCTGGTAGTCCACCGTCAGCGGGAAGAAGTCGATGCCTTCCTTCTTCTCCGCGGCGGAGACCGCGGTGACGAGCACGATCGAGTCGCCGAGGCGGACCCAGACCGAGCCGTGCGCCTGCTTCGCGACCTTGCCGGTCTCGAGCAGGATTTCCTTGCCGCCGACGGTGGCGGTCTTCTGGATGGGCGTCATGTGCACCTTCCTCGGGACGCGCCGGCCGCGCTGCGGCCGCGATCGTCCCGCTGGTCCCGCGGGGCCGGTTCGCCCTCGGGCCTTCGAAGGTGCCTCTGTTCCTCACTCCGCCGCCTCTCCGTGGAGAGGCGGCCCAGTCGGAAACGGAAGCGCCCTCGGCGTCCCTCGCGCGGCCCGGTCCTGCGGGCGCGTTCACTTCACACTGCGGCGGCGCCCCCGTTCCCGGAAGCGCCAGCGCCCCGGCCGTTCGACCGGGGCGCCGTCCCGACCCCCGCTACTTGCGGATGCCGAGCTGGTCGATGAGCGTCTTGTATCGACCCTGGTCGATGGTCCGGAGGTAGTCGAGCAGGCGCCGGCGCTGGCCGACCAGCTTCAGCAGGCCGCGGCGGCTGTGGTGGTCCTTCTTGTGCGTCTTGAAGTGCTCGGTGAGGTACGCGATCCGCTCGCTGAGCAGCGCGACCTGCACCTCCGGAGAGCCCGTGTCCTTCTCGTGCCGCTTGTACTTCTGCACGAGCTCCTGCTTCTTGTCCTGGACGAGCGCCATAGCTTCTTCCTTTCGTCGGTTCCGCTCACCGCCGCGGGGGCGAAGGCGCGCGCCTCGGGCCGCAGTGAGCGTCGTGAATGCGCGGTCTTAAGCGATCGCGGCGGGGGAGTCAACGATTCTGGGCGGGGCCCGCCCGGAGGTCGGAGGGGCCCAGGAACACGCGCAGGGTGCGCAGGCGGCCCTCGCCCGGCGCGCACACCGCCAGCAGGCGACCGTCCGGCGCGAGCGCGCGCACCATCCCGGGGGTTCCGGGCGGCCGGGCCACCGGGCGCCCGTGCACGAGATCCCAGGCCTCCCGCTCGCCCAGCCGGATCGCGGCGAGCGTGCCCAGCGCCTCGGCCATGGGCACGACCCGCTCGGCCAGCGCCTCGCGGCCGTGCTCGCGCGCGAGCGCCTCGGCGTCCTCCAGGCCGATGGCGCGCGACAGGTCGAAGCCGCTCGCCATGGTGCGGCGCAGGGCCGCCAGGTGGGCGGGCACGCCGACCGCACGGCCCAGGTCGGCGGCCAGCGTGCGGACGTAGGTGCCCTTCCCGCAGCGCACCGCCACCCGGGCGCGCCGCAGGCCGTCCGGCCCGGGCGCGGCGTCCAGCGCGCCGAGCTCGAGCGCGTGCACGCGCACCCGCCGCGGCGTGCGGTCCACCGTCTCCCCGGCGCGGGCCGCCTCGTGCAGGCGCCGCCCGCCCACCCGGACCGCCGAGTACATCGGGGGGACCTGCTCGATGTCGCCGGTGAGGCCGGCGAGCGCGGCGCGCACCGCGTCCTCGGTCAGCGCCGAGGCGTCGCCGCGCGCGGTCACCTCGCCGTCGGCGTCCTCGGTGCTCGTCGCCGCCCCGAAGGCCACCGTGGCGTCGTAGGCCTTGTCGCCGTCGGAGAGGAACTGCTGCAGCTTCACGCCGTCCTCGAGGCAGACCGCCAGCACGCCGGTGGCGGCCGGGTCGAGCGTGCCGGCGTGCCCGGCCCGCGCGGCGCCGAGCGCGCGCCGGATCCGGCGCACCACCTCGAAGCTGGTGGGGCCGGCGGGCTTGTCCACCACGAGCACGCCCGGGCGCACGCGGCCGCTACTCCTCGGCCTCGTCGTCCGGCGCCGCGCCCGGGGCGGGCTCGACGTCCGCGGCGGGCTCCTGCCCCTGCGTGCGCGCCTCGCGCAGCAGCCGCTCGATGCGGTCGCCGCGCGCCACCGACTCGTCGTAGACGAAGCGCAGGTGCGGGGTGTTGCGCAGCCGCAGCGCCCGCGACACCTCGCGCTGCAGGAAGCCGGCGGCCGCCTGCAGCCCGGCGAAGGTGTCCTTGCGCACGCGCTCGTCGCCGTGGATGGACACGTACACCGTGGCCTCCTTCAGGTCGGGCGACATCTTCGACCCGGTCACGGTCACGAACCCGGTGATGCGCGGGTCCTTCAGGCCGCGCGCCAGCAGCGCGGAGAGCTCGTGCCGGAACTCCTCGGCCACGCGGGCGGGGCGGTTGTGGGTGGTCACGGCTCGTCGTCTCCCTCGTCCTGGTGCTCGTCTTCCTCGCGCGGCCGCGGCCTCGGCCTCGGGAAGCGCGGCTCCTGCTCGCGGGCGCCCTCGTCGCCCCACGACGGCGCGCCCTCGGCCTCCGCCAGCGTGCGCATGGTGCCCTCGCCGATGCCGTCGCCGTAGGGGACGATCTCGATGTCGCGCGCGGTGACCAGGATCTGCCCGCCGTGCATCGAGCCGACGAAGTCGGCCACCTTGTCGAGCACCTCGTTCACGAAGCCGTGATCGTTCCCGACCGCGGCCACGCCCACCACGCTCCGCTGCCACAGGTCGTTCTCGGCGACCTCCGAGATCGACACGTTGAACTTCGCGCGCACCCGGTCCAGGGCGGAGCGGATCAGGTGCCGCTTCGACTTGAGCGAGCCGGGCTCGGGGAGGTGCAGCGTCAGCCTGAGGACTCCGACGAACATGGCGCCTCCGGCGCGTGCCCTGGCCCGGGCGCGGGGCCGGGGCGCGCGGCCGCGGGGGCCGGCGCGATCCCGGCGAGGTGGCGCGGGGCGGCGCCCGGAGGCCCCGCCCCGCGACGCCCTAGTCGAGCGACGGGCGGATCTCCTCGAGCTCGTACACCTCGAGGATATCGCCCTGCTTCACGTCGGAGAAGCCGTCCACGCCGATGCCGCACTCGAAGCCCTGCGCGACCTCGCGGACGTCGTCCTTCACGCGCTTCAGCGAGCCGATCTTCCCGGTGAAGACCACCTTGCGGTCGCGGACCACGCGGACGTGGCCGGTGCGCTTCACCACGCCCTCGGTGACCGCCGAGCCGGCGATCTGGCCCACGCGCGGGATGTTGAAGACCTGGCGGACCTCGGCCTTCCCGAGCGGCTTCTCCTTGATGATCGGCTCGAGCAGGCCGGCCATCTCCTCGCGGATCCGGTCCACCGCCTCGTAGATGATGCCGAACAGGAGGATCTTCACGCCCTGCTGGCTGGCGATGTTCTCGATCTCGCTCTCGGGCTTGGTGTTGAAGCCCACGATCACCGCGTTGCCGGCGGCCGCGGTCAGCACGTCCGACTTGGTGATGGCGCCCACGGCGGACTCGAGGATCTTGACGCCCACCTTCTTGGTGGCCGCCTTCTCCAGCGCCTGGCTGACGGCCTCGGAGGAGCCCTGCACGTCCGCCTTGACCACCAGGTTGAGCACCTTCTGGCCGGAGGCCTTGGACTTCGCGAACAGGTCCTCGAGCGTGGCCTTCTTGACGCCGCCGAGCTCCTTCTGCCGCTGCTTGGTGGCGCGGTGCTGGGCGACCTCCTTGGCCGCCTTCTCGTCCTCGACCACGTCGAACTCGTCGCCCGCGACCGGCACGCCGGAGAGGCCGAGCACCTCGACCGGATAGCCCGGGCCGACGTCGTCCACCTGCTCGCCGCGCTCGTTCATCATGGCGCGGACGCGGCCGAAGTGGACGCCGGTGACCAGCGCGTCGCCGACGCGGAGGGTGCCCTCCTCGACCAGCACGGTGGCGACCGGGCCGCGCCCCTTCTCCAGCTTGGCCTCGATGACGCGGCCGGCGGCGAGCTTGTCCGGGTTCGCCTTCAGCTCGAGCACCTCGGACTGCAGCGCGATGTACTCGAGCAGCTCGGGGATGCCCTGCTTGGTGCGGGCCGACACCGGCAGCATGATGGTCGTGCCGCCCCACTGCTCGGCGACCAGCTCGTACTCGGTGAGCTGCTGCATGACGCGCTCGGGCGAGGCGCCGGGCTTGTCGACCTTGTTGATGGCCACGAGGATCGTGACCCCGGCCGCCTTGGCCGCCTTGATCGACTCGACCGTCTGCGGCATCACGCCGTCGTCCGCGGCCACCACCAGCACCACCAGGTCGGTCACCTGCGCGCCGCGCTGGCGCATCGCGGTGAAGGCCTCGTGGCCGGGGGTGTCGAGGAACGTGATGGGCCCCTGCGGCGTGTTCACCGAGTAGGCGCCGATGTGCTGGGTGATGCCGCCGGCCTCGCCGGCGGCCACGTCGGCCTGGCGGATGGCGTCGAGCAGCGACGTCTTGCCGTGGTCCACGTGGCCCATCACCGTCACCACCGGCGGCCGGATGACGAGCTTCGACTCGTCCACCTCGACCTCGGGGATGAACTCCTCGACCTCGAAGCCCTTCTTCTCGACGGTGTAGCCGTGCTCGAGCGCCAGGATCGCGGCGGTGTCGGCGTCGATCTGCGCGTTGATGGTGACCATCTTCCCCATCTGCATCAGCTTGCGGATGAGGTCGGACGCCTTCACGCCCATCACCTGGGAGAGCTCGGAGACGGAGATCGACTCCTCGATGCGGATGACCTTCTTGTGCTCGGCCTTCTCGGTGATCTGCGTCTTGGCTCCCTTCTTGGTCGGCTTCTTCTTCTTGCCGCGGATCGGGATGTAGGCGCGATCGCTGATGGCGGCCTGGAGCAGCTCCTTGCCGCTCAGGCTCTTGGCCTGCTCCTCGGAGATGGGCCGGCCGGGCTGGCGGCCGCGGCGCTTGTCGCGCGAGACGTCGATGAACTCGCGCTCGCGGCCGAGCGAGCCGGGGACCACCTTGAGCTCGCGGACCTCGCCGAGCGCGCGCGGGCCCGGGGCCACCGGGAACTGCTGGCGCGCGGAGGTGGGCGGCGTCACGCGGCGCACCGGCACGAGCGGCCGCGAGATGACGACGGCCT
>NZ_BAZG01000098.1 GCF_000964525.1 Anaeromyxobacter sp. PSR-1
CGTGCGGGCGCGGCCGTTCGCCGCACCGCCGCGACCGCGGCCCTCACGGCCGCAGGAACGCCTTCGTCAGCGCGGCCCACCCCTCCTCGCCGACGAGCCACGGGGCCGGGGCGACCAGCGTCCCCCCGTCGGCCGCGGCGAAGCCGAGCTGGTGCTCGACGAACTGGTTCCAGCGCTGCGCCTCGCGCCGCATCCACGACTCCGCGGCGCCGGCGCGCGGCATCGACGCGTAGGCCTCGTCCGCCGGTGTGAACGCGACCAGCCACCCGCGCCCGTAGCCCTCGCGCTTCACCAGCGCGGGGTCGCGCACCACCGAGACGTTCACGCCCACCACCGTGCCGTCCACCGGCGCGGGGATCTCCAGCGCGCGCCCGCCGCCGTGCAGCGTGGCGATGGTCTCGCCGCGGGCCACGCGCGTGCCCGGCCGCGCCAGGTCCACCGCGGTGACCGCCGGCATCAGGCGCTGCGCGATGCCGTCGAGCCCGAGCTCCACCGCGCGCCCGCCCGGGCGGCGGTGCAGCCAGAGGTGGCCGGGCGCGTAGAACAGGTCCGGGCGGAACGGCACGCCGTCCACGTCGCGGATCCCGAGCGCGCGCTCGCGCCGCTCGGCGCGCCCGCGGACCACCAGCGCGATGACCAGCGCCGGGACCACGATGACCGCCACCATCGCCAGGAAGAGGCCGAACCGGGCCAGGATGCCGAGGGTGAAGACGCCGATCGACTGGAGGATCTCGAGAACGCTCTGCATGGCTTCCTCCCGACTGCGAGCCCGCGCCCGTCACCGGGCGCCCTCATCCGCGCCTGCGGCCCCCGGCCCCGGAGCGAGTGGGCCGGGGACCGCCGACGCGCCCCCCTCACTGCGCGTGGCACATGGTGCAGTCGTCGAACCCGAACGCCTGCTTGCCGTGGCACGCTCCGCACGACTCGCCCTTCTCCATCGCGGCGTGCGTCACCGCCTGCTTCTTCTCCTTGACCGAGCGGCCCAGGATCCCGAACCGGCGCGGGTGGCAGGACACGCAGTCCGGCCTGGCCGAGTCCACGTGGCTGTCGTGCCGGAACGTCACCTGGCCCGGGCTGTCGCCGCCCTGCGGGAGCGGGAGCTCCGGGGGCAGGTTGGGAAGGTCGCCCGCCAGCGCGCTGCCACCCAGCAGCAGCCCGGCCAGCGCACCGCACCACGAGAGCTTGAGCGTCATGGCTGTGGTCTCCGTTCTCAGGTCAGGAAGAAGGTGCGGGCCATCTCGTCCCAGTCGTCGCCGGCCAGCGCGCGGCCGATGCCGTGGATGGGCACGCCGCCGTCCTGCAGCACGCGGCCGAGCTCGGGGCTCATCCGCATGGCGAGGCGCTCGGACGCGTCCTCCAGGAACCGGTTCGCGGCGCTGTCGGCGAAGAGCTGGCGGAGGTTCGCGGCGAGGCGGGGCGCCTTCACCTTGAACAGCCACCCGGCGCCGTACGGGTCCTCGACGCCGTCGGGCCGCTCGCGCGCCGCCGCGTTCACCGCCACCACCGTCCCGTCGATGGGCGAGAGCATCGGGACGCTCTTCTCGCCGTCGCCGATCTCGAGCGCCGGCTCGCCCTGCGCCACCTTGGCGCCGACGCTGGGCAGCTCGACCCGGGCCGGCCCGACGAGCTTGTGGGCGAAGTCGTCCACGCCCACCGCCACCAGGCCGTCGGACTCCAGCCGCGCCCAGGTGTGGCCGGGGTGCAGGTGGACGCCGGCGGGCACCTGGAACCAGCCGGCCACCGCGGGCCGGACCGCCACCGGGCGCGGCGCGGGCGCCGCGGCGGGGACGCGGGCGGGGGCGCGGACCTCGGCCGCCGCCGGCTTGCCGCCCTGGACGTAGCGCCAGAACGGGATGAACATCAGCAGGTAGGCGATCCCGAGTCCGTACTCGAGGAGCTTGGCCGGGTAAACGGAGAGCAGGTCGTAGGCCATGGCTTCCTCCTTTCAGTGCTCCGCGGGGAACGCCGGGTCCCCACGCAGGATGGGCATGCGGTTGACGATCCAGCGGTAGGCCAGCACGCCGATGGTGACGAGGGTGATGGACACCCAGATCTCCATCCAGCTCGGCACGTACCGGTCCACCCGGTTCCAGTTGAAGGCGATGACCGAGATGTTGAGGCGGTTCAGCACCACGCCGAGGACGCCGACCACCGAGGCCGCCCGGATGAGCTTCACCTTGCCGTTGCGCGCGCCGTAGGCGAACACGAGCGAGGGCAGCAGCACGAAGCCGACCACCTCGACCAGCCACCAGGCGCCGTAGCCGGTGGCCAGGTAGCCCCAGGCGTGCCCGTCGACGACGCTCTGCAGCTTCAGGAAGAAGTAGGCGAACATCACCACCGCGGCCGCCTTCCCGAGGCCGATGGTCAGCTTGTCCACGTCCACGTGGTGGTCGACCCGGGTCTGGAAGATCCGGTGCGAGAGCGCGCTCTCGAAGATCACCATGTTGAGGCCGGCGATGATCGCGCTGACGAAGAAGAAGACGAAGATGTAGGGCGTGTACCAGAGCGGGTGGAGCTTGGTGGGCGCGAGCAGGAAGAGCGACCCGAGCGCCGACTGGTGCATGGTCGAGAAGATGACCGAGAGCACCGTGAGCGCGATGAGCGCCTTCTTCAGCACCGCGTGGATGCGCCGCCAGCCGAGCCACTCGAAGAACGGCACGGTGAACTCGAGCAGGAGGACGGTCGTGTAGCACATGACGCACCACGCGACCTCGAACAGCACCGAGGCGGTCCCGAAGTTGAAGAGCGCCATGACGATGTTCCAGGGTCGGCCCAGGTCGGCGAGCAGGCCGATGACCGCCATCACGTAGCCGAGGAAGGCGGTGAGGATCGCGGGGCGCTCGATGCCGTGGTAGTCCTTCAGCCCGAACAGCTGCACCGCCGAGCCGATGGTGAACCCGCCGGCGGCGAGCACGATGCCGGTCATCATGTCGAAGCCGATCCAGAGGCCCCAGGGAGCGGACTGCGACAGGTTGGTGGTGGCGCCCAGGCCCGCCGCGAAGCGGTAGACGAGCAGCGGGACGCCGATGATGAGGATGAACGTCGCGACGGCGTTCGTCGGCGTGAGCAGGGAGCGGAGGTACTCCTTCCAGCTCATGCCCAGCAGGATCTTCTCCCGGACGAACGAGTGCTGGGCGACCGCGGTGGCGTTAGCCATGGTGCTCCTCCTTCCCCTGCTCCGACTCGGCCTGCTCGAGCTTCTCGCGCCGGTTGGAGAATGCGTAGATGCCCATCAGCAGCGGCGGCCAGAGCGTCATCACGAACGGCGGCACCGAGAGCGCGCCGGAGGCGAGGTCCGGGATGGGCCGCTCGGGCACGTCGGTCCGGAACGCGAGCTGCTCCAGGTCGACGTCGGTGATGTACAGCCAGCTCGTCCCGCCGGCCTCCCGCTCGCCGTACACGTGGTGCACGTAGCGGTCGGGGTTCGTGTAGATGCGGGTCTTGGCGACCTCGAGGAGCTCGCTGCGCTTCCCGAAGGTCAGCGCGCCCGAGGGGCACACCTCGGTGCACGCCGGCTTGAGGCCCTTCGCCTGCCGCTCGGCGCAGAAGGTGCACTTGCGCACGCGCGGCGCGTTCGAGCCGTACTCGTACTTCGGCACGTCGAACGGGCAGGCGATCATGCAGTACCGGCAGCCCATGCAGCGGTTCGGGTTGTAGACCACCGGCCCCTCGGGCGACTTGGTCATCGCCTTGACCGGGCACGCCGAGGCGCAGCCCGGCGCCAGGCAGTGCATGCACTGCTTCTTCGCGAAGCGCTCGATGCCGGGCGCCTTCTCGGTGCGGTTCACCACCGTGAAGGCCTGCTCGTGCATGTCGCGCTTCTGGTCGAAGACGTTGGCGTCCTCGGGGGGCGGCGCGAGGTGGTTGGCCTCGGCGCACGCCGCCTCGCACGCGCGGCAGCCGACGCAGAGGGTCGTGTCGACGAGCACGCCTGGCCCGTCCACCGCCGCCCCGTGCGCCGCTGCGGCGGCGGTGGCCGCCGACGCGCCGGCGGCCCCCACCGTCACTGCCGCGATCTTGAAGAACCCTCTGCGTCCGATCTTCATGGTTGTCTCCGGGCGGGTGCGGTCAGCCGTGCGCCGCGACGAGGTTCATGGTCCCGAGCACCGCAACTCCGACCACCATCACGACGAATGCGAACATCATGGCGTCGCTCCTTTCGGCCCTGCGGGTGAGGGATGGGAGTCCGCGTCGGCCGATCGTTCGGCTCGCTCGAGCGCCTCGCGGAAGAGCGGGCAGGTCTTGAACGCCTCGCCTTCGCAGGTGCTCGCCGTGGTGACCCGGTCGATCGGCACGAGCTTCTTCACCGGGTAGGCCCGGCAGAACACCATCGAGACCTCTTTCAAGTACGGGCAGGTCATCTGTCGCCGTCCTCCCGCGGATCCCTATGGCAAGGGGCGCGCCAGCCGGGGCGCGGCGGCGCGCGCGAGCGAAGAGCGGCGTGTTCACGGTGGGTTACGCTCGCGGTGCGGCGTGCGCCCGCGCGCGGCGCGGGTCCCGCGGCTGTCGAGTTCCTCAGCGCCCCTTCACCGGAGCGGGGTGCGACCGCCCGTGATCACGCGGGGTTGCGGCCGCGGCGGCGCCGGTGGAGAGAAGCTCGACGGTGCGGAGGAACTCGACGTGGCAGCCGGTCGCAGGCGGCGCGCGACGGGCGTCCGGGCGCGGCAGGAGCGCGCGGCCCATTCACGACCCGTCACGTCACGAGGCGTGAACGCGGCGCCGGGCCGCACGTGCGCCGGGGCGCACGCGGTCCGCCGGGGCCCTCGGAGCGCGCGGCGCGCGCGGGGGGCGCGGGGCCGGCGCGCGCTCAGCGCGCGCCGCCGTCGCCGTCGCGGGGCGGCTCGTCCTCGCCGTCCCGGCGCAGCCCCCACTTCCGCATCTTGTTGTAGAGGGTGACCCGGTCGATGCCGAGGATGCGCGCCGACTGGCTCACGTTGCCGCCGGTGTGCGCCAGGACCGCAGAGACGTGCCGCCGCTCCACCTCCTCCAGCGAGGCGAGCGTGCCGGGCCGCGGCGCGGCCTCCGGCTTGCCGGGGAGGCCGAGGTCGGGGAGCTGGATCACCGGGCCGGTGCAGACCACCGCGCCCCGCTCCAGGATGTTCCGCAGCTCGCGCACGTTGCCGGGCCAGTCGTGCGCCATGAGCGCGCTCATCGCCTCGGAGGAGACGCCGTCGAGCCGCTTCTTCATCTCGACCGAGAGCCGCTCCACGAAGCTCTCCACCAGGAGCGGGATGTCCTCCCGGCGGTCCCGCAGCGGGGGGATGAGGATGGGGATGACGTTGAGCCGGTAGAACAGGTCCTCGCGGAACTTCCCCTCCCCCACCGCGCGCTTCAGGTCGCGGTTGGTGGCGGCGATGATCCGGACGTCCACGTCGATGTTCTCGTTGCCGCCGATCCGGTGGAAGCGCCGCTCCTCCAGCACCCGCAGCAGGTCGAGCTGGAGCTTCGACCCGATGTCGCCCACCTCGTCGAGGAACAGCGTGCCCCCGTGGGCGGCCTCGAACTTGCCCTTGCGGCGGGCGATCGCGCCGGTGAACGCGCCCTTCTCGTGCCCGAACAGCTCGGACTCGAGCAGGCTCTCGGTGAGCGCCGCGCAGGAGACCGCCACGAACGGCCCCTCCGCCCGCGGGCTCTCCTGGTGGATGGCGCGGGCCAGGACCTCCTTGCCGCTGCCGGACTCGCCCAGCACCAGGATGGTGGAGTTGGAGCGGGCCGCCGTGCGCGCCAGCTCGAACACCGCCTGCATGGCCGGGCTCTTGGAGAGCAGGTCGCGGAACCGGTACTCCCGCTTGAGCGCCTGGCGCAGGACCGCGTTCTCCCGCACCAGCGTCTGCTGGGAGACGATCTTCTGCATCATCAGCGACAGCTCCTCGGGATCGAACGGCTTCACGAGGTAGTCGTAGGCGCCCAGCTTCATGGCCGCGACCGCGGTGTCCACGGTGGCGTAGGCGGTCATGATCACGACCGCCAGCTCGGGCTGGAGCTTCTTGGCCTCCTCCAGCACCTGCAGGCCGTCCATCCCGGGCATCTTCAGGTCGACGATGAGGATCGACCAGCGCTCCGCCTTGAGCTTCTCGATCGCGGCGAACCCGTCCACCGCCACGTGGACGGAGTAGCCGTCCTTCTCGAGCCAGCCGCCCAGCGACTCGCGGACGATCTCCTCGTCGTCCACCACCAGGATGCGCGTTCTCTCGTTGGACATCACCTGGGACCTCCGGCCTGCAGCTCCTCGAGCCTGCGTCGACACTCGGAGCAGAGCTCCGGCTTCTTCTCGTCCACGTTGCGGACGCCGGACGAGCGCGCCATCACGCACACCGGCGTCGCGCAGTGCAGCAGGCCGAACGCGTGCCCGACCTCGTGCACCGCCTCCTTGGCGAGCCGCTCCAGCAGCAGCTGCGGCCCGATCAGCTCCACGTCCTCCAGCAGGCGCGCGATGGAGACCACCGCCGCGCCGCCCCCGAGCTGCCCCTCGCCGAACACGTAGGTGAGGATGGGGATGAACAGGTCGCGGTCGGTCACCCCGAGCACCTTCCCCGCGCCCGGCCCGGCCTCCAGCAGCCACTTCAGGATCGCGCCGGAGAGGTGCTGCTTGCGCTTCGGGTCGTAGGCGTGGCGCGGGCGCTCCGGCGAGGTCCACTCGCGCACCGGCCGCCCGAACGCGCGGCCCAGGTGCAGCGCGGCGTGGTCCAGCAGCGCCCGGTCGGGCGCAGCCTCGCCGATCCACCAGATGAAGATCGGGTCCATTCATTCGATGCCCTGGGGGCGCCGCCGCCGCGCCCCCCCGGAACCCGCCGCCGTCCGCCCGCCGCGCATCACTCCGCCGCCTTCCGGGGCGGCAGCCGGATGGCGACCCGCGTCCCCTTCCCGACCTCGCTGTGGATCTCGATCTTGCCGTGGTGGCGCTCGACGATGCCGTACACCACCGAGAGGCCGAGCCCGGTGCCGCGCTCCTTGGTGGTGAAGAAGGGGTCGAAGATCTTGGACAGGTGGTCGGGCGCGATGCCCGGGCCGGTGTCGGTGAACGCGACCTCGACCCAGCGGCCGCCCTCCACCAGCGCCGACTCCACCGTGAGCTTCCCGCCCCGCGCCATGGCCTCGCAGGCGTTCATGATCACGTTCACGCACGCCTGGCGGAGCTGCCCGAAGTCGCCGTCCACCGGCGGCAGCGGCGCGAGCCGCTTCTCGAGCGTCACGTTCTGGATGTTGATCTGGTTGGAGAGGAGCTGGATGCCCTCCTCGACCACCGCGTCCAGGTCCACGTCCTTGAGCGTGAGCGGCCGCTCGCGCGCGAAGTCGAGCAGGTTGCGCACGATGGCGCTGCAGCGCTCGGTCTCGCGCTGGACCAGGAGCAGGTGCTTCACCAGCGTCTTGCGCGTGGCGTCGTCGGGCACCCCCTGGTCCAGCGTGCGGACGATGAGCTTCGCGAAGGTGAGGATCCCGGCCAGCGGGTTGTTGATCTCGTGCGCGATCGACGCGGACAGCTTGCCCAGCGAGGAGAGCTTCTCCGAGCGGACCAGCTGGTCCTGCGCGGCGCGGAGCGCGGCGGTCCGCTCCAGCACCTGCTGCTCGAGGCTCGACATGAGCGCGTCGAGGTCGCGGCGCGCCGAGCGCAGCGAGCGCGTCATGTCGTTGAAGGAGGCGGCCAGCAGCCCCAGCTCGCCGCTCCAGGTGACCGGGACCTCGAGCTCCAGCTGCTCGCGCGCGACGCGGCGGGTGGCCTGCACCAGCGCCGCGATGGGCCGCATCAGGTGGTGGCGGGTGAACAGCCAGGCGAACAGGCCGAGCAGGCCCGAGGCGAGCGCGGCGGCGGCCAGGGTGCGCCACCGGAACGTGTGGGTCTGCGCGTCGAGGCGCGCGAGCGAGACGTCCAGGTCGATGACGCCCAGCACCTCCTGCGAGCCCGGGTGCGCGTGGCAGGCGCCGGTCGAGCAGGACGCCTCGTTGTAGACCGGGGTCATGATCCCCAGCACGCGGTGGTCGCCGGAGCGGAACACGCGGCTCCGCTCCTCCAGCTCCAGCTTGCGCAGCGGCTGGCCGGCCGCGTGGCAACCGGAGCAGGCCTCCGCGTCGCGGTCCACCATCCGGCCCACCTCCTCCGGCACGGTGGAGAAGGTGACGCGCCCGTTCGCGTCCATCATGCGGACGCGCTCGATCCCGGCCTGCCGCGCCACGTCCTGCATGATGAGGTAGGCGTCGCCGCGGCGGTCCTGCAGCATGGCGCGGTGGAGCGCGTTGCGGACCGTCTGGCTGAGGAGATCCGACTCCTGCACCACCTGGCCGAGCAGGTGCCGCTGCACCGCGATCTCCGCCAGGAAGAACAGGCCCACCGTGGCGAGCGCCACCGCCCCGATCATCGCGAACAGCTTGGTGGAGAGCCGCTGCTGCCAGGGGATCTCCAGGCCGAGCGCGCCGAGCGACGCGGGCGCGATGGCGCGGGCGAGGCGCTGCAGCGCCCGGTCCTCCTCCGGCGTGCGGCCGTTGTCCTGGGTGCGCGCCGCGGGCTCCGCCGGCGGGGGCGGCTCGGGGGCCGGGGAGGTCCCGGGCGAGGTTCCTGGCGATGCGCTCACGGCGTGCTCGGCCGCCCACCCGTACCGCCGCGGCGAGGGTGCGCGCCTTGCGGTCCGTCAACGATTGTTCAATTTCTCGTCGCCCCGATGCAATCCTGGCCGGGCGGAAATTGCGCGCAAATTGACGCACCCTGCGCGGTCCTGCCGCGCCCCGCCGCCCGGCGCCCCCGCCGCCGGCCCGGCCGCCGGTCCCCCGGCGCGGGTGCGCCGCCGCGCGCAGGGGATTTGATCCCGGGCACGCCTCCGTCTACCCTCACGGGTCCCGTGACCCAGCCCCGCGCCATCCTCCTCGTCCAGTGCCCCGACCGCCCCGGCATCGTGGCGGCGATCTCCAGCTTCCTCTACCGCCACGGCGCCAACATCCTCGACTTCGACCAGCACACGTCGGTGGACAACGGCGGCGCCTACTTCACCCGCCTCGAGTTCCAGACCGACCGGCTGGACCTGCCGGTGGAGGACCTGCAGCACGCGTTCGCGCTCGACGTCGCCCGGCCGTTCGCCATGGACTGGCGGCTCACGCTCTCCTCGCAGCGCAAGAAGGTCGCGATCCTGGTCTCGAAGCACGACCACGCGCTCCTGGAGCTGCTCTGGAACTGGGACCGCGGCGACCTGCACGCGGACGTCTCCACCGTGATCTCCAACCACCCCGACCTGCGCGAGGCGGTGGAGTCGTTCGGCGTCCCGTTCGTCCACGTGCCCAACACCCGCGACACCCGCGCGCAGGCCGAGGCCCGCATGCTGGAGCTGCTCGAGGGCAAGGCCGACCTGGTGGTGCTCGCGCGCTACATGCAGATCGTCTCGCCGGAGCTGGTGGCGCGCTGGCCGAGCCGCATCATCAACATCCACCACTCCTTCCTCCCGGCGTTCGTGGGCGCCGACCCGTACCGGCAGGCCTACGACCGCGGGGTGAAGATCGTGGGCGCCACCGCGCACTACGTCACCGCGGAGCTCGACGCCGGGCCCATCATCGACCAGGACGTGGGCCGGGTCTCGCACCGCGACGCGGTCGAGGACCTGAAGCGGCTGGGGCGCGATCTCGAGCGCCGGGTGCTGGCGCGCGCGGTGCGCTGGCACTGCGAGGACCGCGTCATCGTGAACGGGAACAAGACCGTCGTGTTCAGCTGACGGCGGCGGGGCGCCCGCCCGCCCGCCGCCGCGCGTGCCAGGGACCGCGAGCGGCCGCACCTTCCCGAGGGAGGTGCGCCATGGCGGCCCGGACGCTCACGCTCATGCTCGGCCTGTGGCTGTTCTTCTCGGCGTTCCTGTGGAAGCGGGCGCCCGCCTCCTTCGCGAACGCCTGCGCGGTGGGGCTGCTCGCGTGCGCCGCCGCGCTGTGGGCCATGTGGCGGCCCCGCGTGCGCCTGGCCGGCGTCGCCCTCTCCGCCTGGCTGCTCGCGGCGGCGCTGCTCGTCCCGCAGCCCTCGCCGTCGGCGCGGTGGAACGACGTGGCGGTGGCGCTCGCCATGTTCCTCACCGCGCTCGTGCCCGGCACCATGTACTCCTCGCGCCGCGCGACCGCGGCCGGCGGCGCCTGAGGCGGCGCGGCCGCGGCCCCGCGCGGGAGGTGCGGCGCCGGCGCGCCCGCGGCAAGGGTTCCGCCGTGCCCACGCCCGCGTCCCCCGAGCTGCTCGCCCGCCTGCGCGCGGGCATGGCCCAGACCGTCCGTGCGCTGCAGGAGGAGATCTCCGCGGCGCTGGAGCGCGCCGACGGCGCCGCCCGCTTCGCCGCGGACCGCTGGGAGCGCCCCGGCGGCGGCGGCGGCGAGAGCCGCGTGCTCCAGGACGGCGCGCTGCTCGAGAAGGCCGGCGTGAACGTGTCGGAGGTGCACGGCGAGCTGCCCGACGCGCTCGCGCGCAAGGTGCAGGGCGAGGGCGGCGCGTTCACCGCGGTCGGGCTGTCGGTGGTGGTCCACCCCGCCAGCCCGATGCTCCCGACCGCGCACATGAACGTGCGGCTGCTGAGCCGCGGCGGCGGCGCCTGGTTCGGCGGCGGCGCCGACCTCACCCCGTACTACCTGTTCGAGGAGGACTGCCGGCACTTCCACGCCGCGCTGCGCGACGCCTGCGAGCGCCACGCGCCCGGCAGCTACGCGCGCCACAAGCGCGCCGCCGACGCGTACTTCTACCTGCGCCACCGCGGCGAGCACCGCGGCGTGGGCGGGATCTTCTACGAGGACGCCGGCGACGACCTGGAGCGCGAGCTCGCGTTCGCGGGCGAGATGGGGCGGGCGTTCCTGCGGGCGTACCTGCCCATCCTGGAGCGCCGCCGCGCCGCGCCGTTCGGCGAGGAGGAGCGGCGCTGGCAGGAGATCCGGCGCGGGCGCTACGTGGAGTTCAACCTGGTCTGGGACCGCGGCACGGTGTTCGGGCTGGAGACCTCCGGCCGCACCGAGTCGATCCTGATGTCGCTGCCGCCGCGGGTGCGCTGGGTGTACGACCACCGCCCCGCGCCGGGCAGCCGCGAGGCGGCGCTCCTCGACGTGCTGCGCGCGCCGCGCGACTGGGCGTGAGCGGCGCGGGCGGGCGCGTCACCTCACCCGCTACGCCCCCGGCGACCCGGCCTCCTCGCGGCGCGTGCGCCAGAGCGAGTAGCCCATGGCGCCGCCGAGCAGCGCCACCACCACGCCGAGCGACACGAACGCGTTCACGTGCACCCAGCTCGAGACGACCATCTTCAGGCCGATGAACACGAGCACCAGGGCGAGGCCGGCCTTCAGGTACTCGAACCTCCGCAGGAGCTGCGCCACCGCGAAGTAGAGCGAGCGCAGGCCCATGATGGCGAAGATGTTCGAGGTGAAGACGATGAACGGGTCGAGCGTGATGCCGAAGATCGCCGGCACCGAGTCGAGCGCGAACACGACGTCGGACACCTCGATCATGCACAGCGCCAGGAACAGCGGCGTCGCCACCCGGCGGCCGTTCTCCACCAGGAAGAAGTGGTGCCCCTCCATGCGGCTGGTGGACGGGACCAGCCGGCGCAGCACCCGGAACGCGACGCTCTTCTCCGGGTGGTGCTCCTGCTCCTCGTGGAAGAAGATGCGGATCCCGGTCACCACCAGGAACGCGCCGAACACGTAGATGAGCCAGTGGAAGCGCGAGAGCAGCGCGGTGCCGCCCACGATCATCACCAGGCGCAGGAAGAACGCGGTGGTGATGCCCCAGAACAGCACGCGGTGCTGCAGCTTCGGCGGGATCGCGAAGGTCGCGAACACGAGCACGAAGACGAACAGGTTGTCCACCGAGAGCGACTGCTCGATGAGGTAGCCGGTGACGAACTCGATCGCCTTGCTCGCCCCGAAGCGCCACCACACGAACCCGGCGAACACCGCCGCCAGCGACGCCCACACCGCGGTCCAGCCCAGCGCCTCGCGCGCGCGGATCACCTCGTCCCGCCGGTGGAAGACGCCCAGGTCGAGCGCGAGCAGGACGAGCACGAGGACCAGGAAGCCGAGCCAGAGCCAGGGGTTCCCGACGGTCTCGAGCGCGAGGGCAGGAGGGTGCATGAGGCGGCCTTTCTAGACCTTCCGGCGGGTTCGCGCCGG
The DNA here is from genome assembly GCF_000964525.1 of Anaeromyxobacter sp. PSR-1. Lineage (GTDB taxonomy): Bacteria > Myxococcota > Myxococcia > Myxococcales > Anaeromyxobacteraceae > Anaeromyxobacter. Next base: position 12,109 of record NZ_BAZG01000098.1, read on the forward strand.
GAAATTCTGGATCCGGGTTAGATTTTCTCCATGGAATGGCTCAACTACCATCACCTCTTCTACTTCTGGACGGTGGCCCGCGCGGGCAGCATCGCCCGCGCCAGCGAGGAGCTGCGGCTCGCGCAGCCCACCATCTCCAACCAGCTCAAGACGCTGGAGGCGAACCTGGGAGTGAAGCTCCTCGAGCGGCAGGGGCGGCGGCTCGTCCTCACCGACGTGGGGCGGACCGTGCTCCGCTACGCCGACGACATCTTCCGCACCGGGCGCGAGCTGCAGCGGGCGGTGAAGGGGCTCCCCACCGGCCAGCGCCTGCGCCTGGTGGTCGGCGTGGCCGACGTGATCCCGAAGCGCATGGCCGCGCTGCTCCTGCAGCCCGCGGTGGACGCCCACCCGGACCTCACGCTCGTCTGCCGCGAGGGCCCGCTGCCGCAGCTGCTCGCGGCGCTGGCGCTGCACGAGCTGGACGTCGTCATCGCCGACGTCCCCGCGCCGGAGGACGTGAAGGTGAAGGCGTTCAGCCACCGGCTGGGCGACTGCGGGACCTCGTTCCTGGCCGCGCGGCCGCTCGCGCACCTCAGGAAGGGCTTCCCGCGATCGCTGCAGGCCGCGCCCATGCTCCTGCCCTCCGAGGGCACCGCGCTCCGCCGCGGGCTCGACGCCTGGCTCGAGCGCACCGGCGTGCGCCCGGTGGTCGCCGGCGAGTTCGACGACAGCGCGCTCATGCAGGCGTTCGGGGCGCGCGGGCTGGGCGTGTTCGCCGCGCCGCGCGTGCTCGAGGAGGACATCCGCTCGCAGCTCGAGGTGGGCGTGATCGGGCGGGCCGAGGACGTGCGCGAGGCCTACCACGCCATCACGGTGGAGCGCCGCCTGCGCCACCCGGCGGTGGTCACCCTGGCCGAGGCGGCGCGGGACGCCATCTTCGGCGCGCCGCAGGCCTGACGCGGGCGCCGGCGGGCTCCCCTGCGGCCCGTACCCTGGTTTTCTCGCAGACTCGCGGCATCATTTTCTATTTGTCTGCGTTCGGCCGGCGACTAGGTTCTCCCTGCGCGCGCACCGTCGCGCGGCGGAGGCCACACCGTGAAGAACCAGCTGAAGACCATCCTGCTCCTCGGCACGCTCTCGGCCCTGCTGGTCGCGTTCGGCGCCAGCCTCGGCCCGGGCCCGTTCTGGCTGTTCACGGCGATCGCGGTGCTGATGAACCTCGGCGCCTACTTCTTCTCGGACAAGATCGTGCTGCGCATGCACGGCGCCCGCGAGCTGGCGCCCGGGGAGGCGCCGCGGCTGCACGAGATCGTCCGCGAGCTGTCGGGCCGGGCCGGGATCCCCCCGCCGCGGCTGTTCCTCGTCGACGAGCCGCACGCGAACGCGTTCGCGACCGGGCGCAACCCGCAGCACGCGGTGGTGGCGGTGACGCGCGGGATCGTGGACCTGCTCGACGAGCGCGAGCTGCGCGGGGTGATCGCGCACGAGCTCGCGCACGTCGCGAACCGCGACATCCTGGTGGCGAGCGTGGCGGCCGGCATGGCCGCGGCCATCTCGAACCTCGCCAACATGCTGATGTTCTCGAGCCTGCTGGGCGGCGGCCGCGACGACGAGGAGGGCGGCGGCGGCGGGCTGCTCATGATGCTGGTCGCGCCCATCGCCGGCACGCTGGTGCAGCTCGGCATCTCGCGCTCCCGCGAGTACCTCGCCGACGAGACCGGCGCGCGGATCAGCGGCGACCCGCTCGCGCTGGCGAGCGCGCTCGAGAAGCTCCAGCGCGGGGCGGAGGTGCTGCCGTCCGCGGCCGGCGCGCCCGCCACCGCCAGCCTGTTCATCGTCAACCCGTTCGGCGCCGGCGCGGTGCTGGGCGGCCTGGCCCGGATGTTCTCGACGCACCCGCCCGCCGAGGAGCGCATCCGCCGCCTCCGCGCGCTGGCGCGCGTGCCCGGCGGCGCCGACGGGTACGGCCCGCGCTCGCGGATGGTGCGGGGCTGATCGCAGGGTTCCTCCATCGGAGGCCGGCGCGGAGCACGGACCGCGCCGGCAGCCGCGGGGGCGGCGCCCGGTCCTGCTGTGCGGGGGCCGGGCGCCGCGTTATCTTCGAGGAAGACATGAACGCTCCCAAGATCACCGTCTACACCAAGCAGAACTGCCCCTACTGCGTGCGCGCCAAGCGCCTCCTCGAGAAGAAGGGCGTCGCGTTCGAGGAGATCTCGGTCGAGGGCCGGGACGAGCTGCGCACCTGGCTCGCCGAGAAGACCGGCCAGCTCACCGTCCCGCAGATCTTCGCCGGGGAGCGGTCGCTGGGCGGGTTCTCCGACCTCGACGCGCTCGAGCAGCGCGGCGAGCTCGACCCGATCCTGCGCGGCGAGTGACGCGGCCGTTGACGCGCGGGCCGGCGTCCTTCAAATAGGGCAGGTCAT
>NZ_BAZG01000097.1 GCF_000964525.1 Anaeromyxobacter sp. PSR-1
GCGACCGCCCGGACCGCTAATCCGGGGGCGTGCCCGAGTCCCTCCGGACGCGTCTCGAGCGGCTCGCCTTCGGCCTGTTCCCCGCCTACGCGGGGACGGGCGCGCGGATCCGCTACATCGCCGCGGACTGGCGCGAGGTCCGGGTGGAGCTGCCGCTCGGGTGGCGCACGCGCAACTACGTCGGGACGATCTTCGGCGGCAGCATGTACGCGGCGGTGGACCCCATCTACATGCTGATGCTGATCCGGAACCTCGGGCCGGACTACGTGGTCTGGGACAAGGCCGCGAGCATCCGGTTCCTGAAGCCGGGCCGCGGGACGCTGGCGGCCCGCTTCACGCTCGAGGAGGCCGAGCTGGAGGCGATCCGCGCGACGCTCCGCACCGAGGCGTCGGTGGACCGGAGCTACGCGGTGGAGCTCACCGACGCGGCCGGGACGCCGCACGCCCGGGTGGAGAAGCTCGTTTACGTCCGGCGGCGGAGCCGCGGGCGCGGGGCGCCCGATCGCCGAGCGTCGCCATGATGTCGCGCCAGCCGTCCGCCGCCGCGGGCCCCGCCGCCCGGAACGCGCTCGCGAACAGGCGCCGCTGCGCGCCGGACACGCGGCGCTCCAGCGCCGCGCCGCGCGCGGTGAGCGTGAGCGCGCGCCGCCGGCGATCGTCCGGCACCGCCGCCGAGGCGACCAGCCCGTGCCCGAGCAGTTCTCGCAGCGGCCGCGCCAGCGCCTGCTTCGACACGCGCAGGATGCCCAGCAGGTCGCCGGGGGAGAGGCCCGGGTTCCGCCGCACGAAGTACAGCACGCGGTGGTGCACGCGCGACAGCCCGCGCCCGGCCAGGATCCGGTCCGGCTCCGCGGTGAGGTTGCGGAACGCGAAGAACAGGAGCTGGGACGCGTCGTCGAGCGGGTCCGTCGGGTCGATCATGTTGACGCTCACGGTCCGGGCGGCTGTAATACGTCAACGGCATTGACCTGAGCCGCGCCGGGGCACCAGTGTAGCACCGGGCGAGCGGAGGACACGATGGGCATCCCCGTGGAGCGCACCCGCAGCCCGAAGCCGCACCCCGCCGACGCCGACCTCGGCTTCGGCCGCCACTTCACCGACCACCTGTTCCGGATCGACTGGTCCGAGGGGAAGGGCTGGCACGCGCCGCGGGTCGAGCCGTACCGGCCGCTCTCGCTCGACCCGGCCGCCTCGGTGCTCCACTACGGGCAGGCGATCTTCGAGGGGCTGAAGGCGTTCCGGCACCGCGACGGCGGTATGCGGCTGTTCCGGCCGGCGGCGAACGTGGCGCGGCTCGCGGCGAGCGCGCGCCGGCTCAGCATGCCGGAGCCGGAGCCCGGCGTCGTGCTGGAGGGCATCCGCACGCTGCTCCGCACCGACGCCGACTGGCTGCCGGCGTCGCCGGGCACCGCGCTCTACGTGCGGCCGGTGATGTTCGCCACCGAGGCGTTCCTGGGGGTGCGGCCGTCCAAGACGTACACGCTGCTCGTGATCGTCTCGCCGGTCGGCGCCTACTTCTCGGGCGGCGCGCACGCGCTGCGCATCTGGGTGGAGCGGGCGCGGGCCCGCGCGGCGCAGGGCGGCATCGGCGCGTCCAAGGCGGCCGCGAACTACGTGGCCAGCCTGCTCGCGGGCGAGGAGGCGAAGGCGCACGGGTACGACCAGGTGCTCTGGCTCGACGCGGCCCGGCACGCCGATCTCGAGGAGATCGGGACCATGAACGTGTTCGCGAAGCTGGGCGCGACCGTGGTCACCCCCGCGCTCGAGGGCACCATCCTCGCCGGCATCACCCGCGACTCCGTCATCACGCTGCTGCGCGACTGGAAGGTGCCGGTCGAGGAGCGGCGGGTCTCGCTCGCGGAGCTGGAGCGCGCGCACGCCGCCGGGGCGCTGGAGGAGCTGTTCGGCACCGGCACCGCGGCGGTGGTGGCGCCCATCGGCGAGCTCGCCTGGGAGGGCCGGCAGCTGCTCCTCCCCGCGCCCGGCCCGCAGTCGCTGGGCGAGCGGCTGCGCGCGGCCGTGCACGCCATCCAGCGCGGCGAGGCGCCGGACCCGCACGGCTGGGTCGAGCCCGTCTAGACCGCGACCGGCGCCCGTTCCACCAGCGTGCTCGCCTCCACCGCGCGGCCGCCGCGCAGGTAGAGGCGCGGCACGCGGGCGGAGATGCCGGCCAGGATCTCCCAGGAGATGGTGTCGGCGATGGTGGCGAGATCGTCGGCGTCCACCCGCTCGTCGCCGTCGCGCCCGATGAGCGTCACCACGTCCCCGGCCGTCACGCCCGGCACCGCGGTGACGTCCACCATGCACATGTCCATGGCCACGCGGCCCACCACCGGCGCGCGGCGGCCCCGCACCAGCACCTGGGTCCGGTTGCCGAAGCTGCGCCGGTAGCCGTCGGCGTAGCCGCACATCACCAGCGCCACGCGGGTGGTGCGGCTCGCGGCCCAGGTGCGGCCGTAGCCGACGGTGGCGCCGCGGTCGATCTCCGACACCCGCGCCACGCGGGCGCGGAGCGACATCACCGGGCGCAGGTCGGCGTCGGTGCCGCACCAGGGCGCGGGGCGGTAGCCGTAGAGCGAGAGCCCGCCCCGGACCGCCTCGAGCGCCATCTCGTGGTCGAGCAGGATGCTGGCCGAGGCGGCGCAGTGCCGCTCGGGCACCCACGGCAGGCGGCGCGCGGTGTCGCGCAGCACCTCGAACTGCGCGCGGGTGAAGCGCTGGTCGCCCTCCTCCGCGGCGGCGAAGTGCGTGAACAGGCCCTCGACGCGGAGGCCGGGGAGCGCGCGCGCCCGCTCGGCCAGGGCCACCAGCGCGTCGGGGGGGAGGCCGTGGCGGTTGAGGCCGCTCTCCAGCTCGAGGTGGATGCGGACCTCGGCGCCGCGGAGGCGGGCCTCGGCCGAGAGCGCCTCCACCAGGTCCACGGCGCCGACCGCCGGGCGGAGGCCGAGCGCGACCACCCGGGCCGCGTCGCTCGCCGGGGTGTGGCCGATGACGAGCAGGGGCGCCTCCACGCCGGCGCGGCGCAGCTCCTCCGCCTCGTCCACGCACACCACCGCCAGCCCGTGCGCGCCCGCCTCCAGGGCCGCCCGCCCGCACGCCACCGCGCCGTGCCCGTAGGCGTTCGCCTTCACCACGGCATAGAGGCGGGCCGGCGAGGCACGGGCGGCGAGGAGGCGAACGTTGTGGGCGAGGGCGTCGAGGTCGATCTCGGCCCACACGGGCCGGCCACCCCAGGTAGAGGGGACGATGGACATGGCGCGCATCTTAGCCCCCGCCGGAATTCTGGACAGGAGAAGGCAGCGCGGTGCGTCGGGCGGCCTCGCGCCGGGACGCGCGCGCCGGCGGCCGCGCGTGTTACCCTGCCGGCCCTTCGACCGGGCGTTCGGCCGCCCAAGCACGGGAGGAAGCGCATGAGCCGCAGCCGCTACCAGGATCTCTGTGAGTCGCTCGAGCAGGCGCGCGCCGGGTTCGCCGGCTACCGCTCCGAGTGCGTGCTGTTCGCCGCGACGCTCTCGCGCGGGCTCATCGAGTACTCGGGCTGGCCGCGCGAGCTGGTCGGGTACGAGCCGGTGTCGCCCGGCGCGAACGGCGAGCCCACGCAGAAGATAGAGGACGCCATCCACCTCGGCGAGGACGGCTTCTGGCACGTCGGGCTCCGGCTCGCGCTGGAGGAGCCGAAGGGGCGCGACTCGATCCTGCTCGAGATCCGCTTCAAGAAGCTCGAGACCCGCTACATCATCTCGCTGTTCGGGATGGAGGACTTCGAGATGGCGGAGCCGACCCCCGAGGCGCTCCAGCCGCTCCACGAGTCGATCCTGAACGCGGTGAAGCGCCACTACGACTACGGCCTGCGCCTGTTCCTCGAGAACGGCGGCCGCGGCCTCAAGATCCCGATCTCGACGCAGCGCCTGCTGGAGATGGCGCGCGGGGCCGGCGGCGCGGCGTAGCCGTCGCGCGCCCCGGACCGTCTCCCGCGAAGCGCAGGCGGGACGACGGTGGTGGCGGGGCCCGTGGACGGGTGCTAGCGTGCCGGGGATCCGGATCCACGCGCAGTGCACCCGTCCCACGGAGAGTCCCGCCATGCGCCTCCTCCTCGCCGCCGCCATCGCAGCCCTCGCCCTCGCCGGCACCGCCCGCGCGCAGGTCCCGTCCATGCCGTCCAGCGCCGACGCCGACGCCGCCAGGGCGAAGGCCGACGCGCACGCAGCCGAGCACGCCACCGCGGCCGCCGCGAAGGCGGACGGCGCGGCGAAGCAGGCCGAGGCGAAGGCCGGCGCGCAGAAGGACGCCGCCGCCGCGAAGGCCAGGGCGCACCGGAGCGCGGCCGAGGCGAAGGCGCTGGAGGCGCAGTCCGCCGCCGAGGCGATGCGCCAGGAGCAGGGGGCCGGCGGCGAGGGGACCGCGCACGTCGGCGAGCCGAAGGGCGTCGCCGAGGGCAAGGCGAAGGCCGACGCCGCCGCCGCGAAGGGGCAGGAGAAGGCCGCCGCGGCCGCCGCGCACGGCAAGAAGAAGGGCCACCAGGCCGCCACGAAGGCGAAGGCGACCGGCGTGAAGGCCGGGCAGGACGCGGACCGCAAGGCGACCGACGCCGCCGCCAAGGCGAAGGCGGCCGCGGCCAGGGGTGACGAGAAGGCCGCCGAGGCCGCGGAGAAGGCCGAGGAGACCCGGAAGGCCGTCGAGGGGAAGTAGTCCGGCCCGCGCCCACCCCATCCGCTCACGGTTCGACGGGCTCACCGTGAGCGGATGCTCAGCCTGGCAGCGCGCCGGCCCAGGCGCGCGCCAGGTAGGCGTCGATCCCGCCGCCGCCGGGCGTGAGCACGGTCTCGACGTACGCGTCGCGCTCGGCCGCCACGATCGCGAGATCCCAGACGCAGAGCGACTCGCCCTCGCGCGCCGGCCGCCAGCCGGCGTCGTCGCCCACGATCACGCGGAGCGGCAGCTCGCGCTCGCGGTCCCACCACGCGACCGTGACGCGGTCCAGCTCCGGGAGCTGGTGCTCGACGACGAGCCCCACGCCCGGGCGATCGTGCCGGACGGCGGGCTCCGGGAGCGCCGAGAGCGCCAGCCCGCGCCCGCTCCGGAAGCGCTCCTCCGCGAACGGCGAGCCGGCCTCCACCGAGGCGTAGCGCTTCAGCCGGAAGCCGAGGTGCTCGACGAGGCCGCGGTAGCGGGTGACCGGCGGCGTGGGCGGGCGGACGACGCGGAAGGGCATGCCGGCGCACCATAGCGGATGCGCGGGGCCGCGGGGAGGGGCGGCGGGCGCCGGGGCGCCTCAGCCGACGAAGCTCTCCTGGTAGCCCGGGTCCTCGATGCCGAGCGCGATGGCGGTGGGCTGCAGCGGCAGGTAGCAGTCGAGCATCACCGCCAGCTCGTTCGTGCTCCGCGTGCCGATCGACGCCTCGTACGCGCCGGGGTGGGGGCCGTGCATCGTGCCGGCGGGGTGGTGCGAGATCGAGCCCGGGCCGACGCCGCGGCGACTGGTGAACTCGCCGCGCACGTAGAACAGGATCTCGTCCACGTCCACCGAGGCGTGCGGGTACGGGCAGGGCACGGCCTCCGGGTGGAAGTCGGTCACCCGCGGCACGAACGAGCAGACCAGCGCGCCGCGCGCCGCGAACGTGCCGTGCCAGGTGGGCGGCAGGTGCACCAGCCCGGCCCGCGGCTGGAAGTTCAGGATGGGGAAGGCGAACGGGTAGAGCGCGCCGTCCCAGCCCACCACGTCGAGCGGCGACGCGTCGTAGCGGAAGCCGTGGAACGCGCCGGCGCGCTTCACCACCAGCTCGCGGAGGCCCTCGTCCACCGGCCCCTTCAGCTCGACCCGCCGGAAGTCGCGGTGGGAGTACGGGGCGTCCATCCGGAGCTGCCCGGTCTCGTTCCGCCACTGCGCCGGCAGGTGCATGCCGCCCGGGAACTCGAGCGACAGCCAGCGCTGCGGCCCCGCGTCGGGCACGATCCGGTGCAGCAGGCCCTTCGGCACGTAGACGTAGTCGTGCTGCCCGAAGCGCAGGTCGCCCATCGGCGAGCGCAGCAGGCCGCCGCCCTCGGCGACGAAGTAGAGGTCGTCGCCGTCGCCGTTCGCGAAGTAGACCGGGTCCTCGGAGGTGGGGGTCACCAGCCCGACCACCACGTCGGCGTTGAACAGGAGCGGGCGCCGCGCGTCCACCGGCGGCCCGCCGCGCGCCGCGAGGTCCTGGGTGCGGTAGTGGCGCTTCAGCAGCGCCCGCGCCGGCGCGGGCTGCGGCAGCGGGAAGCCGTTCCGGGCCTGGGCGGCGTGGACCGCGTGCGGCCGGTTGCGGTGGTAGAGCAGCGCGTAGGGCCCGTCGAAGCCGGCGCGGGTGTACGCCTCCTCGTGGAGCAGCCGGCCCTCCGCGTCGCGGAACGCGAGGTGGTGCTTGCGCGGCACCTCTCCCTGGACGATCCGGTCGAGCATCCGCTCAGGCCCGCCCTTCGCGCACCTGCTCGCGCTCGATGGACTCGAACAGCGCGCGGAAGTTGCCCGCGCCGAAGCCCTGGTCGCCCTTGCGCTGGATGATCTCGAAGAAGAACGGCCCGGCGTCGGGCTCGTGGTACAGGCCGGCGGCGTCGCGCAGGAAGATCTGCAGCAGGTAGGAGTGGTCGCCCGCGCCGTCCACCAGGATCTCGAGCTCCTGCAGGACCTTCGGGTCCTCGTCGATGCGGCCGATGCCGGTGCTGCGGATCCGCTCCGGCAGCGCCTCGTAGTAGGCCGCCGGCGTGGGCATGAACTCGACCCCCCGCGCGCGCATGCCGCGCACCGAGGAGAGGATGTCCTGGACCGTGAGCGCCGCGTGCTGCACGCCGTCGCCGCGGTGGTCCTCGTTGAACACGTTGATCTGGGAGGACTTGAACGCGGGGCGCCACGGCTCGTTGTTCGCGAACTTCACCCCGGAGCGCGGCTCGCGCATCACCACCGAGCGGAGGCCCGAGCCCTTCTGCGCCTCGAGCGCGGCCCGGCGCGCGCCGGCCGCTTCCTTGGTGTGGAACTCCACCTCCCAGAACTCCTCCATCCCCATGACGTGCTCCATCCACAGGAGCGCCGGCTTCATGGTCTGGAAGTTGTTGGTGAGGTGGTCCACGTGGCCGAAGCCGAACGCGTTGCGCCCGCCCTCGGGCGCGGCGAGCCGCTCGATGCCTGGGTAGACGGCGCGGAAGCCGCGGCGCTCCACGAAGCGGAAGGTGGTGTCGCCGAGCGGGGTGGTGATGTTGAACGTGCGCAGCGTCCCGCCGTCGTCCCGGTGCTCCTGCACGTCGGTGACGGGCGTCGCGCCGCGCTCCTCCAGCAGCCGGAAGCAGCGGTCCGCGTCCTCCACCTCGAACACCACCGTCCCCACGCCGTCGGGGTGCTTGCGCAGCCAGCGCCAGGCGCGGCCGCCCTGGCCGACGGGCTCGGAGCACACCACGCGCACGTCGCCCGCCTCGAACACCGCCGAGCGCTGCCGGCCCTCGCGCTCCAGCGCGGGCGTGCTGCGGGCCACCTCCGCGAAGTCCAGCTTCTGCCCGTAGAAGCGGCGGCTGCGCTCGAGGTCGTGGACGTAGTAGTGCAGCCCCTCGATGCGGACGATGCCGAGCGGCTCGAGCTGCGTCTTCTGCGAGGTCATGGGCTCCTCCTGTCGGGCGGCGGCGCGTCCGGCTGGCGATCGGGGTGGGCGGCCTGGAACGGCGCGAGCGCCGCGCAGGCCTCGTCCACGCGCCGGAGCGTGGGGTAGGGCTCGAGGTCGAGGCCGAACCGGCGCGCGTTGTAGAGCTGGGGCACGAGGTAGCAGTCGGCGAGCCCGGGCGCGTCGCCGTGCGCGAAGCGGCCGGCGCCGTCCCGCACCGCCGTCTCCAGGGCCGCGAGCCCGCGCGCGATGAAGAACCGGGCCCACTCCCGGTCCCAGCCCGGCACCTTCTCGCGCAGCATCCGGAGCACGAGCGAGTTCTGCATCGGCTGCGTCCCGGAGTTCACGTGCTCGGCGAGGGCGCGCACCCGGGCGCGGCCCCACAGGTCGGGCGGCAGCAGGGCCGGCTCGGGGTGGCGCTCCTCCAGCCACTCCAGGATGGCCATGGACTGCACCAGCAGGCGCGTCCGCCCGTCCTCCTGCACCTCCAGCACCGGCACCTGCGACATCGGGTTGCGGGCCTCGTGCGCGGGCTGGAACTGCTCCTGCGCGAGCAGGTCCACGGCGCGGTACTCGTACGCGAGCCCCTTCAGCGCGAGGCCGAGGCGCACGCGCCAGGCGGAGGAGGAGCGCCAGTAGGAGTAGAGGCGGAGGGTCATGGCGCGCGCACCCGCTGCGAGATGGTGCCGAACACGTTGCGGCCCGCGCCGTCGCGGACCTCGATCTCGACCGTGTCGCCGGCGGCCAGGAACCGCGTGCGCGGCGCGCCGCCGTCGATCATCTCGAGGGCGCGCTGCTCGGCGATGCAGGACCAGCCGCGGGCGCGATCGGCGTTCGAGACCGTGCCGCTGCCGAGGAGGGTGCCGGCGGTGAACCCGCGGGTCCGCGCCACGTGCTCGAGCAGCTGGAAGAAGGAGAAGTGCATCTCCGGGCCGGCGTCCACCGTCCCCACCACCTCGCCGTTCCACCGCACCGTCATGCGCAGGTGCAGGCGGCCGTCGCGCCAGGCGGGGCCGACCTCGTCCGGCGTGACCGCGAACGGCGAGAACGCGGTGGCCGGCTTCGACTGGAAGAAGCCGAAGCCCTTGGCGAGCTCGCCCGGCACGAGGTTGCGCAGGGTGACGTCGTTCGCGAGGCAGAGCAGCCGGACGTGGCGGCCGGCGTCCGCGGCGCGGGTGCCGCGGGGCACGTCGCCGAGGATGCAGCAGACCTCGCCCTCGAGATCGAGGCCCCAGCCCGGATCCGGGAGCGGGATGTCCTCGGTGGGCCCGAGGAGCACGCCGGAGCCGCCCTGGTACACGAGCGGGTCGGTCTCGAGCGTGGGCGGCGGCTCGGCCCCGCGCGCCTTGCGCACGAGCCGCACGTGGTTGAGGTACGCGGAGCCGTCCACCCACTCGTACGCGCGCGGGAGCGGCGAGTGGAGCGCGCGCGGATCGAGCGGCACGCCGGCGGCGCGTCCCGCGTCGAGCGACTCGGCGAGGGCACGGAGCTTCGGCTCCGCCTCCTCCCACCGGTCGAGCGCGTCCTGGAGCGTCCGGGCCGCGGGGGTGGCATCGAGGAGGGCCTCGCCGTCCCGGCGGACCATCATCAGCCGCCCGTCGCGGCTGCCGTCACGTAGCGTCGCGAGGCGCATTCTGGGTGCAACCTAGTAATGGGTGGCTCGGCGGGTTGCGACCCGAGGATCGGGGCGCCGGCGGGCCCTGTCGGGGCGAGCGCAGGGCGTGGCGCATTGCGCCGTCGGCGGCGCGGCGGCTATGAACGGTCCGTGTCCGGCCTGGTGCTCTCCGTCCACGGCTCCATCTCCGAGATCCGCCCCGAGGACTGGGACGCGCTCCTCGCGCACGAGCCCGAGCGCGCCAGCCCGTTCGCGCGCCACGCGTTCCTCGCCGCGTGCGAGGAGAGCGGCTGCGCCACCCCGCGGACCGGGTGGGCGCCGCGGCACCTGGTGGCCCGGCGCGGCGGCCGGGTGGTGGCGGCCGCGTTCGCCTACGCGCGCGAGAGCTCCGACGGCGACTTCGGGCGCGACTGGGAGTGGGCCGCGGCGGCCGCGCGGGCGCGCGTCGCCTGGTACCCGAAGCTCGTGCTGGGGGTCCCGTTCACGCCCGCCACCGGGCGCCGCTTCCTGGTGGCCGCCGGCGAGGACCGTGCCGCGCTGGTGCGGGCGCTCGTGGAGCGCGCGCGGCGGCTCTGCGCCGAGGAGGGGCTCCACGGGCTGCACGTGCTGTTCCCCGGCGCGGACGAGGCGCGCGAGCTGGAGGAGGCCGGCCTCGCGCTCCGGGTGGACTTCCAGTACCACTGGCGCAACGCCGGGTACGCCGATCCGGAGGCGTTCCTGGCGGCCTTCCCCTCCAAGCGCCGGAACGCCATCCGGCGCGAGAAGGCCGCGCCGGAGCGGCAGGGCATCGCCGTCCGCACGGTGCGGGGCGAGGAGCTGTCGCGGGACCCGGAGGGCTGGGCGCGCGACTGCTTCGCGCTGCACCGCGCCTCCACGGACCAGATGGCCTGGGGCATGCGCTTCGTGAACCGCGCCTTCTACGCGCGGGTGTTCGGCGGGATGCCGGACGCGGCGGAGGTGGTGGAGGCCCGGCGGGAGGGACGGCTGGTGGGGATGGCCTTCAACCTGGCCAGCGCCGAGGCGCTCTACGGCCGCTACTGGGGCTGCGTCGAGCAGCACCCGTTCCTCCACTTCAACGTGGCGCTGTACCACTCGATCGACGAGTGCATCCGCCGCGGCGTCCGGCGGTTCGAGGGCGGCGCCGGAGGGGAGCACAAGCTCGCCCGCGGCTTCGAGCCGGCCGAGACCTGGAGCGCGCACCTGCTGCTCGACCGCCGGCTCGACGCGCCCATCCGCCGCCACCTGGAGCTGGAGCGCCCGCAGCGCCTGGCGGCGGTGGCGCGCTGGCGGGAGGAGCACCCGCGGCTGGGCGGGTGACCCTTCGACTCCGGCCGCTCATCCCGACCCTTCGACTCCGGCGGCCCCTTCGACTCCGGCGAGCCTTCGGCTCGCCTACGCTCAGGGTGAGCGGGGATCGCGGGCCCAGGCCAGCGCGATCTCGCGCCGCCAGGCGGCGCCGCCGTGGGCCGTGGCCAGGGCGCGGGCGTCGGCGAGCAGCGCCTCGAGCGCGGCCGGGCCGAGCGCCGGGCCGACGTACGAGAGCGAGCGCAGCACCGCGTCGAGCGCGTCGGGCCCGAGCCGCACCTCGTCCTCGAACGCCTCGACCGCGGGCGCGGGGAGCCCGGCCACCGAGAAGAACAGCGGCACCGGCGGTGGGCGCGGGCGGGCCTTGAAGTTCGCCTGCGCGATGCGCTCGCCCAGCGCGCGGAGGAACGGCGTGTCCGCCAGGCGCGGGGTCACCACCGCCAGCGCGCCGCCCGGCGCGAGCAGGCGCGCGGCCTCGCGCGCGCCGCGGTCCGGGTCGAGCCAGTGGAGCGCGTCGGCGACGACCACGAGGTCGAAGGCGCCCGCCGGGAGGCCGGTCTCCTCGGCGGTGGCGTGCACCGGCTCGACGGCCGGACCGGCCGGCGCCGGCGCGGCGGCGAGCGCGTCCAGCATGGCGCGGGCGGGCTCGACGGCCCACACGCGCAGCCCGCGGCCGGCGAGCGCGCGCGCGAGGTGGCCGGTCCCGGCGCCCAGGTCCGCCACCCGCGCGCCCGGCCCGCCCGCGAGCGCCGCCAGCCGGTCGCAGAGCGGCGCCGGGTAGCCGGGCCGGACGGCGTAGTCCTCCGCCAGGCGGTTGAACACCCAGCGGCGCGGATCGTCGGGGGAGGCGCCTCGCCGGGACACGCCGGCGACGGTACCACGCGACCGGGGCGGCCCTACAGGCGCCACTCCACGCCCGCGATGGCGCGGACGTTCTCGTAGTCGAAGCGGATGTCGTAGCCGGTGTCGGTGACCGGGTCGGGCACGTAGTCCGGGTAGTTCGTGTCGCGCTTCACCCACTCCGCCTCCGCGACCGCCGACACGGCCGGCGTGAGCGCGTACCGGGCGCCGGCGCGGAGCGCCACCCGGCGGTCGTACCGGCGGGAGCCGGAGTCGAGGCGGGCGGGGCTGGTGCCGTTCGCGCCGTACTCGAGCAGCCACGCCTCCACGCGTCCCTCGAGCGTGAGCCGGCCGGTCGCCGCCCAGTCCACGTCGAGGCGCGGGTGCTGGCCGGTGTACGAGTAGTAGCCCTGGAACGGATCGTCCTGGACCACGTAGCCGTAGCGGAGCGCGGCGTCGAGCTGGCCGCCGAGCCGCTTCAGCTCCACCTCCACCGACGGCTCGAGCTTGCTCAGCTTCTGGTCCGGGTTGGTGTAGCCGCTCGTCCCGCCGGTGCCGGCGTTCCGGGCGAGCAGGTCGAGATCGTGACGGTGGGTGTAGTCGAGGCGGAACGCGGCCGCCCAGCTCTCGCCGCCCAGGTACCGCCAGGAGAGGTCGAGCTGGTGCTGGACGTTGTCGCGCGGCGTGAGGTGCATCGGGTTCACGTCGGGCTGGAACGCCGCCTCGCCCTGGTACGCGTAGGAGACGTAGCGGTAGTGGAGCCGCAGGTGGCTCCGCGGCAGCGGCCGCGCCCAGAGCTGGCCGCCGACGTGCCAGGCCAGGTAGCCGAAGCGGTCGGTGGACGCGAGCGCGCCGCCCGGCGCGCGCTGGTACAGGTCGGGCCAGCGGGGCCGGTACGCCCCGGACACGCCGACCTCGGGCCCGGCGCGGAAGCTGCGGGTGAAGCGGCGCTCCGCCGTCAGGTCGAGCGCGCCGGTGGTCTCGGAGAGGTCCGCGCCGAACGTCTGGCGGTGCGCGAGCCGGAGCGGGACGCCGACGGTCCAGTCGCCGCCCCGCCACTCCGGCGTGAGCGCGCCCTCCACGATGCCGAGCGCGCCGGAGTCGCGCCGCACGCCCATGCCGTCGAACGCGCCGGCGTAGGCGCCGAGGCGGGCGTCGAGGGTCCAGCCGGACGCGTCGCGGCGGGCGGCGTGCCGGGGGCGGGCGGAGTCGGGCGCGTCGGAGGCGTCGGGCGCCTGGGCGGCGAGGGCGAGGCCGGCGGCGAGGGAGAGGAGCAGGTTCATGGGATCACCTCAGGGGCAGGCGCAGCCGGCGGCGGACAGCGCCGACGCGGCGAGCGCGGGGTAGGTGCTGGCGGCGAAGGCCGGGTCGCTCGCGACCAGCGTGGAGAGCGCGCCGGAGGCGGCACAGGCGCTCGCCGGCGACGCGTCGCCCGGCCGCGCGGCGGAGCAGTAGGGGCCGGGCGCGGGCCAGGCCAGGTAGGCCTTGAGCACGTGGTAGAGCGCGTTGTCGCGCCAGCTGCTCGCGCCCGCGATCACCGCGTGGAAGTCCGCCGACGCCGCGCCCAGCTCGGGCGCCGGGTCGGCCGCGTAGACCGCGAGCGACTGGTGCGCGCGCCCGCGCCAGTACAGCGCGGCGTCGCGGTAGAAGCTGCCCGGGACGGCGAGGACCTGGCCGAACGCCGCGGCGGCGGCGTCCAGCGAGGCGGTCCGGAGCGCCTGCCAGCCGGCGACGGTCGAGTCGGACGGCTCCTCGAAGTGGCTCCGGCCCAGGTAGTAGCGGGCGTTGTCGAAGTAGCTGGACGCGGCGGCGACGGCGGCGAGCTCCGCCTCGGCCCGGTCGAAGCTCGCCACCGCGGCGGCCTGCTCCGGCGTGCCGTCGGCCGGCGCGACCGCGCCCGTCTCGAGCGGGTGGACGGAGAGGTAGCCGAGCTCGTAGTCGGCGCGGCCCAGGTAGTAGGCGGCGTTGTCCGACCAGGTGCCGGTGGCGCTGGCCTGCCGGGAGCGCCGGAACTCGTCCCAGGCGGCGGCGTAGCCGGCCTGGACCGCGGCCGTGGAGGCGCCGGCCGCGGCCTGCGCGAGCGCCGCCAGCTGGAACCGGGCGCGCCCCTCGAAGTAGGCGACCGCGTCCAGCAGCGGCGACCCGGGGAACGCGGCCTCGGCGGCGTCGAGCCGGTCGCGCGCGTCGGCGAAGTCGGCGGGGTCCGCGGAGAGCGTGCCCACCTCGTAGCTGCAGCGGCCGTCGAGGTAGGCCGCGTTGTCGAGCCGGATGGACTGCGGGAACTCCACCGGCAGGCGCTCCAGGTCCGCCTGCGCGAGGCGGTACTCGGCGATCGCCTCCGAGGCCTTCGCGGCGGCGACCGCGGGATCGGCGGCGGCGCGGGAGGCGGCCGCGAGCGCGTTGGCGGCGTCGTAGTGGCCGAGCGCCGAGATGAGCAGCGCGTCGCCGGGGCGCGTCGGGTCGAGCGGCACGCCGCCCGGGCCGCTCGCGCCACCCCCTCCGCCTCCGCCGCAGGCGGCGGCGGCGAGCAGGGCGGCGAGGGCGAGGCGGGCGGCGGGTCCAGCAGGGCGTGGCATGGGGGCTCCGGGGGGCTCGGTGCGGGGGGAGATCAGCGGGCGGCGGCCCGCGGGGCGAGGGTGGCGCAGCGCGCGAGCAGCGGCTGCACGGCGGGATCCTTCGGCGCCTCGGCCAGCAGCGCCCGCGCCCGGGCCTCGCAGCCGGCGCGGTCGCCCTCGCGGGCGGCGACCTCGGCGAGCGCGGCGCGGGCGGGGAGGTCCCCGGGGACGAGGTCGAGCAGCTCCTCGAAGCGGGCCCGGGCGTCGGCGACGCGGCCGGAGGCGAGCTCCAGCTCGGCCGTCTTGCGCCGCGACGGCACGTGGTCCGGGTCGATCGCGGCGGCCTGGCGGAACGCGTCGCCCGCCTGGCGCGGGTCGCCCGCGTCGAGGAGCGCCAGCCCGAGGTCGTACCAGGCGGTGGTCGAGCGCGGCGAGCGGGCCAGCACGCGGCGGTAGGCGGCGATGGCCTCGTCGGTGCGCCCGGCGCGGGCCGCGGTGACGCCCAGCGACAGCTCGGCCGCGTCGTAGCCGGGCCGCGCCTCCAGCGCGCGGCGGAGCGACGCGACCGCCTCGTCGAAGCGGCGCGCGTCGGACTGGAGCTGGCCGAGCGCGAGCCAGCCCGGCGCGTGGCGCGGGTCGGCCTCCACCGCGCGGCGGTACGCGGCCTCCGCGGCCGCGGCGTCGCCGGCGGCCTCCTCCAGCTTGCCCAGGTTCACGAGCGCCGCGCCGTAGCCGGGCCGCAGCTCCAGCGCGCGCCGGTAGGCGGCGCGGGCCGCGGCGAGGTCGCCCTCGCCCTTCTCCAGCACGCCCAGGTTCAGCCAGGCCTCGGGGTAGTCGCCCTTCGCGACGTCGATGGCCCGCCGGTACGCGCGGCGCGCGTCCGCCGCGCGCCCGTCGCGATCCGCCACCAGCGCGGCGAGGAAGTGGTGCTCGGCCACCTCCGGCCCGTCGGTCACCAGCCGGTCGGCCTCGTGCCGCGCCCGGGCGAAGTCGCGGGCCGAGAGCGCGAGGC
>NZ_BAZG01000096.1 GCF_000964525.1 Anaeromyxobacter sp. PSR-1
GGATGGCGGAGGCGGGGATGAAGCGGGTGGCGGCCGCGCCGGCGCGCCCGATGGCGTGCACGATGGGTGAACCAGGCGCCGGCGGCGCGGGAGCGGGCGCGGGCGCAGGGGACGCGGCGGCCGGCGGCGCGCGGGCCGGGGCAGGGGCCGGCGCCGGCGTCGGCTTCGGGGCGCCGGGCGGCGGCTCGCCGGCGCCGAGCGGCTTGCCGCAGGCGGAGCAGGCCCGGGCGCCCGGCTCGTTGTACGCGTCGCAGGCGCGGCAGACCACGCCCAGGATGCCGGTGAGCCGGCCGAACTCGAGCTCGCGGCCGCACGCCGGGCACCGGTCCATGGTGGCGTCGAGCGCCGCGCCGCAGCCTTCGCAGGTCATCCCGTCGTCTCCCTGGCCCGGCGGGACGTTACCCCGTGCCGCCGGGGTTCCTCAACGTCCGGTGCAGGCCGGGCCGGTGGGGGTCGCGCGCGCTCCCGGCCCCTCCGCGCGGCCGGACGGCCCGACGGGCGCCCCCCGCCCTTTCGCCGGGGCCGTCCGACCCGTCCCGGCGCCTGCCGCGCCCCCGGGTCATGGCACGGGCTGGCGCGCCGCGTTACGGGATCTGAGATGATGGGCAGGCCCACAAGCTTGCCGCACTCGGACGCGACCCGTTACGCTGGCCCTTCGACCTTGCTCAGGCTCAACGACATCCTCGACCGGGTATCCGGCTACCACCCCGATCCCGATCTCGACCTGATCAAGAAGGCCTACGTCTACAGCGCCAAGGTGCACCAGGGCCAGATCCGCAAGTCGGGCGAGCCGTACCTGGTCCACCCGCTGGAGGTCGCTGGCATCCTCGCCGAGCTGAAGCTGGACGAGTCGTCGGTGGTGACCGGGCTGCTGCACGACACCATCGAGGACACCCTCGCCACCAAGAAGGAGATCTCCGAGCTGTTCGGCCTGGAGATCGCCGAGCTGGTGGACGGGGTCACCAAGCTCTCGCAGTTCACCGCCGCCAACACCCAGGAGGAGAAGCAGGCGGAGAACTTCCGCAAGATGGTGGTGGCGATGGCGAAGGACATCCGCGTGCTGCTGGTGAAGCTCGCGGACCGCACCCACAACATGCGAACGCTCGACGCGATGAAGCCCGAGTCGCAGGAGCGCATCGCCCGCGAGACGCTCGACATCTACGCGCCGCTCGCGAACCGGCTCGGGATCCAGTGGATCAAGACCGAGCTGGAGGAGCTGTCGTTCAAGTACCTGCGCCCGGCCGACTACTCGGAGCTGAACGAGAAGGTCTCGGTGCGCGCCCGCGAGAAGGAGCGCTTCGTCGCCGAGGTGGTGGAGATCATCCGGCGCCGGCTGGCCGAGGCCGGCATGAAGGCCGACGTCTCGGGGCGCGTGAAGCACGTCTACTCGATCTACCGGAAGATGCGGCAGCTCGACGTGGACTTCGAGCAGATCCAGGACGTCGTCGGGTTCCGCGTCATCGTGGACACGGTGGCCGAGTGCTACGAGTCGCTCGGGTTCGTGCACGCGCTCTGGAAGCCGGTGCCCGGCCGCTTCAAGGACTACATCGCCATCCCGAAGCCCAACCTGTACCAGTCGCTCCACACCACCGTGGTAGGCCCGGCCGGCGAGCGCATCGAGGTGCAGATCCGCACCCGCGAGATGCACCGCATCGCCGAGGAGGGCGTGGCGGCGCACTGGGCCTACAAGGAGAAGGGGCGCGACGGGAAGGGCGCGGAGCTGTCGCGCAAGGACGCGGAGTCCTTCGGCTGGCTGCGCCAGCTGGTGGAGTTCCAGCGCGACCTCGCCGACCCGCGCGAGTTCCTGGAGACGGTCAAGGTCGACCTGTTCTCCGACGAGGTGTTCGTCTTCACGCCGAAGGGCGCGGTGAAGAGCCTGCCGCGCGGCGCCACGCCGGTGGACTTCGCCTACACGATCCACTCGGAGATCGGCGAGCACTGCGTCGGCGCCAAGGTGAACGGCAAGCTCGTCCCGCTCCGCTACAAGCTCAAGAACGGCGACACCATCGAGATCCTCACCAGCCCGAACGCGCACCCGTCGAAGGACTGGCTCACCTTCGTCAAGACCAGCCGCGCCCAGGCCCGCATCCGCCAGTTCATCCGCCAGGCCGAGCACCGGCGCTCGGTGGAGATCGGCCGCGACATCGCCGAGCGGGAGCTGCGCCGCTTCGGCGTCACGCTGAACAAGCTGCAGAAGGGCGGCGAGCTGGAGAAGGCGGCGCAGGCGCTCGGGTACCGCCAGGCGGACGACGTGCTCGCCGCGGTCGGCTACGGCAAGGTGTCGCCGGGGCAGCTCCTGCAGCAGGTGCTCCCGCCCGACCGGCTCGCCGAGCCGCCGCCGCCCGCCGAGGCGCCGCCCACCAGCCGCATCACCGAGCTGTTCCGGAAGATGGCGCGCCGCCCGACCGAGGGCGTCCGCATCAACGGCATCGACGACGTGCTGGTCCGCTACGGCAAGTGCTGCAACCCGGTGCCCGGCGACGCCATCGTGGGCTTCATCACCCGCGGCCGCGGCGTGACCGTGCACACCGCCTCCTGCGACAAGGTGCTGGGCATCGACCCGGAGCGGCGCGTGGACGTGGCCTGGGACGTGCGCGGCGACTTCAAGCGCCCGGTCTCGCTCCGGGTCATCACCACCGATCGCCCCGGCATCCTCGCCAAGATCTCGCAGACGTTCAGCGAGGCCGGCGTGAACATCTCGCAGGCGAGCTGCCGCACCACCCCGGGCGAGCGCGCCGTGAACGACTTCGAGGTCACCATCGGCGACCTGAAGCAGCTCAACTCCGTCATCCGCAGCATCGAGCGGATCGAGGGCGTGCAGTCGGTCCAGCGCGTGTGATCCCGGCCCGCGGCCCCGGCCGGCGCGTTGCCGGGGGCGGCGGGCGCGGGTAGGGTGCCGCGCATGAAGACCCCCATCGCGACGGACGGCGCCCCGAAGGCCATCGGCCCGTACAGCCAGGGCGTCGAGGCGCGCGGCGCCCGCACGCTCTACCTCTCCGGCCAGGTCCCGCTCGATCCGGCCACCGGCGAGCTGTTCTCCGGCACCATCGAGGAGGAGACGGCGCGCGCGCTCCGGAACCTGCGCGCGGTGCTGGCCGCCGCGGGCGCCGGGCCGGAGCACGTGGTGAAGACCACCGTGTTCCTCACCGACCTCGCGGACTTCGCGCGGATGAACGCGGAGTACGCGAAGCACTTCCCCGCGCCGGCGCCGGCCCGCTCCACCGTGCAGGTGGCCGGGCTCCCCCGCGGCGCCCGCGTGGAGATCGACGCGATCGCCGTCCTCGACTGACGGCGCCGCGTCTACGGCTCGACGTACTCGAACTGCTTGCCGGCGAAGTTGCGGAGCACCCAGCGCTTCCCCTCGTGGGAGACCACGTACTCGGGGTTGACCGGGATCTTCCCGCCGCCGTTCGGCGCGTCCACCACGAACTGCGGGACCGCGAGGCCCGAGGTGTGGCCGCGGAGCGCCTCGATGATGCGGATGCCGGCCTCGACCGGCGTGCGGAAGTGGCTGATGCCGCGCGCCAGGTCGCACTGGTAGATGTAGTAGGGCCGGATCCGCATGAGCAGGAGCTTGTGGTTCAGCTCCTTCACCACCGCGGGATCGTCGTTCACGCCCTTCAGCAGCACCATCTGGTTGCCGATGACGCAGCCGGCGTCGGCGAGGCGGCGGGCGGCCTCGAACGCCTCGGCCGTGCACTCCTTCGGATGGTTGAAGTGCGTGTTCACGAAGACCGGGTGGTGCCGCCGGAGCATGTAGACGAAGTCGTCGGTCACGCGCTGCGGCAGCGTGACCAGGTTGCGCGTCCCCAGCCGGAAGATCTCGACGTGCGGGATGGCGCGGAGCCGGCCGAGGATGTAGTCGAGCCGCTCGTCGGAGAGCGAGAGCGGGTCGCCGCCGGAGATCACCACGTCGCGGATCTCGGTGTGCTGCGCGATGTACGCGAGCGACTCCTCGATCTGCCGCTTGGCCGCGGCGCTGGTCGGGTCGGAGACCTTCCGCTTGCGCGTGCAGTGGCGGCAGTACACCGGGCAGTTGTGCGTCGTGTAGAACAGCACGCGGTCCGGGTAGCGGTGCGTGATGCCCGGCACCGGCATGTCCCGCTCCTCCGCGAGCGGGTCCTCGAGGTCGGAGGCGAGGATGTTGAGCTCGCCCATCGTCGGCACCGACTGGAGGCGGATGGGGCAGGTCGGGTCCTCGGGGTCCATCAGCGCCGCGTAGTACGGCGTGATGCCCATGTGGAACTCGGCCTCGGTCTTCACCGCCGCCTCGCGCTCCTCGGGCGTGACGCGCAGGACGCGCTCGAGCTGGTCGAGCCGGATGACGCGCTCGCGCTGCTGCCAGTGCCAGTCGTTCCAGAGCGCGTCGGGCACGTCGGCCCAGATCGAGCGCGGGCCCGGCTTGAACCGGGACAGCACGTTCGCCACCGGACGGGGCGCGTCCTCGCGCCGCACCGGGGCCTTCGCCTCCCCGTTCGTCCGGCCGCCGCCGGCCAGCTCCTCGGTCACCCCGCCGACGTCGCCCATCACCGGAAGATTCGCCATGTCGTGCTCGCTCCAGGAGGCCCGGTCCGGCGGCCCGTTTGCCCGCATTGATTAACAGAGAGGGCCGCCATTGACATCTGCGACCGGGCCCCCGTGGTGTAGCCGAAAGGGGAGCCCTCGCCTGGAGGGCAGGCGTGGAACCCTGCCGGGCCGCTGGAGGTTTGACTCGGCTGCCTGCTGCCGTTACCTTCCGCGCCTCGCGTGCGCTCCCCCCCGGTCTCCTGAGGCCTGCGCCGCACCCGCGATGACCTGGCGAGAGATCTTCCCCGGCACCACCGAGGCCGAGTGGCGCGACTGGCGCTGGCAGCAGCGCCATGCGCTCGCCACGGCGGCCGACTTCGAGCGGCTGTTCCCGCTCACCCAGGCCGAGCGCCGCGGCTTCGCGCTCGCGGCCGGCCACACCCGCGTGGCGGCGACGCCCTACTACGCCTCGCTCATCGACCGCGACCACCCGGCCTGCCCGATCCGCCTTCAGGTCATGCCGTCGGCGGCCGAGGCGGTGCCCGCGCCGGGCGACCTCGACGATCCCATCGGCGAGGAGCCGCACCGGCCGGTGCGCGCGATCGTCCACAAGTACCCCGACCGCGCGCTGTTCCTGGCGGTGGACCGCTGCGCGGTCTACTGCCGCCACTGCACCCGCCGGCGCATCACCTTCAGCGACGACGAGGGCGGCTTCGACCGCGCCGCGGTGGAGGAGGGGATCGCCTGGGTGCGGGCGCACCGCGAGGTGCGCGACGTCATCGTCTCCGGCGGCGACCCGCTCTCGCTCTCCGACCAGAAGCTCGACGGGATCCTGGCCGGCCTGCGGGCCATCCCGCACGTGCAGGTGCTCCGCGTCGCGACGCGCGCGCCGGTCACGAACCCGATGCGCGTCACCGAGGCGCTCGCGGCGGCGCTGCGCCGCCACGCGCCGCTGTTCGTGGTCACGCACTTCAACCATCCGAAGGAGTGCACGCCCGAGGCGCGCGAGGCCTGCGAGCGGCTGGTGGACCACGGCGTGCCGGTCGAGAACCAGTCGGTGCTGCTGCGCGGCCTGAACTCCTCGGCGCGCATCCTCACCGACCTGAACGAGCGCCTGCTCACCTTCCGCGTCCGCCCCTACTACCTGCACCAGGGCGACCTCGCCGCGGGCACCGGCCACCTGCGCACGCCGCTCGCGGCGGGCGTGGCGATCCTCGAGGCGATGCGCGGGCGCACCAGCGGGCTCGCCATCCCGCACCTCGCGGTGGACCTCCCGGGCGGCGGCGGCAAGGTCACGCTGCAGCCGGACTACCTGGCGGGGGAAGGCGCGCCGGGCGCGCGGGGCCAGTGGCTCCGCAACGGGCGCGGCGAGCGCTACTTCTATCCGGAGCCGCCGGAGCAGGATTGCACCTGCCCCTACGAGGCGGTCTACTACCCCGCCGAAGGGGCCGCGCGCGGCGGCCCGGCGGGCCGGGACGGCGAGGGCGAATGATCTCCAAGGTGATCGAGGCGCTGGCGGTGTTCACCACGTCGGTGATCTCGTCGATGGGCTACGGCGGCATCGTGCTGCTGATGGCCATCGAGAGCGCGTGCATCCCGCTGCCGTCCGAGATCATCATGCCGTTCGCCGGGTACCTCGTGTACCGGGGCGAGATGACGCTGCACGGCGCGGCGCTGGCCGGCGCCATCGGCTGCGTGGTCGGCTCGATCCCGGCCTACTACCTGGGCCAGTTCGGCGGGCGGCCGCTCATCGAGAAGTACGGGCGCTACGTGCTCCTCTCGCACAAGGAGCTCGACCTCGCCGACCGGCTGTTCCAGCGCTGGGGCCAGTGGGTGGTGTTCGCGGGCCGGCTGCTCCCGGTGATCCGCACGTTCATCGCGTTCCCCGCCGGCGTGTCGCGCATGCCGATGGGCAAGTTCATCGCCTACACGTTCGTCGGCTCGTACCCGTGGTGCTACGCGCTGGCGTGGGTGGGCGAGTGGGCCGGCGAGGCCTGGCACACCGATCCGCGGGTGAAGGCCGTCTACCACCGCTTCGAGCTGGCCATCGTCGTCGCGGGCGTGCTCGCGGTGGGCTGGTTCGTCTGGCACAAGGTGAAGGAGGCGCGCCGCGCCCGCGTGCCGGCCGCCGCCGACGAGGGCTGAGCCCGCCTTGCGCCGCCCGCTCGCCACCGCCGCGGCGCTGGCCGCCGCGCTCGCCGCGGCCGCCGCGCCCGCGCGCGCCGAGGAGCTGATCCGCGTGCAGGTCCGGGCGCAGCCGGAGGAGATCCAGGAGCTCCGGCTCGAGGACTACGTGGCCGGCGTGGTGGCGGGCGAGATGCCGGGGAGCTTCCCGCCCGAGGCGCTCAAGGCGCAGGCGGTCGCCGCGCGCAGCTACGCGCTCACGCGCAAGGTGGAGGCGCAGGCGGCGAACCGGCGCTGGGACATCGCGAGCGGCGTCATCGCGCAGGTGTTCGCGGCCGGGCGCGCCAGCCCGCAGGCGCGCGCGGCGGTGGACGCGACGCACGGCGAGGTGCTGGTGCAGGGGATGGAGCCGGTGGAGGCGTACTTCCACGCGGCCTGCGGCGGGCGCACCGAGGCCGGCATGCCGGCGCTGGGCCGCGACCTCCCGTACCTCGCCTCGGTCGAGTGCGGGCGCTGCGATCGCGCGCCGCGGGTGCGCTGGTCGCTGGAGGTGGGCGCGGCGGAGCTGGGGCGGCTCGCCGGGCTGGGCGGGGCGGCCACCGGGGCGCGGGTGGTGGCGCGCACCGCGAGCGGCCGCGCCGAGAAGGTGGAGGTGGCCGGGCGCGGGCGGCGGGTCACGCTGGCCGCCACCGATCTCCGGCAGCGGCTCGGCTGGGCGCGGCTGCCCTCGCTCGCGTTCGACGTCCGCGAGGTGCGCCGCGGGTTCGCGTTCGACGGGCGCGGCCAGGGCCACGGCGCCGGGCTGTGCCAGTGGGGCGCGGCGGGGATGGCGCGCGAGGGGAAGGACTACCGCGAGATCCTCCGCCACTACTACCCGGGCACCGACGTCCTGCGGATGTACTGACCGACCGTGCGCCTCTCCGACTTCGACTTCGCCCTGCCCGAGGGGCTGGTGGCCCAGGCGCCGGTCACGCCGCGCGACGCCTCGCGCCTCCTGGTGCTCGCGCCGGAGGGCGCGCCCGCGCACCGCGGCTTCGCGGACCTGCCGGAGCTGCTCGCGCCGGGCGACCTGCTCGTCTTCAACGACACGCGCGTCATCCCGGCGCGGCTGCTCGGCCACAAGGCGTCGGGCGGCAAGGTGGAGCTGCTCCTGTGCGAGCCGCTGGAGGGCGGGCTGGGCCGGCGCTGGCGGGCCATGGGGCAGGCGTCGAAGCCCATCCGCGAGGGCGCGGTGCTCACCTTCGACGGTCTCGAGGCGCGCGTGGACGCCGCGGAGGGCGAGGGGTTCTACCAGGTCACCCTGGACCGCCAGGGCGCCGAGCTGGAGGCGGCGCTGGGCCGCGCCGGGCGCATCCCGCTGCCGCCGTACATCCGCCGCGCCCCGGACGCCGAGGACGCGGCGCGCTACCAGACCATCTGGGCGCGGGCCCCCGGCTCCGCCGCCGCGCCCACCGCCGGGCTGCACTTCACCGAGCCGCTGCTGGCGCGGCTGGCCGCGCGCGGCGTCCGGCGGACCGCCGTGACGCTGCACGTCGGCCCCGGGACGTTCCTGCCCATCCGCGGGGACGACCTCGACGCGCACCGCATGCACGGCGAGCGCTACGAGGTGTCCCCGGCCGCCGCGGCCGAGCTCGCCGCGGCCCGCGCGCGCGGCGGGCGGATCGTGGCGGTGGGCACCACCTCGGTGCGCACGCTGGAGAGCGCCTGGCGCGACGGCGCCGTCGCCGCCGGCCCCGGGCGCACCGAGCTGTTCATCCGCCCCGGCCACCCGTTCCGCGCGGTGGACGCGATGGTCACGAACTTCCACCTCCCCCGTTCCACGCTGCTGGTGCTGGTCTGCGCGTTCGGCGGCCAGGGCCGCGTGCTGGCCGCCTACCGCGAGGCGGTCGCGCGCGGCTACCGGTTCTTCAGCTACGGGGACGCGATGCTCCTGCTCCGCCGCTGAGCCCGCGCGTCCCGTCCGGCGCGCCGTGAGGTGCGCGGGTGTGTGCTATACGGGCGGCGAGGAGCGGGGGGCGTGCACAGCGTCTCGGTCAACGTGGAGCCGGGGCAATACCTGGCCGGCTGGCGGCCGGAGGCCGGGCAGCTGTTCGTGCCGGCGCTCTCCGACTCGCGCGTGGGCGATCGCGTGGCGGTGCGGGTCGGGATCTACGGCCAGGCCATCCGGGCCACCCTCTACGGGAAGGTCGCCATGGTCCGGCGGATGGGGCGGCCGGCGCTGCCGCCCGGCGTGGACCTCGCGCTCGACCGCGCCTCGCTGCCCGCCGCCGGGTTCCTCGCCACCGCCGCCCGCGGCGAGCCGGTCACGTTCCAGGAGCGGGCGCCGCGCTTCCCCTGCGACCTGCCGCTGCGGGTCGAGCACGGCGGCGGCGCCTTCGACACGAGCGCGCTCAACGTCTCGGACGGCGGCTGCGCGGTGCGCTGGCCCGGGCAGCTCCCGCTGGTCGGCGATCTCGTCATGCTGCGGCTCGGCCGCGGGGTGTTCGCGCCCGCGGCGCGCGCGGTGGTGTGCTGGAACCAGCCGGGCGGCGCGGTGGAGCGGACCGCCGGGCTGCGGCTCGTGCTGGAGGGGCGGGCGGGCCGGGCCTGGCGCGGCGTGGTGGCCGGGGTGGCGCGCGTGGGCCGGCGCCCGGCTTGACAGGCCCGCCGGCCCGGGCGACACCGGCCCGGTGATCCGCTTCCAGCTCCTCGCCGAGGACGGCGCCGCCCGCCGCGGCCGGCTCGAGACCGCGCACGGCACCATCGAGACGCCGGTGTTCATGCCGGTGGGCACCGCCGCCACGGTGAAGACGCTCGAGCCGCGCGACCTCCAGGCGCTGGGCGCCGGGATCGTGCTCGCGAACACCTACCACCTGTACCTGCGCCCGGGGCACGAGCGCGTGCAGCGGCTCGGCCGGCTGCACCGGTTCATGTCCTGGCCCGGCGCGGTGCTCACCGACTCGGGCGGCTTCCAGGTGTTCAGCCTGGGCGAGAAGGGCGCCGGCCGCGAGCGCGGCGGGCCGGGCCTGGTCGAGATCGCGGAGGAGGGCGTCACCTTCCGCAGCCACCTCGACGGCTCGCGCCACTTCCTCTCCCCGGAGAAGGCCATCGAGGTCCAGGAGGCGCTCGGCGCCGACGTGATCATGGCCTTCGACGAGTGCCCGCCGGCGCTCGCCGACCGCGCCTACCACGAGCTGTCGCTGGCGCGCACGCAGCGGTGGCTGGTGCGGTGCCGCGACGCCTGGCGCGCCATCGAGGCGCGCGAGGGGCCGCGGTGCGCGCTGTTCGGCATCGCGCAGGGCGGGCTGCACGGGGACCTGCGGGCGCGGGCCATCGAGGAGGCGGCCGCGCTCGACCTGCCCGGCTACGCGCTGGGCGGCTACGCGGTGGGCGAGACGCCGGCGGAGATGTGGGACGGCGTGGCGCGGGACGCGCCGCGGCTGCCGCGCGAGAAGCCGCGCTACCTCATGGGCGTGGGCACGCCGGAGGACCTGCTGGCCGGCATCGCCGCCGGCGTGGACATGTTCGACTGCGTGCTCCCCACCCGCACCGCGCGGAACGGCCTGCTGTTCACGAGCCGCGGCAAGGTGGTGATCCGCAACGCGCGCTACGCCGACGACGAGCGGCCGGCCGATCCGGAGTGCGGGTGCTACGCCTGCCGGACGTTCACCCGCGCCTACCTGCGCCACCTGTTCAAGGCCGGCGAGATCCTGGCGCTGCGCGCGAACACCCTGCACAACCTGCACTTCTACCTGTCGCTCATGGCGGACGCCCGGCGCGCCGTCGAGGAGGGCCGGTTCGCGGCGTTCCGCGCCGAGCGGCTGTCCGCCTGGCGCGCGGCGGGCGACGGCTGACGGGGCCCGCCGGCCGGGTGCGCGCGGCCGCGCACGCCCGGGCGTCCCGGCGGGGAACAAAGGGGTTGCGGTTCCCTTCGAAATCACGCTAGAACACAGCGCTTTTTCTCACCGAGCGGATCGAGCTCCGGAGCACATCCATGCATCCCGTCCTGCACGCCTTCCTGTCGCAGACCGCCGACGGTCAGGCGCCGAACCCCGTCGTCCAGTTCCTGCCCTTCATCGCCATCGCGGTGGTCTTCTACTTCGTCTTCTTCCGCCCGCAGGCGAAGCAGGCGAAGGCGCACCAGGCGTTCGTGGCCGCGCTGAAGAAGGGGGACGAGGTGGTGACGCAGAGCGGGATCATCGGCACGGTCGTGCTGGTGGAGGACCGCACGGTGACCATCGACGTCGGCGCGGGGACCAAGCTCCGCGTGCTCAAGGGCCAGGTCGCCGGTCAGTGGAAGCAGGTGGAGGCCCAGCCGGCCAAGGCGGAGGGGAAGAAGTAGATGGAACGCTCCTGGTACTGGCGCGTCGCGCTCGTCGTCGCGGTCGCGATCCTGTCGATCTACCAGCTCGTCCCGAGCTGGTTCTACTTCAAGCTCCCGCCCGACCAGCGGAACACCGAGGCGTACGACACCTCGGTGCCGGGCTGGGCGCCGGACGCGAAGCACCACCTCAACCTCGGCCTGGACCTCCAGGGCGGCATCCTGCTCTCCATGGGCGTGGACGTCGACCGCGCGGTGAAGACCAAGGTCGCCCGCCGCGCCGACGAGATCGGCGAGTTCCTGAAGGGCAAGAACGTCGCGTTCACCGGCACGCAGGTGGTCGGCGGCGGCGCGCAGGTCGAGGTGACCGCCGCGAACCCGGGCGAGGTGAAGGACGCCGTGCTCGGCTCGACCGGCTACTCGGAGGAGATGTACTCGCCGGGTGGCGCGCCCGAGGGCGCGGTCCGCTTCGCCTTCAAGGACGCGGTGCTCCGCGACTTCCGCGAGAAGGCGGTGAAGCAGGCGGAGAAGGTCATCCGCAACCGCGTGGACAAGTGGGGCGTCACCGAGCCCGACATCAAGACCAAGGCCAACAACCAGATCCAGGTCCAGCTGCCGGGCTTCAAGGATCCGGAGAAGGCCAAGGAGCTGCTGGGCCGCACCGCGCAGCTCGAGTTCAAGATCGCCGACGACGAGAACCCGGTCCTCGACCAGGTCCGCACGCAGCTCCCGCAGTGCCAGGGCGATCGCCAGGGGCTCTCGCTGCCGCTGCCCGAGAGCGGCTGCTGGACGGTGGAGCCGGTCGAGCTGCCGAACGGCGGGTCGCGCGCGGCCACCATGGTCGCGGCCAACACCCGCACCGAGCTCGAGAAGGTCATCGAGGAGAAGCTGAACCCGCTGCTCGACCCGCAGAAGAACGTGGTGGGCATCGGCGAGGGCCAGGTCGGCCAGGGCCCCATCAAGACCACCTACTACCGGACGTACCTGCTCCGCGCGAAGACCGAGCTGACCGGCGACTACATCGCCGACGCGGCGGTGGCCATCGACCAGTCCGACACGCTGCAGCGCGGCCGCCCCGTGGTGTCCTTCAAGATGTCGCCCGAGGGCGCGCGGCTGATGGACAAGCTCACCAGCGAGAACATGCGGCGCCGCATGGCGACCGTGCTCGACGACAAGGTCGAGACCGCGCCCTACATCCAGGGCCGCATCTCCTCGAACGGCCAGATCACGCTGGGCTCGGGCCGCAACCAGCAGGACATGTTCGACGAGGCGAACGGCATCGCGCTGGTGCTGAAGGCCGGCGCGCTCCCCGCCCCGGTGACCATCACCGAGGAGCGCACCGTCGGCGCCACCCTCGGGCCGGAGCTGGTGCGCAAGGGCACGCTCGCGGCGCTGGTCGGGCTCGCGCTGGTGGTGGTGTTCATGGTCGTCTACTACCGCGGCACCGGCCTGGTGGCCGACGTGGCGCTGGCCCTGAACGGCCTGCTGGTGCTGGCGGTCATGTCGATGATCGGCACCACGCTGACGCTGCCGGGCATCGCCGGGTTCGTGCTCACGCTCGGCATGGCGGTGGACGCGAACGTGCTCATCAACGAGCGCATCCGCGAGGAGATGCGCGCCGGGCGCAACGTGCGGCAGTCGGTGCAGCTCGGCTACGACCGCGTGTTCTGGACCATCGTGGACTCGCACGTGACCACGCTGGTCGCCGGCGTGGTGCTGTTCCAGTACGGGTCGGGGCCGATCCGCGGCTTCGCGGTGACGCTGATCATCGGCCTGGTCGCCTCGATGTTCACGTCCATCGTGGTGACCCGGGTGATCATGGAGTACTTCACGCGCCACGACACGGCGCGCCTGAGCGTCTGATGCAATTCAAGACCTTCGACATCATCCCCCACGACACGAAGTTCGACTTCGTGGGCAAGCGCCACATCGCCGTGGCGCTCTCGCTGGTCGTGAACCTGGCGATCATCCTGTGGTCGCTCCCGTTCGTCCACGGCCTGAACATGGGCGTGGACTTCGCGGGCGGCACCGAGATGGAGGTCCAGTTCGGCAAGGCCGTCGATCCCGCCGACATCCGCAAGACGGTCGAGGACCTGGGCTTCAAGGGCGCCTCGGTCCAGACCTACGGCGCCGAGGCCGAGCACACCTTCCTCATCCGCGTCGAGCGCATCTCGCTGCTCACCGAGGCGGACGTGGCCCGGGTGGCCGACGCGGTGAAGACGAAGCTGCCGGTGGCGGGCTTCGCCTTCAACCCCGAGTTCGGCGACAAGATCGACTTCCAGTTCTCGGGCGCGGTGGACGCCGCCGCGGTCCGGGCGGCGGTCGAGGCGGCCGGCGTGAAGGTGCGCGACGTCCGCGAGGAGCAGGGGCTCACCGCCGGCACGCGCTCCTACGCGGTCATCACCCAGGGCATCCAGGAGAACGTCCAGGCGGGCCTGAAGGACCACCTGGGCGACGCGCAGCCGAACGTGCGCCGCGTCGAGTACGTGGGCCCGGCCGCCGGCCGCGAGCTCCAGGCGCAGGGCCTGAAGGCCATCCTCTACGCCATCGGCCTCATCGTGGTGTACATCGGCCTGCGGTTCGACTTCCGCTTCAGCCCGGGCGTGGTCATCGCGATGCTGCACGACGCGATCATGACCATGGGCTACTTCACCATCACCGGCCGCGAGTTCAACCTGACCTCGATCGCGGTGATCCTGACGGTGGTCGGCTACTCGGTGAACGACACGGTCGTCATCTACGACCGCATCCGCGAGAACCAGGCCAAGCTGCGCGGCCGGAGCCTCTCGGACATCGTGAACCTCTCCATCAACGAGGTGCTGGGCCGCACCTTCCTCACCTCGTTCGCGACGGCGCTCTCGCTCATCGGCCTGCTCGTCTACGGCGTCGGGACCATCTTCGACTTCTCGATGGCGATGCTGTTCGGCATCGTGTCCGGCACCTACTCCACCTGGTTCATCGCCGCCCCGATGACCATCTGGCTGGAGGAGCGCGCCGAGAAGAAGCGGGCGAAGGCGAAGGGCGCGGCCGGCTCGGCCGCGGCCCAGCCGCAGGCGCGGACCGCGAAGTAGCGCGGCGCCCGGCTGGCCGGCTGCTCTGGTTCGGGAGGGCCCCTCGCGCATGCGAGGGGCCTTCGTCGTTCCGGGGGCCCGCGGTCACGCTCCGCACGTCCGCGGCGACGCGCCGATCGTGTCCGCGCCGCGCCGCGCCGCGCCGCGGCGCGCTCGCGGTCGGGGCCGAGGCATGGCCCCCGTTGGCGGGAGCCGCGCGACGCGCGCGCCCGCGGAACGCCGGCGCCGCGGCCGCGGGCCGCACACCCTCCGTGAAGCGGGCGACGGGACGCAGCCGGTGGGTGAACCGCCGCGCCACCGATTCCGCAATCACGAGGAGCGACCCCGCGCGGGGGGTTCGCGTATCGGCGCGGAGCGCGCATGCATGCGGCATGGGGGCGAGCGGTTCCAGGGCCGGATTGCGCATCGTCGTCATCGACGACGACGCCGATCTGCGCGAGCTGCTCGTCGAGGTGCTCCGGCGGATGGGCCACGCGGTGATCGGCCTGCCTGCGCAGGCCGGCGTGTTCCAGCTCGCCGATCTGCCGCCTGCGGACGTCTGGGTGGTGGATCACCGCCTGCCCGGGCGGCTCGGCGGCGAGGTCATCCGCGCGGTGCACGACGCGCCCAGCCGGCACCACCCCGTGCTCGTCGGCATGTCGGGCGACGAGCACGCGGAGGAGGCGTTCCGCCGGGCCGGCGCCGACGTGTTCCTCCGGAAGCCGTTCGAGCCCGCGCGCCTGGTCGCCGCGATCGAGGCCGCCCTGGCGAGGCGGCGCGCGGCCTCCTGAGCCGCGGCTGAGCCGCGGCCGCTTCCGTCCACTTTCCGTGATGGAGGCAGCCGCGGCGCCCCCGTCAGCGCTGCACGCCGCCGGCGGTGCCGGTGCCCTGCGCGCCCGTCCCCGCGGTGCCGGTCCCGGCGGCGCCGGTCGTGCCGGCGTCGCCCGTGTCGGTCCCGGTGCCGGCCGGCGGCGGGTAGGTGCCCGTGCC
>NZ_BAZG01000095.1 GCF_000964525.1 Anaeromyxobacter sp. PSR-1
CGCGCCGCCGCCGGCCGCCGACCTCGCCGATCCGCTCGACCTGCTCTGGGGGCACCGGCTGGAGTTCGCGCCGGGCGGCGAGCCGCTCGTCACCATCCGGCTCATGGAGGGCCAGCGCGAGATCGCGTTCCGCCCGCTCGCCCCGGCGCGCGTGCTCCTGCGCGGGGGCGGCGAGCTCCGGGTCGAGGCCGGCACGCGGCTGCGGGTCGTCGCGCGCGAGGCCGTCCCGGCGGTGCTGGCGTGGCGCGCCCTGCTCGAGGAGGCGCCGCTCGCCGATCGCGCGCGCCTCGAGGCGCAGGCGCAGGCCTGGCGGGTCCGCGGCGTGCGCGCCGAGACGCGCGTGGCGGGCGCGGTGTACGGCATCGCCGGGCGCGTGGTGGACAACCGCCGCGCGCTGCTGCTGGTCGACGGCGACGGCACGCAGGCGGGGGCGCGCGCGGTCGTGGAGACGCTCCGGGCCGCGCACGGCACGCGGGCCACGCTGCACGCCACGCTGGTGGGCCGGCCGTCCGGGCGGCTCGAGCTGCGCGGGGAGGGTGGGGCGCCGCTGGGCGAGGCGGACGCCGCGCTCACGCTCGCGGTCGAGGGCGAGGCGGGGTTCCTGGTGGAGGGCGTCGAGCACGAGCACGGGCGCGCCGGCCGGGCCCGCGAGGACCGCACCTACCGCGGCCGCCTGTACCTCACGCTCGACGCGGGCGGCGCGCTCGCGGCCGTGCACGGCGTGCCGCTCGAGGAGCTGCTGCGGGGGCTGGTGCCGAGCGAGATGCCGGCCTCGTCGCCGCGCGCGGCGCTGGAGGCGCAGGCGGTGACCGCCCGCTCCAACGTGCTGGCGCAGATCGGCACGCGCCACCTGACCGATCCGTTCATGCTCTGCGCCGAGGTGCACTGCCAGGCGTACCGCGGCGACGGGGCCCGCACCGGCCGCACCGACGCGGCGGTGCTCGCGACGCGCGGCGAGGCGCTGTTCGGCCGCGCCGACCGCATCCTGGTGAACGCGGTCTACTCGGCGATGTGCGGCGGCCACGGCGAGCACAACGACGCGGTGTGGGACGGCACGCCGGACCCGAGCCTGCGCGGGCGGCCCGATCTCCCGCCCGGCGCGGCGGCGCGCTGGCCGGTGGGCCTGGGCACCGACGCGCTGCTGCGCCGGTTCCTGGTGGCGGGCTCCGAGGCCTACTGCGCGCGCGCCACGGGCGCGAGCCGCGGCCGCTTCCGCTGGACGCGCCGGCTGGATGCGGCGGCGCTGGCGCGGGTGGGCGCCGAGCTCGGGATCGGTCCGGTGACCGCGCTGCGCGTGACGGCGCGGGGCGTGTCCGGCCGCGCGCGCGAGCTGGAGGTGACGGGCGCGGCGGGGCGGGCCGAGGTCCGCGGAGAGCTGCGCATCCGCCGGCTGCTCGGGGACCTCCCCTCGGCGATGTTCCTGGTCGAGCCGGAGCCGGGCGGCGCGCTGTCGCTGCGCGGGGGCGGCTGGGGGCACGGCGCCGGGATGTGCCAGTGGGGCGCGGTGGGGCGCGCCGAGGCCGGGCAGGACCACCGCGAGATCCTCCGCGCCTACTACTCGGGCGCCGAGGTCTCCCGCATCTACTGACTGTAATCTACCGGGTGGACTCGAGCGGCCCCGGCCACGCGTCGGCGCGCTGGAGGTCGTGGAGCCGCGAGTAGCCGAGCTCGCGGAGCGCCTTCGCCGCGATGGCGCTCCGGCGGCCGCTCCGGCAGTAGAGCACGAGGGTGGCGTCGCGGTCCGGGAGCTCGCCGGGCGCGCGGCGCGCGAGCTCGTCGTACGGGATGTTGACCGCCCCCGGCGCGTGGCCGGCCGCGAACTCCTGCGGCGTGCGCACGTCCACCAGCCGGGCGCCGCCGTCCACCAGCGCCTTCGCCGCGGGACCGTCCACCACCGGGGCGGCGGGCGGGCCGGCGGGCGCGCGGCTGCAGGCGGTCAGGGCGGCGACGACGAGGGCGGCGGCGAGGCGGGCTCCGGACATGGCGTGGGCTCCGAGGATGGGTGGCTGCAGGGCGAGAGCCGCGGTGGGGGCGCGGAGGTTCGCCGCGCCACGCAGGGGGCCGCTCAGCGCCGATCGAGGTCGTCGAGGTGGAGGGTGTGGGTGCGGCGGCGGCGGCGCAGCGACAGCAGCGCGACGCCCGCCGCCACCAACGCGAGCACGCCCACCAGGGCCTCCACCAGCGCGATGCGCTGCAGCAGCACCGGGTCGCCGCCCGGCGTGCGGGCGCCGTCCCAGGCCTGCCACGCCCTCACCAGCATGAACGCCCCGCCCACGAGGAGCAGCACCGCGCGGAGCAGGACCCTCGGTCGCGACAGTCGCACGCGGGAGGTATCGCACGGAAGCCGCGCGCGCGCACGCTCGCTCGGCCGCCGCCGCGATCGGGCCGGTGCCGGGCGTCGGAGGTGGCGCCAGCTTCTCCTCGGCGGCACTCCGCCGCCACTGAACGGAAACCGGATGGACAACGACTGCACCGTGCTCGTCATCGAGGACGACGACGAGGCCCGGGCACCCCTGTGCGAGTTCCTCGGCGCGGCCGGCTACCGCGTGCGCGCCGCCCGCGGCGGCGGCGAGGCGCTGGCCGAGCTGGGCGCCGCGCCGGCGGGGGCGGTGCTGCTCGACCTGGTGATGCCCGAGCCCGACGGCTTCGAGGTGCTGCGCCGGGTGCGCGAGCGGGACCCGGCGCTGCCGGTCATCGTGCTGTCGGCCCTGTCGCAGACCGAGGACGTGGTGCGCGCCATGAAGCTCGGCGCCACCGACTACCTGCCGAAGCCGTTCGATCCCGCCGAGCTGGAGCTGGTGCTGCGGCGCGCGCTGGACGGGCGCGGGCGAGCGCGCGCGGACGCGGCGCGGAGCGGGGCCGTGGCCGAGGCGCCGGACCCCGGCGCCATCCCGCTGCTCTCCGGCGCGATGGACCGCGTCCGCGAGCTGGTGGAGCGGATCGCGGACACCGACGTGCCGGTGCTGCTGGTCGGCGAGAGCGGCGTGGGCAAGGACGTCATCGCGCGGCGCATCCACGCGGAGAGCCGGCGCGCCGCGCGGCCCTTCGTGAAGATCAACTGCGCCGCGCTGCCGGGCGAGCTGCTCGAGAGCGAGCTGTTCGGCCACGAGAAGGGCGCGTTCACCGGCGCGCACGCGGAGAAGCCCGGCAAGTTCGAGCTGGCGCACGAGGGGACCATCTTCCTCGACGAGATCGGCGAGATGGACCCGCGGCTGCAGGCCAAGCTGCTCCAGGTGCTGCAGGACGAGGAGTTCTACCGGGTGGGCGGGAAGCGGCCGGTGCGGGTGGACGCGCGCGTGGTCGTCGCCACCAACCGGAACCTCGAGCTGGCCATCCGGCAGGGCAGCTTCCGCGAGGACCTCTTCTACCGCCTCAACGTGGTGACCGTCCGCGTGCCGCCGCTGCGCGAGCGCAAGGAGGAGATCGGGCCGCTGGTCCGGCACTTCGTGCGGAAGTACCGCGAGCGCTACCAGGGCGGGCTGGAGGAGGTGCCGCCGGAGGTGATGGAGCGCTTCCACGCGTACGACTGGCCGGGCAACGTCCGCGAGCTGGAGAACCTGGTGCGGCGGCTGGTGGTGCTGCGCGATCCGGCCATGGTGCTCGGGGAGCTGGGCGCGCCGCGGGCCGCGGCGGCCGGGCCGGCGCCGGTGAACGTGGCCGCGAACCACGTGCGGCCCGGCGCCCCCGCGCTCCACGCCGCGCTCCCGGAGGACGCGCCGCTGAAGGACGTGGCCCGCCGGGCGGCGCGGATCGCCGAGCGCGAGGCGATCCTGCGCGCGCTCATGCGCACCGGCTGGAACAAGCGGAAGGCCGCGAAGCGGCTGCAGGTGAGCTACAAGGCGCTGCTCTACAAGATCAAGGACTGCGGGATCGTGGACCCGCGCGACGCCGCCACCGTGGACGAGGCCTGACGCGGGCGCCGGGACCGCGCCGCCCCCGGCTCGCGCGGCCGCGCGCGGCGCCGCGCCGCTATGCGGCCGCCTCCTTCGTCGCGATGGCGCGGGTGCGCCGCGGCCGGGGCCCCGTCCGCGCGCTCACCGCGAGGAAGCCGAAGCCCAGCCCGATCAGCACCGCCGGCTCGATCCAGGGCAGCGGGAACAGCCTGCAGATCATCATCCCGGCCCCGAACAGGCCGATCGTCCACGCCGCCGCCCTCAGCATCGGTCCCCTCCGGCGCGCGCGGGCCGACTACCGCCGCCGCGTCCTCCCGAACGTTCGGGCGTCCAGGCGCGCGCGGCAACGCGGGCACGGCGGTTCCGCGCGCGAGGAAAAACATTCGCCTGCGCCGCCCGCGCCGTTCCGCGACGGCGGGCGCCCGGCCGCGCGGCCCGGCCCGGACCGCCCGCCGAGCGCCGGTTCTCGCCGGCCGTCGCGCCGCGGGCGGGCCGGTGGCATGCGCCGTGCTCGGTGCGAGCGCGTCCGATTGGCGGAGAGCCGCACCGGGGGAACGGAATGGCGCGTGGCAACGTGGCGATGACGGCGGTCCTGCTCCTGTCGGCGGCGTGCGCGGGGAAGAGCGCGTCCGAACGGGCCGGCACACGTCCCGATGCGGGCGAGTACCGCATCGGGCGCGAGGACGTGCTCGAGGTGGTGGTGTGGCACGAACCGGAGCTGACCCGCGTGGTGCCGGTGCGCCCCGACGGGCGCATCTCGCTCCCGCTCGCCGGCGAGGTCGAGGCGGCGGGCAAGACGCCGGCGGAGCTGCAGACCGGCCTGAGCAAGGCGCTCGGGACGTACATCAAGGATCCGGCGGTGGCGGTGCTGGTGCGCGAGATCAATGCCGCGCGCGTGTTCGTGCTGGGCGAGGTGGCGCGGCCGGGCGGGTTCCCGCTGCGCGGCCCGATGTCGGTGGTCCAGGCCATCGCGCTGGCCGGGGGGCGCACGCCCTACGGCGGCGACGAGGTGGTGTGGCTCCGGCAGAAGCCGGACGGCGGCGCCGATCGCGTGCGGCTGTCCTTCGACGACCTGGTGAAGGGGGAGGCGGCGGGTGCGCTCTGGCTCAAGGGCGGTGACGTCCTGTACGTGCCGTAGGGCGGCGCGGCCTCCGGCGGAGCGCGGGCGAGGACGGGCGATGGGTGCGCGGCGCGGGCTCGGGGTCGCGGTGCTGTGGGCCGCGCTCCTGGCGCCGGCCGCGCGGGTGGCGGCGGTGACGGTGGCGGAGCCCATCGCCCGTCTGTCCCTGGAGGGCGGCTACGACTCCAACGCGCTCTACCTGG
Organism: Anaeromyxobacter sp. PSR-1; assembly: GCF_000964525.1. GTDB lineage: Bacteria > Myxococcota > Myxococcia > Myxococcales > Anaeromyxobacteraceae > Anaeromyxobacter. Next base: position 5,217 of record NZ_BAZG01000095.1, read on the forward strand.
GGCAGGGCGGGGATCGCACCGGGCGCATCTCGCCCGACGTGGGCTTCCGGCTGCTCGACCACCTGTTCAAGCTCACCGCCACCTACGGCGGCGACTGGCTGGTGTACGAGCGGCTCGCGTCGCACGGGATCTGGAACCACCGCGGCGCGCTCGACCTGGAGGCGGCCCCCACGCGCCGGTCGCGGGTGACCGCGACGGCGCGCGGCGGCTATGCCTTCGACCCGGTCGGCCTGGCGCAGATGGGCATCTTCCGCACGGGCCAGCGCTCCGCGTGGACGGTGCAGGGCCGGGGCCGCGCGGAGTGGGACGCGTCGCGGCGGCTCGAGCTGGCGCTGACCGCGACGGAGCGGACGGTGGTGTTCTCCGACCGGAGCGGCGGCGCGATGCACGCCCCCGGCGCGGAGGCGCTGTGGCACGCGAGCGAGCGGCTCGCGGTGGGCGCGGCCTACGCGGCGGGGCTGTTCCAGGGCTTCGACCCGGCCGGCGACTCGCTGGCGTGGTCGCAGGGACTCCGCGCCAGGGCCCGCTACCGGATCACCCGCATGCTGGAGGTGGACGGGTACGCGGGGCCGGCCATGTGGATCGGGACGCGCGACCACGCGCTCGTGCCCGAGGCGGGGGCGGAGCTCCGGCTGGCGCGGCGCGAGCTGGACCTGCGCGTGGCGGTGGCGCACGGCCTGGGGATCGGATCCACCGCGCGCCCCGGCCTGGTGGACTCGGCGGAGGTCGGCGTGGTGCGCAGGTTCGGTCTGCGCTTCGACGTGCGGGGCGACGGCGGGCTCTGGCACTCCGGGGAGGTCCCGAGCGGGCGGAACTCGACGCTCGGGTACGCGGCCTCGGGGGAGGCCGGGATGATGCTGGGGGGCGGGGTCCGCGTCGCCCTCGGCGTGACGCACTTCGCGCGGATCGACGATCCGTCGGCGGACCTTCGGAGGACCACCGTGGGCATCCGGCTCGGGTGGACGCTGCCGGCGCGGTGAGGGGATACGGGACATGGAGCGGACCTACACGATTCACGACCTGTTCGCGGCGCTCCGGCGGCGGAAGGTGATCGCGCTGGTGGTGTCGGTCATCGTGCTCGCGACGGGGGCGGCGCTCGCGCTGCTCACGCCGGCGGAGTACACGGCGTCCTCCACCGTGCAGATCGAGCCGCGCCGGCTCCCGGTGGACTTCTTCCCGGCCCAGGGCGTCGCGCCCTTCGAGGACCGGATGCGGACCATCAAGCACGGCATCCTGGCGCGGCCGGTCCTGGAGAAGGTCGTGAGGGAGACCGACTTCTTCCCGGACCTGCGCGGCGACCTCGACCGGGCGGTCGAGAAGCTGCGGCGCCAGGTCGAGGTCCGGCTCGAGGGCGAGGTGCCCGGCGGCCCGCCCGCGCTGCTCTTCGTGGTGGAGGTGCGCGGCGCCGATCCACGCAAGGTGAAGGCCGCGGCGGAGCTGCTCCCGCGCTCCTACGAGGAGATGACCCGCGAGGTCCTGGCCAGCCAGGCGCGCGCGCTGCGCGAGACGCTCGACGCGCAGGCGACCGAGATGTCGAAGGCGCTCGCCGACCACGAGCGCAAGATCCTCGGCTTCAAGCTGGAGCACGCCGCCGAGCTGCCGGAGATGATCGACACGAACGCGCGCGCCGCCGCGCGCGCCCAGGCGCTGGTGGAGATGCACCTCTCCGCGATCGCCGACGCCCGGCGCCGCCGCAACACGGTGCTGGCGTCGATCCCGGAGGGCCCGAGCGCGCCCGGCATGAGCGAGGCCGCGCTCGACGCCGCGACGCGGCGGGTGCAGGCGGCCGAGGCGGCCTACGGGCCGGAGCACCCCGACGTGCGCCGCGCGCGGCGCGAGCTGCAGGAGGCGCAGGCGCGCCGCGACGAGGAGCTCGACGGCTACCGCAAGGGCCGGGTCTCGGAGCAGCTGGCGCGCCTCGACGAGGAGGTCGCGGAGCACCAGCAGGCGCTGACCGGGCTCCAGGCCGAGCTCGCCTCCTACCAGAAGCGCGTCGAGGCCGCGCCGCGCTGGGGCCAGGAGCTGGCGGCGCGCTCGCGGGACTACGAGGTGCTCCGCGCGAAGTACGTCTCGACCGTCTCCCGGCGCGCCGACGCGGCCGCCGCCGAGCAGCTCCTCGCGGCCGACGGCCAGGCGCTGTTCCGCGTGATCGAGCCGGCGCTCGCGCCCACGCGCCCGTCGGCGCCGGATCGCGGCCGCATGCTCCTGCTCGCGCTGCTCGCGAGCGTCGCCGCCGGCCTGGCCGCGGCCGGCCTGGCGGAGTGGCTCGACGGCTCCATGCGCGGTCCCGAGGACGCGGCCGCGCTGGGGGTGCCGGTCCTCGCCGCCATCCCGCGCATCGGGCCCCGCAGCCACGCGTCGTGAACCCGTCACCCGGAGCGAACGCCATGATCCCCGCCGAGACGCTGAACGCCGCCTTCCCGACCCTCGCGCCGGAGAGCCGCCTGGTCGCGCTGGACGCGCCGGACTCGCCGGCCGCGGAGCAGTACCGCGTCCTGTACCAGCGCGTGCTCCGCCTCGCCGCCCGCCGCCCCATGCGCGTCCTGGCCATCACCTCCGCCGGCCGCGGCGAGGGGCGCACCACCACCGCCGCCAACCTGGCGCTGACCGCCGCGCAGGAGGGGCGGGCGACGATCCTGGTCGAGGCCGACCTGCGCCGGCCGGTGCTGGCCGCGCGCTTCGGGCTCGCGCCGCGGGCCGGCCTGGCCGAGGTGCTGGAGGGCGCGGCCGAGCTGGCGCAGGCGGTGGTGCGGGTGGGCCCGCTGGCGGTGCTGTGCGCCGGCGACCCGCGGGATCCGGCCCAGGCGCTCCGCAGCCCGCGCGCCATGGCGGTGATGGACCAGCTCCGCGCCGCCTACGAGCACGTCATCCTCGACGCGCCGCCGGCGCTGGCGGGCGCGGACGGCGACCGGCTCGCGCAGGCGGCGGACGCGGCCCTGCTGGTGGTGCGCTCGGGGACGACCCCGCGCCAGGTGGTGCGGCTCGCGCTGGACGCGCTGGGTGAGCGCGCGGCCGGCGTGGTGCTGAACGGGGTGGACGCCGGGACCGTGGCGCACGGGCGCTGGATCTACGGCGACCCGGCGGCGGTCGCGCCGCCGCCGCCCGCGGTGCCCGACGCCCGGCGCGTCGAGCCGCTGTGAGCGCGGTCGCGCTCGTCGCGGTGGATCGCGAGGTGGGGGGCGGCGCCGGTCCGGCGTTCGCGGGCGGCTTCGCGCTCGCGCTCGCGCTGGCGGCTGCCGCCGTCGCCGTGGCGCGCCTGCTCGCGCGCCGTCGGGGCACCGGGTCGGAGCGGCGATGAGGAGGGCTTCTCGCGGGTGATGTGCGGAACGCGGGCAGATCCCAGCTTTCCGTGGGGCCGCGGGGGCGGTCGGGGGGAGGGTGGGTGGTCCGGGTCTTCAACCATTGGTTCTCGCCGCGCAAGGCGTTCTACTTCTTCGCGGAGGAGACCGTGCTCGTGGTGGCGCTGCTCGCGGGCGCGTCGCTGGGGCCGGTCGCCGCGCAGGCCACCGGCGCCGCCGCGCCCATCGCGCCGGCGGTGCTGCGCGCCGGCCTCGCCTCGCTGTTCTTCGCGGGCGCGCTCTACCTCGGCGATCTCTACGACCTGCACGCGGCGGTGCGCGACCGCGCCGACGGGCGGCGGCTGCTCCGGGCGCTCGGGGTCGCGACCATCGCGCTCGCCGTCGCCGACCTCTCGCTCGACCTGGTGCTCCCGGGCTGGATGCTGCACCGCTCGGTGGTGCTCGCCGCGGCGGGCGGCGCGCTCGGCGTGATCGGGGCGCGCGCGCTGATGCCCGCGGTGGTGGGGGCGCCCACCCGCGTGCTGTTCCTGGGCGCCGGGCCGCGCGCGCGCGACCTGGCGCGGGCGGTGGAGCGCGAGGCGGACGGCCTGTGGGCGGTGGCCGGGTTCGTGGTGCCGGAGGGCAGCCGCACGCCGGCGGTGGTGCCGCCGGAGGCGCTGCGGCAGGGGCCGGTGCTGGAGGTGGTGCGGCAGGCGCGGGCGCAGGTGGTGGTGGTGGCGATGGAGGACCGGCGCGAGGGGCTGCCGGTGGACGCGCTGCTCGCGCTGCGCACCCGCGGCCTGCGGGTGGTGGACGACGTGGGCTTCGCGGAGGCCACCCTCCAGCGCATCCCGCTGGCGCTGGTCCGGCCGAGCGCGCTCATCTTCGACGAGGGCTTCCGGGTCTCGCGCCTGACCCGCACCGTGAAGCGGGCGCTCGACCTGGGGGTGTCCGCGGTGGGCCTGCTGCTGGGCGCGCCGGTGATGGCCGCGGTGGCCGCCGCCATCTGGCTCTCCGACGGCCGCCCGGTGCTGTACTCGCAGGAGCGCACCGGCCGCGGCGGCCGCCCGTACCGGATCTGGAAGTTCCGCACCATGCGCCGCGACGCCGAGAAGCTCGGCGCCGCGTGGGCCACCGACGACGACCCGCGCGTCCTGCCGGTGGGCCGCTTCCTGCGGCGCGCCCGGCTGGACGAGCTCCCGCAGCTCTGGAACGTGCTGGGCGGGCACATGAGCCTGGTCGGCCCCCGGCCGGAGCGCGCCGTGTTCCTGTCCGAGCTGAAGGCGCGCTGGCCGCTGTTCGCGCTGCGCGAGCTGGTGAAGCCCGGGCTGACCGGCTGGGCGCAGCTCCGCTACGGCTACGGCTCGACCATGGAGGAGCAGGCGAAGAAGCTCGAGTACGACCTGTACTACATCAAGAACACCACCCTGTTCCTCGACCTGGTGTGCCTGCTCGCCACGGCCAAGGTGGTGCTGCTGGGACGGGGGGCGCGGTGATGAGGGTGCTCGAGGAGCGGGTGGAGCGGCGCGTGGCGGCGCCGGCGGCGCGGCCGCTGCGGGTGGTGGCGGCGGGGGGCGGCACCGGCCTGCCGCGCGTGCTGGCGGGGCTGGCCGGCGGGGTGGACGAGGACGGCGCGCGGGTGGCGGTGACCGCGCTCGTGACCACCGCCGACGACGGCGGGAGCTCCGGCGAGCTGCGGCGCCGCTACGGCGTGCCCGCGACCGGCGACGTGCGCCGCTGCCTGGTGGCGCTGGCCGGCGGCCTCAGCCCGCTCGCGGCGCTGTTCCAGCACCGCTTCGAGGGCGCCGGCGCCCTGGCCGGCCACACGGTCGGGAACGTGGTCCTCACCGCGCTGGCGCAGCGGCACGGGGACTTCGCGAGCGCGGTCGAGGAGGCCGCCGCGATGCTCGGCGCGCGGGGCCGCGTGGTGCCGGCGGCGGACGGCCCGGTGGAGCTGGTCGCGTCGCTGGAGGACGGGCGCGAGGTGGTGGGGGAGTCCGCCATCGCCGCCGCGGGCGGGCGCATCGCCGCGCTGCGGCTGGCGCGCCCGACACCGGCGCCGCGCGAGGCGCTCCAGGCCATCCTCGAGGCGGACCTGGTGGTGCTCGGGCCGGGCAGCCTGTACTCGAGCGTGCTCGCGAGCCTGCTCCCCGACGGCGTCGCGCAGGCGCTCCGCGCCACCGCCGCCACCCGCGTGCTCTGCGTGAACCTGGTGACCGAGCCGGGCGAGACCGATGGGCTCGACGCCGCCGCGCACCTGCGGGCGGTCCGGCGGCAGGCGGGCGACGTGGTGGACGTGGCGCTGGTGCACCGGGGGCCGCAGCCCGCGGCGCACCGCGCGGCGCTCGAGGCCCGGGGCGCCCGCCCGGTGGAGGTGGACCGCGCCGCGCTCGAGGCGCTCGGGGCGGTGCCGGTGGCGGCGGACCTGGCCTCGGCGTCCGAGCCCGGCCGCCACGATCCGCAGAAGCTCGCGGCCGCGCTGCTCGCGCTGGCGCGCGCCCGGTAGGAGACCCATGCCCGGCACCGCCACGCTCCCCGTCGCGCCCGCCCTCCGCAGCCTCCCGTACCGCGTCGAGGCGCTGGAGGGGCGCCGCGCCTTCGACGCGCTCGAGCCGGAGTGGAACGCGCTGCTCGCGCGCGGGCCGGTGGACCTGCCCTACGTGCGCCACGAGTGGCTCGCCGCCTGGCTGGACGCGTTCGCGCCGCGCGCGCCGCTCCGGGTGCTGGTGGCGCGCGATCCGGCCGGCGCCGCGGCCGGCTTCGCGCCGCTCCTCGAGGAGCGGCGCAACGGCGCGACGTGGCTCGTGGCGCCCGCGAACGACCACTCCTGCCGGGTGGAGTGGGCGCTCGGCCCGGACGCGTCGGGCGCGGTGGCGGCGCTGTGGGGCCACCTGCGCGACCGGCTGCGCTGGGACGCGCTCCTGCTGCGCGACCTGCCCCGCGACGGCCCGACCTCGACGCTGCTCGAGCCGCTCGCGCGCGCGGACGGGCACCTCACCGGCCGCTGGGAGTCGCTGCGCACGCCCTACCTCGTGCTGGGCGGGGAGGGCGCGGAGGCGCGGACCTCGTCGAAGCTCCGCGCCAACCTGCGGCGGCGCGCGCGGCGCCTCGGGGAGCTGGGCGCGGTGGCGGTGCGGCGCGAGGACGGCCGCGGCGACCTGGAGGGCGCGCTGCGCGAGCTGTTCGCGCTCGAGGCCGCCGGGTGGAAGGGCGCGCGCGGCACGGCCATGGCCGCCGACCCGCGCACGCTCGCGTTCTACCGCCGCGTGGCCGGGGACGCGGCCCGCCGCGGCGCGCTCGCGCTCCGCGCGCTCACCCTCGACGGCCGCGCGGTGGCGGCGCAGCTCGGGCTGGTCCACCGCGGCGTCTACGCGCTGCCCAAGATCGCCTACGACGAGTCGCTCGCGCAGGTGTCGCCCGGCCAGCTCCTCCACCGCGAGGTGGTGGCGGAGTGCGAGGCGCGCGGCCTCGCGGAGCTGGACTTCCTCGGGCCGGACATGCCCTGGAAGCGCGACTGGGAGCCCCGGCACAGGCCCCATGACTGGCTCTACGTGTACCGGCCGTCGATCGCCGGGCGGGCCATGCACACCTTGAAGCACCGGGTCCGCCCGGCGGTGAAGGAGGCCCTCTCGTGGTGGCGGTGAGCCGAGCCATGGCGTTGCGCGGCGGGACGGCGGCCGGCCCCGCGCGGCGGCGCTACATCCCGGCCCTCCCCACGCTCTGGCCGGGCATGCTCTCGCCGCTGGCGGCCGACCGGCCGCCTCCCTTCCCGTTCGGCGCCCCGCGCATGGTGCGCTTCTACTTCGCCCGCAACGCGGTGTTCCACGCGGTGCGCCTGCTCGGGCTGGCGGGGCGCGAGGTGCTGGTGCCCGCGTACCACCACGGCGTGGAGGTGTCGGCGCTCGCCGCCGCCGGCGCCATCCCGGTGTTCGTGCGCGTGGACGGCCGCATGCGGCTCGACCTCGAGGACCTGGAGGCGCGCCGCGGGCCGCGCGCCGGCGCGATCTACGTCATCCACTACGCCGGCTTCCCGCAGCCCATGGACGAGATCCGGGCGCTGGCGCGGCGGGCGGGGCTGCCGGTGATCGAGGACTGCGCGCTGTCGCTGCTGTCGGCCGAGGGGACCCGGCCGCTCGGCTCCACCGGCGACCTCGCCATCTTCTGCTTCTACAAGGCGCTCCCGGTGCCGAACGGCGGCGCCCTGGTGGTGAACGCGCCCGGGATCGCGGCCGAGCTGCCCGAGCCCGGCGGCGCGCCGCTCGCCTCGACGCTGTCCCACGCGGCGGGCGCGCTGCTCGCGAACGCCGCGTTCCGGCTCGGCGAGGCGGGCGTGGCGCTCCGGGCGGCGGCGCGCGGCGTGGTGCGCACGGCGCGCGGCGCGTCCGGCCGCCTCCGCCCCGTCTCCACCGGCACGAGCACCTTCGACCCGGGCGCGGTCGGGCTGGGGATGAGCGGGCTCTCCGCCGCCATCGCCCGGCGGCTGGACGCGCGCGCGATCGTGGACGCCCGGCGGCGCAACTACTTCCTGCTGCTGGGGCGCCTCCGCGACCTCGCGCCGCCGCCGTTCACCGAGGTGCCCGCGGGCGTGGCGCCGCTGTTCTACCCGCTGCCGTGCGACGACAAGGCCGCGGTGCGCTCCCGCCTGGCCGCGCGCGGCATCGAGGCGGTGGACTTCTGGCGGACGGGCCACCCGCTCTGCCCGCCCGAGGCGTTCCCGGAGGTGACCGCGCTGCGGCGGCGCGTGCTGGAGCTGCCGGTCCACCAGGACCTCGAGCCGGAGGACATGGCCTACGTGGCGGCCTGCGTGCGCGAGGCGCTCGAGTGACGGCCTCTCACCCCTCCGTCGCGGTCCGCTGCTCGACCGACGCCGCGCGGCTCGACGCGCTGCGGCCCGAGTGGTCGGCGCTGCTCGAGCAGGCCGGCCTGCCGACGCCGTTCCTCTCGTGGGAGTGGCTCGCCGCCTGGCGGCGGCACTTCGGCGCGCGGCGGCCGCTCCGGATCCTGGAGGCGCGGGACGCGGCCGGCGCGCTGGCCGGGCTGCTGGTGCTGTCCGGGAGGCCGGGGCTCGGCGCGCGCCGCTGGCAGCTGCTCGGCAACGGCGTCACCGGCGCGGACGGGCTCGACGTGCTGGCGCGGCCCGCCGAGGCGAGCGCGGTGCGGGCGGCGATCGCGGCCGCGGCGCTCGACCTGGACGGCTGGGACGCGCTCGAGCTCGAGGACCTCCCCTGCGGCTCGCCCACGGTCACCGCGCTCCGGGCCGCCGCGGCGGCGCGCGGCGTGCGGGCGCGGGTGGAGCGGCGCTTCGCCTGCCCGGGGTTCGCCGTGGCCGGGACCTGGGACGCGCACCTGCGCGGCATCCGGCGCCGCGAGACGTTCGGGCGGCGGGTGCGGTGGCTGGCGCGGCAGCCGGGCTACCGGATCGAGGTCGCCACGCGCCCGGAGGAGGCGCCCGGCGCGATGGCGGACTTCCTTCGCCTGCATCGCCTGCGCTGGGCCGGCGAGGGCGGCTCCTACGGCATCCCCCCCGGCGCCCCGGAGGCGTTCCACCTCGAGGTGGCGCCGCTGCTGGCCGCGCGCGGGTGGCTGCGGCTCTACCGGCTGTTCGTGGACGGCGAGGCCATCGCCGCGGTGTACGGGCTCGAGGCCGGGCGGCGCTTCCTCTACTACCAGTCCGGCTACGATCCGCGGTGGGCGTCGCGCAGCCCGGGCATGGTGCTGGTCGGGCGGACGGTCGAGGACGCGTACGCGCGCGGCCTCGCCGACTACGACTTCCTGCGCGGCGAGGAGCCGTACAAGCTCGACTGGGCGGCGGACCGGCGCGAGACCTGCGCGGTGCGCCTGCGCGCGCCCTCGCTGCGGGCGGGGACCGCCGCCGCCGCCGAGGAGGCCTGGCGCACCGCCCGGAAGCTCGCGCGGCGGGTGGCGCCGGAGCGCGTCTGGGGCGCGCTGCAGCGGGCGCGGCGCGCGCGAGAGGTGAACGCGGGGGCGGCGCCCTAGCCGCGCCCGGGGAGCCCGATGCCCGAGCGAGCCGACGGGAGCCCGCGCTGGATCGTCCGCCGCGCGCTGAAGGTGGCGGTGGCGGGCGCGCTGCACGCGGCGGGCGCCCATCGCGCGGTGGGGACCCTGCGCCGCCGGCAGGCGGGGGGCGCGCGGGTGCTGGTGGTCTCGTACCACCGCGTCACGCACGACTACCGGGCCAGCGCGCGCGAGGGGCTCGCCTCGCTGCTCGTGTCCGCCGACACCCTTCGCCGCCAGCTGGAGCAGCTCGGGCGGACGCGCGACCTCGTCAGCCTCGCCGACGCGCGCCGCATCCTCGCCGAGCCGCCCGGGACGTCGCGCGCGCGCGACGTCGTCACCGTCACGTTCGACGACGGGTACGCCGACGTCCACGGGGTGGCGCTGCCCATCCTGCGCGCGCTGGGCGCGCCGGCCACCGCGTTCGTGGTGACCGGGCTGGTGGGCACCGCGCGGCGGCTGCCGCACGACCGGATCTACGCGGCCCTCGCCGAGCTGGCCGCGCGCGGGATCCCGCCCGAGCGCGCCGGCCTGCCGCGCGCGCCGCAGGCGCTGCTGGACGCGTGCGCCCGCGCCGGGCCGGCCGCCACGCTGGACCGGCTCATCGCGCGCCTGCCGCACCCGCGCCTGCTCGAGGTGGCGGACGCGCTCGCGGCGCGCGTGGGCCTCGCCGACGCCGACCTGCCCGCGGGCACGCGGGT
>NZ_BAZG01000094.1 GCF_000964525.1 Anaeromyxobacter sp. PSR-1
CGCGCGCGGTCGCGATCGCGCAGCGCCTGCTCGCGGAGCCCATCCCGGAGACCGTGCTCGACGGCGTGCCGAAGGGCGAGGGCGTCGCGGTCAGCCCGGACGGCGCCTGGGTCGCGGCCGGGGGCGAGGGTGGCGGCGCGAAGCTCTGGCGCGCCGACGGGACCGGGGCGCCGCGCGTGCTCGCCGCGGACGGCCCGGCGCGCACCGACGGGCTCGCCTTCACGCGCGACGGGCGGCGGCTCGTCACCGCCGATCACGCGGGGACGCTGCGGGTGTTCACGCTCGACGGCGGCGCCCCGCCGCGCAGCCTGCCCGCCGGCGACGTGCCGCTGCTCCGGCTGGCGCTCGACCCGGCGGGCCGGATCGCGGCGGCCGGCGCGCCGGACGGGCGGCTCTGGCTGGCCGACCTCGCCGGCGACGCGCCGCCGCGGCCCGTGGTGCACGACGGCGCCGTGCTCGCGCTCGCGTTCTCCCCGGACGGCACCCGGGTCGCCACCGGCACCGCGGACGGCTTCGTGCGCGTGATCGCGTCGCCCACCGGCGCGGTGCTCGCGTCGGCGCCGCTGCCGGGCGGGGTGGTGTGGTCGGTGGCCTGGTCGCCGGACGGTCGCGTCATCGCGGTCGGCTCGGAGGACGGCGTGGTGCGCCTGCTCGGGCTCGACGGCCGCGTCCGCCAGTCGCTGGGCGCGCCCGGCATGGCGGTGTCCTCGGTCGCGTTCGACCGCGCCGGCACGCGGGTCGTGGCCGGCTCGCAGGACGGGGCGGCGCGCGTGTGGCGGCTCGGCGTCGCCGGGCCGGAGATCCGGCTGCGCGGCCACCGCGGCGCCGTCGCGTACGCCGCGTTCGCGCCCGACGGGCGGCGCGTCATCACCGGCGGGACCGACGGCACGGTGCGGATCTGGCCGGCCGACGGCGAGGGCTCGCCGGTGGTGCTGCGCGGCCACACCGTCGTGGACGGCGTGCCCACCCCGGACGGCAGCCGCCTGTTCACGCGCGGCACCGACGACGTCATCCGGGTGTGGCGCACCGACGACCCGCGCCAGCGCGGGCAGCTGGTGGGGCACGAGGCGCTGGTGGACACGGTGGAGTGGACGCGCGACGGCACGCGCGTGCTGACGGCCAGCCACGACGGCACCGCCCGGCTCTGGCCGGTGCACGGCGGCGCGGCGCTCACGGTGCGCGACCCGGGCAACGTGATCCACTCCGCCGATCTCGATCCCACCGAGCGCACCTTCGTGACCTCGTCCGAGGATCGCACCGTGCGCGTGTGGGACGCCCGGACCGGCGCGCTCGTCCGCGAGCTGCGCGGGCACGAGGGTCCGGTGCTGTCCGCCGCGTTCAGCCCGGACGGCACGCTCATCGCAAGCGGCTCGCTGGACAAGACGGTGCGCGTGTGGCGCGCCGACGGCACCGGGACGCCGCTCGTGTTCCGCGGGCACGGCGCGGTGCTCACGGCGGTGACCTGGACGCCGGACGGCAAGGCGGTGGTCTCGTCGTCGCAGGACGAGGCCTCCGTCCACGTGTGGCCGCTCGACGGCTCGCCGCCGCGGGTGGTCCGGGCCGGGCGGCCGGTGTTCCGCGCTGCGGTGGCGCCCGACGGCACCCTGGTGGTCCCGGAGCAGGGCGGGACGCTGCGCCTGTTCGGCCCGGACGGCGAGGAGCGGGCGCCCTTCCCGGCGCTGCCCGAGGGGCTGTTCTCCGTGGCGGTGAGCCGCGACGGGCGCCGCTGGGCGCTCGCCTCGAGCGACGGCACCGTGCGCGTGTACCCGCGCGACGGGAGCGGGGACCCGCTGGTGCTCCGCGCCCACGAGGGCGCGGTGGGCAACGCCGCCTTCAGCCCCGACGGCACCGAGCTCGCCACCGTCTCGGCCGACGGGACCGCCCGCGTCTCCACCGTGGACTGGTCCCGCCTCCGCGCCGCCCTGCGCGGCGCCACCTCCGCCTGCCTGCCGGTGGCGCACCGGGTCCAGGTGCTGGGCGAGGCGCGCGCCGAGGCGGAGCGCCGCTTCGCCGCGTGCGAGACCGCGCACGGCCGCGTCCCGCCGCCGCCCGCCGCGCCGGGGAGCCCGCGATGACCGTTCGCCGACCGCACGCGCTCGCCGCCCTCGCGCTCGCCGCGCTCGCCGCCACCCTCCCCGTCCGCGCGCGGGCCGACGCGCCGGAGCGCCGCCGCGAGCCGCCGCCCGCCGCCGAGCTCCCGCCGCCCGGCTCGGAGCGGATCGAGATCGACGTGGTGTTCCCGGACTGGCAGTACACCGGCACGTTCCGGCTGCGCAGCGCCTCGGGCGCCACGCTGGACGAGGGCGTGGCGCGCGACATGGGCGGGTTCCCCGCGGGCGGCGGCGTGGTGGAGCGGGTGCTGGAGGGCGGGCGCGGCACGCTGCGGATGCGGCTGACGACCGCGCGCAAGGGCGCGGCCCTGCCGGTGGTGGGGCGCTGGACGGTGCTCGACGGCACCGGCGCCTACGCGTCGTTCGCGGCCAAGGGCACGTTCACCTCGTGCTCGAGCGGCAAGCCCGGCCGGAGCAGCATGTACGAGCAGTGGTACATGCTCGGCCACGCGCGCTGAGACCGACCGCAGGTCGCACGATCGAGCGTGGCGCTCGGGTTCGAGGACCTGGGCCGCTCATGGTGAGCTCGTCGAACCATGAGCCCGTCGAACCGCGAGGTGGAATGGCGGCGAGCGTCGGCTAGCCCGGCCGCCCCGCCTCCGGCGGGGGCAGCCCCGGCAGCACCTCCGCCAGCGCCGCCAGGAACCCGTCCACCTGCGCCTCGTCGTGCGCGGCGGAGAGCGCCACGCGCAGGCGGCTCGTGCCGCGCGGCACGGTGGGCGGGCGGATGGCTCGCACGAACCACCCGCGCTCGCGCAGCGCCGCCGCGGCCGCCAGCGCGCGCGCCTCGCTCCCCAGCACCACCGGGAAGATCGGCGACGCGACCCGCGCCACGTCGAAGCCGAGCCGCGCCAGCCCCGCCTGCATCCGCGCGCACAGCGCGAACAGCCGGGTCCGCCGCGACGGCTCGGTCGCCACCACCTCCAGCGCGGCCAGCGCGGCGGCGCAGGCGGGCGGCGGGAGCGCGGTGCTGAACACGAACGGCCGGGCGCGCGAGAGGAGCAGCTCGACCAGGCGCCGCTCGCCGGCCACGTAGGCGCCGAACGCGCCGAGCGCCTTGCCGAGCGTGCCCATGTGCACGTCCACCCGGTCCTGGACGCCGAGCGCCTCGGCCAGGCCCGCGCCGCCCGGCCCGAGCACGCCGGCCGCGTGCGCCTCGTCCACGTAGAGCATGGCCCCGTGCCGGTCGCACAGCTCGGCCAGCTCGCGGAGCGGCGCGGCGTCCCCGTCCATGGAGAAGATCGCGTCGGTCACCACCAGCTTCCGGCGGGCGCGCGTCCGGGCCAGCAGCCCGGCCAGCTCGTCCACGTCGCAGTGCCGGTAGCGGACCAGCTCGGCGCGGGAGAGCAGGCACCCGTCCACGATGGAGGCGTGGTTGAGGACGTCGGAGAACACCGCGTCGTCGCGCCCCACCAGCGCGCCGGGGACGCCGGCGTTCGCGTGGTAGCCCGAGCCGAAGAGCAGCGCGGCCTCGCGGCCCTTCCACGCGGCGAGCCGCGCCTCCAGCGCGCCGTGCGGCGGCAGGTCCCCCGCGACCAGCCGGGCCGCGCCGCTGCCCGCGCCGAAGCGCGCCGCCGCGTCGGCGGCCGCCGCGCGGACCCGGGGATCCGCGGCCAGCCCGAGGTAGTCGTTGGAGCAGAGGTTCACGAGCGCGCGGCCGCCCACCGTCACCACCGGCCCCTGCGCCGGGCCGATGGGCTCGAGCGACCGGCGCAGGCCCTTCGCGTCGAGGGCCTCCAGCTCGGCGCCGATCCAGTCGAGCGCGCCGCGCGCCATCGCTCAGCGGACCACCGGCAGCGCCCGCGGGCGCGGCTCCGCGGCGCGGCGGTTCCAGTCGGCGTCGGACGGCGCGTGGCCGTCGAACGCCCAGGCCTTGCCGGTGTCGGGCGGCCGCAGCGTGAGGCCCTGCCGCTCCACCATCCCCACGGTGAGATCCGGCGCGCGCCCGGCGCTGGTGAGGTAGTTGCCCACCATGGTCCCGTTCGCGCCGGCGCGGAAGATGAGGTGCTGGCGGTCGCCGAGGTTCACCTCGCGCCCGCCCATCACGAAGATGTGCGCGCCCGGCATCATCAGGCGGAACACCGCCAGCGCCGCCAGGCACTCCTCCGCCGTGATGGCCTTCAGGTGCTCCATGGGCGTGCCGGCGCGCGGGTTGAGGAAGTTCACCGGCACGCAGTCCACGCCGAGATCGCGGACCTCCTCGGCGAACTCCACGCGCTGCTCCGGCGTCTCGCCCATGCCCAGGATGCCGCCGGAGCAGAGCTTCAGCCCGAGCCCCTTCGCGGCGCGGATGGTCTCGAGCTGCTCGTCGAAGGTGTGCGTGGTGCAGACGTTCTCGAAGTGGCTGCGCGCGGTCTCGAGGTTGTGGTGGTAGTGCATGAGCCCGGCGTCCTTCAGCCGCCGCAGCTCCGGCTCGCGCATGAGGCCGAGCGAGGCGCAGGGCTCGACCGCGGTCTCGGCCCGCAGCCGCCGCAGCGCGTCCTCCACGGTCGCGAGCTCCTGCTCCCTCGAGAGGCGCGTCCCGCTCGCCACGATCGAGAACTCGCGCGCGCCGGCCCGCTCCGCCTTGCGCGCCTGCTCCACGATCTCGCCGGCCCCGATCATCGGGTACACCGGCGCGTCGGCGCCCTCGAAGCGCGCCGACTGCGAGCAGAAGCCGCAGTCCTCGGGGCAGCGGCCGCTCTTCGCGTTGGTGATGCCGCACAGCGCGACCTCGTCGCCGTGCACCGCGCGCCGCACGGCCTCGGCGCGATCGAGCAGCGCCTCGAGCTCGGGGCCGGAGGTGTGGTGGATGAGGCGGCGGGCCTCGTCGCCGGAGATCGGCTCGATGCCGGGCGGCAGCGTCCTGGAAGCGGTCTCGCACATGGGGCCCGCACGATAGACAGGCGGGGATCCGCTCGTCAACCCGGCGGCCCATCATCGGTTGACGACCCCCGGCCCGGGCGGCCGGCGGCCCCGGCGGACGGCGCCCTGCCCGGCGCGCATGCGCCTGCCGCAGGCACGGCTCCACCCTGCGCCGCGTGCGTACCTTTCGATGCAAGGGAGGGGGGCGCATGCTCTGGACGATCACAGTCATCCTGCTCGTGCTGTGGGCGGTGGGCCTGGTGTCGGGCGCCACCGTGGGCTGGTGGGTGCACCTGCTGCTCATCCTCGCCGTCATCACGCTCATCCTGGCGGTGATCCGGCGCGGCTCCGCAGCGATATAGGGGGCGCGCCCGGCGCTCAGGGGCACGCGCCGGGCGCGCCTTCGCTGCACCAGCCCCGCTGGAACGCCGGGCCGGGCGGCGGCGCGCCGCGGCTGTCGCGGCCGAAGGCGCCCGTCGCGCCCCACCGCCCGGGCCAGGCGAGGAACGCGACGCGGGCCGCGCCGCGCTCGCCCATGTTCACGACGCCGCCGAAGCCGGGCGCGCCCGGCCGCCAGAGGGGGCAGCCCGCCGCAGCGGCGCGCGCCGGCTCCGCCTCCGGGCAGAGCCGCTCCCAGCGCGGCGCGTCGTCGGGCGACGCGTAGCTCGCGTGCGTCCCGCGCGCGGAGAGGACCACCGGGTGCTCGCCCTCGCGGCGCAGCGCGCTCCAGCCGAACCACGGGCCGGGCTGCGCGTCGGCGTGGCGCGCCAGCCAGGCGCCGAGCGGCCGGCCCGCCGCGTCGAGGCGCACCGTCATGTGCTCCCAGTCGCCGTCGTGGTCGAACGCCCAGAACGCCTCGTTGAACGGGTACAGGAACCAGTACTGGAGGAGGATCCCGCCGTCGGCGGCGCGGTACGCGTGGCCGTACGCGGTCCAGTCGGCCGGATCCGGGCTGCCGGCCTGCGCGGCGGCGTCGAGCCGCAGGCGCGCGCCCGGCTCCTCGGTCCCCGGGATGAGCAGCGCCGCGAGCGCGCCCAGCGCCGAGGCCTGGAGCACGCGGGGCGGGGGACCGGGCGCCGTCTCGAGCGCCGCGCGCGCGAGCAGCCAGGGAGCGCTCGCGGGGCGCACCCGCTCGTCCGGCGCGAGCACCACCACCGGCGCGAAGCGCGCCAGCAGCGCGTCCTCGAGCGCGTCGTCGAGGCCGTCGCGATCGAGGTCGGCGGCGCGCGCGGCGGCGGGGAGCACGGCGAGGGCGGCGAGGAGCAGCGCGGCGGGCAGGCGGCGGGACGGGTGCGAGGGCATCGGCTGAGGTGGGAGTCCGCCCGCAGCCCGTGCGGGCTACCGAGCGTCGAGCGGCGCGGAGGATCGTGCATCGCGGCCCGGATCGGCAAGAGACGGCGCGGCGGGCGCCCACGTGTCGGACGTGCGTGCTAACGCCTGCTCCATGTCGCGCGCCGCGCCGAAGGTCCGCACCGTGTTCGCCTGCGCGGAGTGCGGGCAGCAGAGCCCGAAGTGGCTCGGGCAGTGCCCCGCCTGCAAGCAGTGGAACACGCTGCAGGAGGAGCTCGCCGCCCCGGAGCCGAAGGCCGGCGCCGCGCCGCGCGGCTGGGGCACGCACGCGGCGGCGAGGCCGCTGCCGCTCCGCGAGGTGGAGGCGCGGGAGGAGCAGCGGCAGCGCACCGGCATCGGCGAGCTGGACCGGGTGCTGGGCGGCGGCGTGGTGCCCGGCGCGCTCGTGCTCCTCGGCGGCGACCCCGGCATCGGCAAGTCCACCCTCGTGCTCGCGGCGCTCGACCGCGTGGCGCTGGCCAACCCGGACCGCCCGGTGCTCTACGTCTCCGGCGAGGAGTCGGCGCGCCAGGTGAAGCTCCGGGCCGACCGGCTCGGCGTCGCCGCCCGCAACCTGCAGGTGCTCGCCGAGACCGACGCGCTGAAGGTGCTGCAGGCGGCCGAGGCGCTCGCCCCGGCCGCGGTGGCGGTGGACTCGATCCAGACGCAGTACCTGCCCGAGCTGCAGAGCGCGCCCGGCACCGTCACGCAGATCCGCGAGGTGACCGCGCGGCTCATGGCGCTCGCCAAGACCACCGAGACGCCCATCTTCCTGATCGGGCACGTCACCAAGGACGGCAGCATCGCCGGCCCGCGCGTGCTCGAGCACATGGTGGACACGGTCCTGTACTTCGAGGGCGGCGGCGCCCACCCCTACCGCGTGCTCCGCGCCCACAAGAACCGCTTCGGCTCGGCCAGCGAGATCGGCGTCTTCGAGATGAAGGCGGGCGGGCTGGCCGAGGTGGCGAACCCGTCGGCGCTGTTCCTGGCCGAGCGTCCGGAGGACGCGCCCGGGAGCGCGGTGACCGCGGTGCTGAACGGCACGCGCACGGTGCTGGTGGAGGTGCAGGCGCTGGTGGCGCCCACCGGCTACGGCACGCCGCGGCGGACCGCGCTCGGCGTGGACGGCAACCGCGTGGCGCTGCTCGCCGCGGTGCTCGAGAAGAAGGTCGGGCTGGAGATCCTGCCCTGCGACCTGTTCGTCAACGTGGCCGGCGGGCTGTCGGTGGACGACCCGGCCGCCGACCTCGCCGTGGTCGCCGCCCTCGCCTCGAGCTTCCGGGAGCGGGCCCTGCCGGCCCGGACGCTGGTGCTGGGCGAGGTGGGCCTGGCGGGCGAGGTGCGGGCGGTGTCGCAGCCCGGGATCCGCCTGGCGGAGGCGGCCCGCCTCGGCTTCCAGCGCGCCATCGTCCCGGCCGCCAGCCTCCGCCACGCGGACGCGCCCGACGGCATCGAGCTGGTGGGCGTCACGACCGTCGCCGACGCCCTCGACCGGCTCGCGTAGCCCACACCCGCCCCCACGGGAACGGGTCGCCGGGTTGCGCCGCCGCGTGGGCTCTCGCAAGATGAACCTGCGATGAACCACGTCGTCCGACGCCTCCGCCCCGATGGCATCGTCGAGCTCCGGCCGCGAGACGTGCGGGTCGAGCGCCCGGAGTGGTACCTCGGCGCCTACACCACCTTCCTCGTGTCCGGGGCGCTGTTCATCAGCACGGCCGTCCCGGCGCAGCTCGTCGCGATCACCTTCCTCGGCTGCCTCCTCGGAGAGGTGTGCTTCGGGCTCCGCGCGCTCGTCGCGCTGCGCCGCCCGCTCGCCGAGGTCGAGGTGCTGGCGCAGGTCCGCCGCGCGCGCTGAGCCGGTGGGCGTTCGGGGCTCCCGACCTCCGCCCGCCCTTCGACGAGCTCAGGGCGAGCGGACGTGCGGAGCCGCTCATGGTGAGCCCCGTCGAACCATGAGCGGGCCACCTGCTACGCCGACTGGACCGCCTTCCGCCACTTGGCGACGTGCTGCTCGCGCTCGACCGGCTTCATCCTCGGCTCGAAGCGCTTGCCGACCTGCCAGGCGCGGCGGATCTCCTCGCGGTCCTTCCAGAAGCCCACCGCCAGGCCGGCCAGGAACGCGGCGCCGAGCGCGGTGGTCTCGATCATGCGCGGCCGCTCCACCGGCACCTCGAGCAGGTCGGCCTGGAACTGCATGAGCAGGTCGTTCTGCGAGGCGCCGCCGTCCACCTTGAACACCGGGAACGGCTTGCCCGCCTCGGCGCGCATCGCCTCGGCGAGGTCGTGGATGAGGAACGCGATCCCCTCCAGCGTGGCGCGCGCCAGGTGCGCCGCGGTGGTGCTCCGGTCGATGCCCGCGATGAGGCCGCGCGCCTCCGGCCGCCAGTGCGGCGCCCCCAGCCCGGCCAGCGCCGGCACGAACACGAGCTCGCCGGTGGACTTCACCTGCTTCGCGAGCGCCTCCACGTCGGGGGCGCGCGCGATGAGCCCCAGCCCGTCGCGCAGCCACTGGACCGCGGCCCCGGCGATGAACGACGAGCCCTCCAGCGCGTACGCCGTCTCGCCGCCCACCGTCCACGCGACCGTGGTGAGCAGCCCGCGCGACGACATCACCGGCTCCGGCCCGACGTTCTGGAGCAGGAACGCGCCGGTGCCGTAGGTGCACTTCGCCTCGCCCGGCCGGAAGCAGGCCTGGCCGAACAGCGCCGCCTGCTGGTCGCCGGCCATGCCCGCCACCGGGATGCCGTCCGGCAGCACCTTCACGCCGCGGGTGGTGCCGTAGACCTCCGACGACGGCCGGATCTCCGGCAGCACGTTCGGCGGGACGCCGAACAGGTCCAGGAGCTCGCGATCCCAGCGCCGCGCCCGGAGGTCCATGAGCAGCGTGCGGCTCGCGTTGGAGACGTCGGTGACGTGCGCCGCGCCGCCGGTGAGCCGCCACACCAGGAAGCTGTCGATGGTCCCGAAGGCCAGCTCGCCGTTCTCGGCCTTCTGCCGCGCGCCCTTGGTGTTGTCGAGCAGCCACCGCAGCTTGGTGCCGGAGAAGTACGGGTCGAGCACGAGGCCGGTCCGGTCG
The DNA here is from genome assembly GCF_000964525.1 of Anaeromyxobacter sp. PSR-1. Lineage (GTDB taxonomy): Bacteria > Myxococcota > Myxococcia > Myxococcales > Anaeromyxobacteraceae > Anaeromyxobacter. The sequence continues at coordinate 9,361 of NZ_BAZG01000094.1, forward strand.
CGCACCAGCGGCTCGTGCCCGGCGGAGCGGAGCTGCGCGCACGCGTCGGTGGTGCGGCGGTCCTGCCAGACGATGGCGTGCGCCACCGGGCGCGAGGAGCGCCGATCCCAGAGCGCGGTGGTCTCCCGCTGGTTGGTGATGCCCACCGCCGCCACGTCCGAACCGCGGATGCCCGCCTCGCGGAGCGCGCGCTGCACCGTGGACACGGTCGAGCCCCAGATGTCCTCGAGGTCGTGCTCGACCCAGCCCGGCTTCGGGAAGATCTGCCGGAACTCCTGGTTCACCCGCGCGCGCGGCGAGAGCCGCCGGTCGAGGACCAGCACGGTGGTGCCGGTGGTGCCCTGGTCGATGGCGAGGACGTAGCTGGCCACGGTTCACCTCCTGCGCCTGCGCCCGGCGCCGCCCTTCCCCTTCGACGCCGTCGCGCCCGCCTTCCGCCGCCGCGACGGCGCGGGCCCGGCCTCCCGGCGGCGGCCGCCCGGGATCGGCAGCGCCTCCAGGAAGCGCGCGGCCGCCTCGGCGCAGCGCTCCCGCTCCACGTCGATGCCGACCAGGTGCCAGCTCTCCGGCAGCACCCGCAGCGCGGCGGGGCCGGAGCCGATGCGCCGCGCCAGGCGGCGCGCGCCGCCGAGCGTGACGGTGTGGTCGTGCCCGCCCGCGATGACCAGGGCCGGCGCGGCGATGCCGGGCAGCTGCGCGTCCACGTGGCGCGCCAGCTTCGCCAGCTCGGCCACCGCCCCGAGCGGCACGCCGGGGAAGGCCGGGTTCGCCGCGCGCATCTCCGGGTCGCGCACGTCGGAGCCGGCCGCCTTCGGGATCACCACGCGCCGGAGCGGCCCGAGGCGCCCGAGCAGCGCGCCGAGCCGGCCCTGGAGCTGCAGCTCGAGCGCCGGCGCGAGGAGCACCAGGCCGTCCGCGCGCTCCGGGTGATCGTGGGCCAGGGCGCAGGCGACCAGGGCGCCCATCGAGCAGCCCACCAGGAACGTCCGGCGCGCGCCGGCGAGCCGTTCCAGGTCGCGCCGGGCCTGCGCGATCCACTCCGTGTACGAGACGTCGCCGAGCGCCTCCGGGCCGCCGGCGTGGCCGGCCATCCGCGGGGCGAGGCAGCGCATGCCGGCGGCGTGGAGCCGCTCCGCCACGGGCAGGACCTCGAACGTCGAGCCGGTGAGCCCGTGCAGCAGCAGGACCGCGTCGGGGCCGCCCGGGAGGTCGAACTCGTCGCCACGCGCGCTGGAGGTCCGGACCACGCTCCACGAGCGTTACCCCTGGCCGGGCCGCCTTTCAATCCTCCGCTGCGGGCGGCCCCCTCGGGATGCGGGGCGAATTGACGCTTCGTGAAGGCGGCGCGGGGCGGGGCGTTTCCTGCTAAGCCTGGGGCATGTCCGACAAGCCCGCCACCCCGCCGCCGCACGCGATCCCGGTGCAGATCGAGATCGACCCGGTCACCGCGCAGGGCGCCTTCGTCAACATGGCCATGGTGAACCACACCGAGACCGAGTTCACGCTCGACCTCATCTACGTCCAGCCGCAGGCGCCCAAGGCGACCGTGCGCGCGCGGGCGATCACCACGCCCAAGCACATGAAGCGGCTCCTCCTCGCCATCCAGGAGAACCTGGCGCGCTACGAGGCCCGCTTCGGCCCGATCGAGCTGGGCGACGCGCCGGCGTTCCCGCAGGGCGGGATCGTGAACTGATCCGACGGGGACTGCATCCCTCCCCGGCCTGCGGCCGGGGCCCCTCCCTGCAGGACGCATCCCCCAGGTCCGCGGCGCGGCCGGCGGTCCGCCGGCTGAACGCACGTTCAAGGCCTGCCCTCCGTGTTCCCGCGGGGTTGGAGCGGGCACGCCGGCTGCTCTCCCCGGCTCGCCGCCGCGCACCTCGCGCGGCGGTCCGAACCCACGGAGAGGCACATGAGCGACACGAACGGAAGCCGGCGGCTCGCGGTCTACGCGATCCCCGAGAGCAAGGACGGCGAGAAGCGCTACTGGCCGCGCATCGGCGCGGCCTACGTCAACCGCGACGGCAGCATCACGCTGCAGCTCGAGGCGCTGCCCATCGGCACCGCCACGCTGCAGGTGCGCGAGCCCAAGCCGCCGGCCGAGCGCGGCGGGAACGCCCCGGCGCGGCGCGAGGGCTTCGAGACGGTGGGGGTGCGCCAGTGAGCCCGCGGTGGAGGGCGCTCGCGGTCGCGGCCGCGCTGCTCGCCGCCGCCCCGGCGCTCGCGGCGAAGAAGGCGCTCGCGCAGGGCGAGAAGGTGGACCTGAACCGCGCGCCGGTGGTGGAGCTGATGCGGCTCCCCGGCGTCGGGCAGCAGCGCGCGCAGGCCATCGTCGCGCACCGCACCCGGCAGCCGTTCCGCCGGGTCGAGGACGTGCTCGCCGTGAAGGGCCTCGGCCCCGCCTGGCTCGCGAAGGTGCGCGCCAGCGTCACGGTGGGCGGCGCCGCCGCGCCCGCTGCCCCGGCGGCCCCGCAGCGGACCGCCTCCGCGCGGCGCTGAGCGGGCCGGGACCGGCCGGCCGCGCCCCGCGACCGGCCGGCCGGTCCGCCATCCGCCCGCGCGCGCTCCGGAATCGGCGCCGCCCGCCCGCGACGCTTGACGGGTCCGTGCGCCTCCGCTACTCCGGGGATGCTTTTCGGCTCGGAGGAACAGGGAAGCCGGTCCAAGTCCGGCGCGGTCCCGCCACTGTAGCCGGGGTGAAGCACCCTCGATGCCGTCGCCACTGCCGCGGATGCCCGCGGCGGGAAGGTGGAGGGTGCCTGGCGGAGCGACGCTGCTCCGCGGCCCCGGAAGCCAGGAGACCTCCCTCCGGGTCCGCCGCGAATGGTTCGCGGCACGTGAAGTCCGCGGGTCCGAAGGAGACCCGGCGACTTGGACTCGAGGCCTCCCCTCGGGCGGCGCGCGCGCGCGCTCGCCCTCGTCTTCTCCGCCGCGGCCGTCTGCGCCGGCGCCGGCCCGGTGGCCGCCGCGCGCGCCGACGGCGCGTCCCCGGCCCCGGCGGATGCCGGGGCGCCCGACGCCGGCACCGCGCCGGTCGAGCTCGACGAGCTCGTCATCCGCGTGCCCGGTGCCGAGGCGACGCGCGACCCCACCGGCGCGGTCACCGTGGTCGAGGCCGGCCGCTACGCGGGCGAGGCCAAGGCGGTGGCCGAGCTGGTCGCCACCGCGCCCGGCGTGGCGGTGAGCGCGTACGGCGGCCTCGGCCAGCTCTCCACGGTCTCCATCCGCGGCTCGAGCGCGAGCGGCGTGCTCGTGCTGCTCGACGGCCTGCCGCTCAACACCGCCTTCGGGGGCGGCGTGGACCTGTCCACGCTCCCGCGGCAGTGGATCGAGCGCATCGAGGTGCTGCGCGGCGCCGAGGGCGCCCACTACGGCGCGGGCGCGCTGGGCGGGGTCGTGAACGTGGTCACGCGCGGCGGCGAGCCGGGGCGCTGGTCGGCCGAGGCGAGCGGCGGGGAGTTCGGCACCGCCGCGGCCTCGGCCGAGGCGGCGGCGGGCGGGGAGCGCTGGACCCTGTTCGGCGCGGCGGGGGCGGAGCGGAGCGACGGCGACTTCACCTACCGCAAGCGCCCGCAGAGCTCGCTGCCCGGCAGCCCGTACCAGACGTTCACGCGCGAGAACAACGGCAGCGCGCGCGCCGGCGGGATCGCGAAGCTCACCGCCCGCCTCGGCGAGCGCCGCCTGGACGCGCTCCTGCAGCTCTCCGGCGGCCGCCGCGAGCTGGCCGGCTGGCCCGGCAACGACACGCCCGACGACTGGCAGCGCGACGCCCGCGCGCTCGCGTCGGTCCGGCTGTCCGGCCCCGGTCCCGCGCCCGGCCTCACGCTCGGGGCGCGCCTCACCGGGCGCGCCGACCTGCTCGACACGCGCATCGGGAGCCTGTCCGGCGGCGACCCGGTGCACCAGCGCGGCGGCGCCGCCGGCGCGGAGGCCGAGGCGGTGCTCCTCCACCCGCACGGCGCGCTCCGGGCCGCGCTGGGCGCGGACGGCGAGGCGCTCCGCGCGGACGGCCTGGGTGACACGCGGACGCGCGCGCAGCTCTCCGCCACGCTGTCCGAGGACGCGCGCCTCGCCGCCGGCCGGGTGCGGCTCTCGCCGGCGGTCCGCGCCGAGCGGGTGGGCCCGTTCGCCGGGCTCTCCGCGAAGCTCGGCGGCAGCGTGCGGGTGCTCGGGCCGCTCTCGGCGCGCGCGAGCGCCGGCCGCACCTTCCGCGCCCCCGGCTTCGCCGAGCTCTACCTGCAGCAGGGCGGCGCGCTGCCCAACCCGTCGCTCCGCCCCGAGACCGGCCTCTCCGCCGACGCGGCGCTGGTCGCGGAGGGCGCGCGCGGCATGGCGAGCGTGGGCGGCCACGTGACGCGCTACGAGGACCTCATCGTCTACCAGGCCACCGCCCTCGGGCGGATGAAGCCCTTCAACACCGGCCGCGCCCAGGTCGCCGGGCTGGAGCTCGAGGCGGCCACCGCGCCGGCGCCGCGCCTGCTCGGCCTGTCGCTGGGCGCCGCGTACACGTACCTGCGGACCGAGACGCTGCGCGGCGAGGCTGCCGAGGTGGGCCGGGACCTGCCGTTCCGCCCCCGCCACCGGCTGTTCGCGCGCGCCGCCGTCGCGCCCGGGCCGGCCGAGGCCCACCTCGAGGCGCACTACGTGGGCCCGCAGTGGCGGGACGCGCGCAACGCGGACCGCGTCTCGGAGGCGCTGCTCTGGAACGCGGGCGCCTCGGTGCGCCTCGCCCGCCGCGCCGGGCTGCGGCTCGGGCTCGAGGCGCGCAACCTGCTCGACGACCGGACGCTGACCGATCCCATCGGAAACCCCCTTCCCGGCCGCATGGTGATGGTCACCCTGCGCGCCGGATCGACGCCAGGAGACCCCACCCCATGATCCGGATGCCCCTCCCCGCCCTCAGGGCGGCCCTCGCCGCGGCGGCGCTCGCGCTCGCGGCCTGCAGCAGCGACCACGAGCTCGTCTGCGCCGCCGGCGAGCAGGTCTGCGGCGGCGCCTGCACCTCGGTCGAGATCGACTCCTCGAACTGCGGTGCGTGCGGCACCGCCTGCGGCGCGTACCAGGAGTGCAACGCGGGCGCGTGCGAGTGCGGGCCCGGCACGGTCGAGTGCGGCGGCGGCTGCGTGGACCTGTCGTCCGACCCCGCGAGCTGCGGCGCCTGCGGCAACGCCTGCGGCACGGGCCAGGTCTGCGCCGGCGGCGTCTGCGCCAGCGCCTGCCCCGCCGGGCAGCTGTCCTGCGGCGGCGCGTGCGCGGATCCGTCGTCGGACCGGTGGAACTGCGGCGCCTGCGGCGTGCGCTGCGACCGCGGCGAGAGCTGCCGCGAGGGCGCGTGCCGGCCGGACGTGTACGTGGCCTGCTTCGCCACCGACGACGTGCGGCCGGCGAACGCCGCGCTCCGCGGCGGCCTGCCCCGCGCGGCCGGCGACGGCCCCATCGCGCTGGGCGTGGCGGCCGGCCGGCTCTGGGCGGCGGCCTCCCTCTCGCACTCGCTCGTGTCGTTCCCGCTCGACCTCGGCGCGGCGGGCGTCGAGACGGTGCTGGGCGGCGGCGACCTCGAGGCGCTCTCCGTCGCCGGCGACCGCCTGTGGGTCGCGAACGCGGCCGCCGGCTCGCTGGTGGTGTATGACGCCGCCGCGCGGCGCGTGGTGGACGAGGTCGTCCTCGGGACGACCGGGGTGAACCCGCGCTGGGTGGCGTTCGCGAACGGGCGCGCCTACGCGGCGCTGTACGGCCTCGACCCGACCTCGGGCGGCCAGGAGGTCGCGGTCATCGACCCGGCGACCGGCGGGATCGTCCGGCGCGTGGACCTGCGGGCGCTCGCGGACGCCCCGGGCCTCCCCTTCCCGTCCCACGCCGTGGTGGCGGGCGGGCGCGTGTTCGTCACGCTGGCCAACCTGCGCCTGGGCGAGTGGGGCTACTACACCGACCCGGCGGGCAACGGGAAGCTGGCGGTCATCGACCCCGCCGCGGACGACGCGCTCTCCTCGGTGGACCTGGGCGGCGGCTGCCTGAACCCGGGCGGCCTGGCCGCGAGCGCCGACGGGCGGATGCTCTGGGTGGCGTGCGGCGGGAGCGGCGCCGTGCTCCCGGTGGAGCTGGGCGACGCGGGGATCACCCTGCACGCGCCGGTGGCCGGGCCGGACTTCTCGGCGCCGGGTAACATCGCCCTGTGCGGCGGCATGGCCTACGTCACGGATCAGTGGTCCGGCTCGGTGTGGCGCTTCGATCCCTCCACCGGCGAGCG
>NZ_BAZG01000093.1 GCF_000964525.1 Anaeromyxobacter sp. PSR-1
GCGGCGTGAGCGTCCCCGCCTGGAACCGGCGCAGCGCCTCGGCGCGCCGCAGCTTGCCGGAGGACGTCCGCGGGAGCGTGCCGGGCGCGAGCAGCCGGACCGTGTGCGGGGCGATGCCGGTGGCCGCGAGCACCGCGCGCCGGACGCGCGCCTCGAGCTCGGCGTCGGAGGCCGCCTCGTCCCGCGCGCGCTCGGCGAGGACGAGCAGCGCCTCGCCCGCGCCCCCCTCCGGCTGGAAGCCGAGCGCCACCGCGCAGCCCGGCCGCAGCCCCGGCAGCGCCGCGAGCGGCGCCTCGAACTCCTCCGGCGCGTGGTTCGCGCCGCGCACGATGACGAGGTCGCGCGCGCGGCCGTGGAGGTACAGCGCGCCGTCCACCACGAACCCGAGGTCGCCGGTGTCGAGCCACCCGCCCTGGAGCGCGCGCGCCGTCGCCGCGGCGTCGCCCAGGTACCCGCGCATGAGGGCCGGGCCGCGGACGAACACGCGCCCGACCCGCCCCGCCCCCACCCGCACCCCGTCGTCGCCGCGCAGCTCGAGCTCCACGCCGGGCACCGGGGTCCCGACCGGCACCACCTCGCGCCCGCCGGGCGCGACCACGCCCTCCGAGGCGAGCCGGGCCGCGTCCACCCCGAGCCCGCCGAGCGGTGCGCCGGGCCGCGCGAACGTCACCGCCAGCGCCGCCTCGCTGAGGCCGTACACGGGCACGAGCGCCCGCGGGTCCAGGCCGTGCGGCCCGAAGCGCTCGGCGAAGCGCCGCAGCGCCACCGCCGAGACCGGCTCGGCGCCGTCGAGCAGCAGCCGCACCGACGCGAGCGAGAGGCCCGCGAGGTCGGCGTCCCGGACCCGGTCGGCCGCGAACGCGAACGCGAAGCTGGGCGCGGCGGAGATCGTGCCGCGCTTGCGGGCCAGCGCGCGCAGCCAGAGCGCGGGGCGGGTGAGGAAGTGCTCGGGCGGGATGAGCACCAGCGGGCCCGGGTAGCTCATGGCGGCGAGCAGGCAGCCGATGAGGCCCATGTCGTGGTAGAGCGGCAGCCACGAGACGAGCACGTCGTCCGGGCCCGGCGCGGTGGCCGCGAGCAGCGCGTCGGCCATGGCGGCGAGCGCGCGGTGGGTGAGCGCGACCGGCTTCGGATCCACCGTGGTGCCGGAGGAGAACTGCACCAGGCCGAGCGCGTCGGGCTCGGGCTCGCGCGCGATGCGGGCGGGCAGCGCCGACAGCGCCGACACGTCCACGCATCCGAGCTCCGGGCCGCCCCGCTCCACGGCGCCGCCGAGCAGCCGCCGCGTGCCGCCCGCCGACACGACCAGGCGCGCCCCGGCCACCTGGAGCATCCGGCCCGTGTCCTCCGCGTACGCGTCGAGCCGGCCCAGCCGCACCGGCGGGTAGAGCGGGACCGGCACCGCGCCGGCCAGCCAGGCGCCGAAGAACGCGTCGAGGAACGCGGGCTCGGTGCGGAGCACGATCGCGACCCGGTCGCCGCGCCGGACGCCGAGGTGCACGAGGTTGGCCGCGGCGCGCTCGGCGCGGGCGCGCACCTCGGACCAGGGCAGGAACGTCTCGCGCTCATGCAGGTCGAGGAACGTCGCGCCGGAGGGGTGCCCGGCCGCGGCGGCGAGCGCGTGCGCCAGCGTCGGGTGGCGGGGCGGCGGCTGGGGCGGCCCGCGCAGCCTCACGGCAGCAGCTCCGGGGCGGCGCGCGCGACCACCAGCCGTGCGAGGTCCCCCAGCGTCCGGACCGCCAGCGCCCCCTCGTCGTCGAGCGCGATGCGGAACCGGTCCTCGACCGCGACCACCAGCGAGAGCCGCGCGAGCGAGTCGAGCCGGTCCGCGAGCGGCGCGTCGCGCCCGTCCGCCAGCGCGGCGGACGCGCCGTCGAGGCGCAGCTCGTCCCGGGCGATCCGCACGATCTCCTGCGCGACGCGCCCCTCCGCGTCGTCCCCCGCCGCCTGGCCGACGTCCCGGGCGCTCACCATCGCAGCAGCACCAGCTCGGCCGCGAAGCCCGGGCCCATGGCGGCGAGCAGCCCGAGGTCGCCCGGGCGCGCCTCGCCCGACGCGAGCAGGTCGCCGAGCACGAAGAGGACCGAGGCCGAGGAGAGGTTCCCGATGTCGTGGAGCGAGCGCCAGGAGCGCTCCAGCGCGGCGCGGGGCAGGCCCAGCGCGCCGCCCACCGCCTCCAGCACCTTCGGACCGCCGGTGTGCGCGACCCAGTGCCGGATGCGCCCGCGGTCGAGGCCGTGCGCGGCGAGGAACCGGTCCACGTCCGCGCCGAGGTTCGCGGCGATGACGTCGGGCACCTTCGACGAGAGGAGGACCTTGAAGCCGCCGTCCACCACCTCCCAGCCCATCACCCACTCGGTGTCGGGGTAGAGCACCGACGCGGTCGCGACCACCTCCGGCCCGCGGCGCCGCGCCGCCGCCGGGCGCGCCCCGCCGCCCAGCACCACCGCGGCCGCGCCGTCGCCGAACAGCCCGGTCGCGATCACGTTCGCCATCGAGGTGTCGTCGCGCTGCAGCGTGAGCGAGCAGAGCTCGACCGACAGGAGCACCGCCACCTCGTCCGGGAACGCGCGCAGCGCGTCCGAGGCGCGCGCCAGGCCCGCCGCCCCCGCCAGGCAGCCCAGGCCGAAGATGGGCGTCCGCTTCACCGAGCGCGGGAGCGCCAGCCGGTTCACCAGGCGTGCATCCAGCGACGGGGTCGCGACGCCGGTGACGGTCACGTAGAACAGGTGGCCGACGTCGGCGGGGGCGAGCCCGGCCCGCTCCAGCGCGTCGCGCACCGCCGCCTCGCCCAGCTCCGCGCCGACGCGCGCGTAGGCGGCGTTGGCCTCGCCGAAGCCGTCCAGGCGCGGGTACGCGTCGAGCGGGAGCGCGAGGTGGCGGCGGGCCACCCCGGTGGCCCGGTGGAGCTCGGCCAGGCGGCCGGCGTTGTAGTGCGCCGCGCCCCAGTGCGCGGACAGCGCGGCGATGAGCGTCTCCTGGTCGGCGGCGTTCGGCGGCAGCGCGCGGCCGACGGAGAGGACTTCCGGGTGCGGGCTCGTGGATGGAACGGCGGCCTCCGCGGCGAAACCCATCCGATGCGGGACCGCGGCGCGCGTTGCAAGGTCCGCGCGGGTCCGCCCGGGGCGCTCACCGGAGCGGGCGGCCGGTCCGGACGGCCGCCCCTAGTCGAGATCCAGCTCGATCCAGCTCAGCTGGCCGCGCCGCTCCACCCGGAGCACGCCGGGGCCGCCCGGAGGGAGCGCGGCCACCGCCGCCTTCAGCGCGGCGAGCGAGGCGACGGGCGTCCGGTTCACCGCGTGGATCACGTCGCCGGGCTCGAGCGCGGCGCCCGCCTGCCCGGCCTCGGGCACCCGCGCCACCACCACCACGCCCGCCGGGGAGCGCAGCTCCGGCATGGCCGCCCGGGTCTGCTCGTCGAGGTCCATCGCCACCACCCCGAGCCGCGGGACGGTGCTGCGGGCCACGTCGGCCACGTCGGCGAGCCGCTCGGCCGGGCGGCGCGGCTCCACGCCCGCCACCTTCACCGAGAGCACCTCCTCGCCGCGCCGGAGCACCAGCGAGAGCGGCGCGTCCGCCGGGTGCAGGTAGATGGCCGGCGCGAGCGAGGGCATCCCGTCGATGGGCCGCCCGTCCACCGACACGATGATGTCGCCGGCCAGCACCCCGGCCTTCTCCGCCGGGCTGCCCGGCGCCACGTCGCCCACCACCACGCCCCAGTCCTGCGAGAGCCGGAGCCCGGACGCCAGCCCGGGCGTGATGGCCTGGGCGGCGAGCCCGATCATGCTGTGCTCGACGCGGCCGTGGCGCCGCAGGCTCTCGTAGACGTACTTCACCACGTCGGACGGGATCGCGAAGCCCAGCCCCTCGCTCCCGCCGCCCTGCGTGAGGATGAACGTGTTGATGCCGACCACGTTCCCGTCGGTGTCCACCAGCGGCCCGCCGCTGTTCCCCGGGTTGATGGGCGCGTCGGTCTGGATGTAGACGACCGGCCGCGCCGGGTCGGGCTGCCGCGCCACCGACGAGACCACGCCCATGGTCACGGTGCTGGCGAGCCCCTCCGGGCTGCCGACCGCGAACACGAGCTGGCCGGGGCGGACCTCGCGCCGCCCGAGCGCCAGCACCGGCAGGTTCCGCGCGTCGATCTTGAGGAGCGCGAGGTCGATCTCCGGCTCGATCCCGATGACGCGCGCGTCGTAGATGCGGCGCGCGGTGTGCGCCGCGGGGCCGCGCCCCTCCGGCAGGAGGATCCGGACCCGCTGCGCGCCCGCCACCACGTGCGCGTTCGTGACGATGTAGCCGTCCGGGTCGACGACCACGCCGGACCCGAGCACGCGCTGGCGCACGATCGCGCCGGAGGCGGTCTCGTCGGCGGGCGCGTAGCCGCTCACCGTGACCTGCACCACCGCGGGCGAGATCTTCTCGATCACCTCGCCGAGCGCGGCGTCGAGCGCGCGCAGGATGCCGGTGCCGGCCGGCCCCCTGGCCTTCGCCGGCGCCTGCGGCTGCGCCGCCGCGCCCGCCGGCTTCGGGCCCGCGGCGGCCGTCCCGGGCGCGCCGAGCCCCCCGAGCGCCGCCGCCAGCGCCATCGCCTTCCACCCCTGCCCGCCGCTCGCCATGGCCGTCCTCTCCCGCCCGGACCGCCGGGCCTCGGGCGGAAGTCTCCATGCCGGGCGCCCCCAGGCAAGCGAGGAATGCGTGACGCATTGTGCGCGGCCGCCCCCCCCGCCGAGGGAACCCGCGCACCCGCCCGGCCGCGCGCGCCCCTGCGGCCCGGCTCGCTTGCCAGGGGTCCTCCCGGTCTTACGTTGGCCCCATGCGAATGGAAAAGCTCACCGTGAAGGCGCAGGAGGTCCTCGCCGCCGCGCAGGGGGAGGCGCGCCGCCGCGATCACCAGGCGGTGGACGCCGAGCACCTGGCGCTCGCGCTGCTCGGCCAGGAGGAGGGCATCGCGCGCCCGGTGCTGGAGAAGATCGGCGCGGACCCGCGCCTGGTCGCCTCGCGCGTGGAGGACGAGCTGCGCTCGCTGCCGAAGGTGTCGGGCGGCGAGCCCTACCCGTCCACCCGCCTGCTGAAGCTCTTCGACCGGGCCGAGGACGACGCCCGCAAGCTGAAGGACGAGTACGTCTCGACCGAGCACCTGCTGCTCGCCGCCGCCGAGGACAAGGGCGGCGCCGGCGAGGCGCTGCGCGCGTCCGGCGCCACGCCCGACCGCGTCCGCCAGGCGGTGCAGGAGGTGCGGGGCGGCGCGCGCGTCACCTCGCCCGAGGCCGAGAGCCAGTACCGCGCGCTCGAGAAGTACGCGAAGGACCTCACCGACCTCGCGAAGAAGGGCAAGCTCGACCCGGTCATCGGCCGCGACGACGAGATCCGGCGCGTGGTCCAGATCCTCTCCCGCCGCACCAAGAACAACCCGGTGCTGGTGGGCGACCCCGGCGTCGGCAAGACCGCCATCGTCGAGGGCCTGGCGCGCCGGATCGTGGACGGCGACGTGCCGGAGGGGCTGAAGAACAAGCGGCTGCTCGCGCTCGACCTGGGCGCGCTGCTCGCCGGCGCCAAGTTCCGCGGCGAGTTCGAGGAGCGGCTGAAGGCGGTGCTGAAGGAGGTGACCGGCTCGGAGGGCCAGATCATCCTCTTCATCGACGAGATGCACACCATCGTGGGCGCCGGCGCCGCCGAGGGCGCCATGGACGCGGGCAACATGCTGAAGCCCGCCCTGGCCCGCGGCGAGCTGCACGCGGTGGGCGCCACCACGGTCAACGAGTACCGCAAGCACATCGAGAAGGACCCGGCCCTGGAGCGGCGCTTCCAGCCGGTGTTCGTGGGCGAGCCGTCGCTCACCGACACCATCTCGATCCTGCGCGGCCTGAAGGACCGCTACGAGCTGCACCACAAGGTCCGCATCCAGGACGCGGCGCTGGTCGAGGCGGCGCGGCTGTCGAGCCGCTACATCACCGACCGCTTCCTGCCCGACAAGGCCATCGACCTCGTGGACGAGGCGGCCAGCCGGCTGCGCATCGAGATCGACTCGATGCCGACCGAGGTGGACGAGGTGCGCCGCCGGATCGGGCAGCTCGAGATCGAGCGGCAGGGCCTGCGCAAGGAGCAGGACGAGGCCTCGCGCGCGCGGCTCGCCGCGGTGGAGAAGGAGCTCGCCGCCCGCAACGAGGAGTTCACCGCGCTGAAGGGGCGCTGGGACGCCGAGAAGGCGGTGATCCTGGAGCTGAACCAGGCGCGCGAGGAGCTGGAGGCGCTGAAGGTCGAGCAGGCCGCCGCCGAGCGGCAGGCCGACTTCCAGAAGGCCGCCGAGATCAAGTTCGGGCGGCTGCCGGAGCTGACGCGGCGGGTGAAGGCCGCCGAGGAGAAGCTCGCCGAGGCGCAGACCCGCGGCGCCATGCTGAAGGAGGAGGTGACGCCGGAGGAGATCGGCGAGGTCGTCTCGAAGTGGACCGGCATCCCGGTGTCGCGCCTCATGGAGGGCGAGGTCGAGAAGCTGCTCGGGATGGAGCAGCGCCTGCACGAGCGGGTGGTCGGGCAGGAGGAGGCGGTGAGCGCCGTCTCGGCCGCGGTGCGCCGGGCCCGCTCCGGCCTGCAGGACCCGAACCGCCCCATCGGCTCGTTCATCTTCCTCGGCCCCACCGGCGTCGGGAAGACCGAGACCGCCCGCGCGCTCGCGCAGTTCCTGTTCGACGACGAGCGGGCCATGGTCCGGCTCGACATGTCCGAGTACATGGAGAAGCACACCGTCTCGCGGCTGATCGGCGCGCCCCCGGGCTACGTCGGCTACGAGGAGGGCGGCCAGCTCACCGAGGCGGTGCGCCGGCGGCCGTACGCGGTGGTGCTGTTCGACGAGATCGAGAAGGCGCACCACGACGTGTTCAACGTGCTGCTCCAGATCCTCGACGACGGCCGGCTCACCGACGGCCAGGGCCGCACGGTGGACTTCCGCAACACGGTCATCATCATGACCTCCAACATCGGCTCGGCCGACATCCAGCGGCTGGCCGGCCGGCCCGGGGCGGACATGCAGCAGATCCGCGAGGCGGCGCTCGAGCACCTCCGCGGCGAGTTCCGCCCCGAGTTCCTGAACCGGGTGGACGAGATCGTGGTGTTCCGGCCGCTCGGCCGCGAGGACGTGGGCCGGATCGTCGAGATCCAGCTCGCCCGCCTGCGCAAGCTCATCGAGGAGCGCCACGTCACCCTCGAGCTCACCGAGGCAGCGCGCGAGGCCATCGCCGACGCCGGGTACGATCCGGTCTACGGCGCGCGCCCGCTGAAGCGCGCCATCCAGCGGATGGTGCAGGACCCGCTCGCGACCCGCCTGCTCCAGGGCGAGTTCAAGGCCGGCGACCACGTGGTGGTGGACGAGGGCAAGGACGGCAACATCGCCTTCCGCAAGGGCGAGCGGCCGGAGGTCACGGTCCACTGAGCCGAGGGCGGGGGCGGGCCGGCGGCGCGTGTGCGCCCCGGCCCCACCTCGCCCGACGCCGGGCCTGTCGGCCCCGGATCGCGGCGGACTACAACCGGACGGCCCGCCCTCCTGCGGGCCCCGGAGGTCCCCGCATGCGTCCGCTCGGCCACGCCGCCCTCGCCGCCCTCGCCGCGCTCGTCGCCCTCACCGCCGCCTGCGGCGGCCGCGCGGTGCGGACCCCGCCGCTCGCGATCGACCCGCCGGCCTTCCGCCCCGAGGCGCTCCTCCCCACCGGCGCCGACGCGTACGGCGTGGCGCTGGCGCTCTCCGGGCGCATCGAGAACCCGAACCCGATGGCCCTGCCGGTGGCGGGCTTCACCTACGCGTTCGAGGTGATGGGCGCGCCCGCCGGCGGCGGCCAGGTGGCGAGCGAGCTCGTGCTCCCGGCCGGCGGCGCGGTGCCGGTGACGGTCCCGGTCCGGCTGCGCTGGGCCGACGTCCCCGGCTTCCTGGAGGCGCTCGCGACGCGTCCCTCGCTCCCGGTCACGGTGAGCGGCGCCGCGCGGGTGCGGGCCGGCGGCGGCACGGTGGCGGTGCCCTACCGGATGGACGGCAGCGTGGTGCTCCCGCGCCTGCCCTCGGTGACGCTCGCCGACGCGGTGGTGCGCGAGTCCACCCTGTTCCATACGGTGGTCGAGCTGCGCGTGAGCGTGCGGAACCCGAACCCCTTCCCGCTGCCCACCGGCCGCCTCTCCTACGACCTCAGCGTCTCGGGCGTGCCGGTGATCCAGGCGGCGAAGTCCGCGCTCGACGCGGTGCCGCCGCAGGGCCAGGCGACGGTGGTGGTGCCGGTCCGCTTCTCCACTGTGGGCGCGGCCGCCGGCGCGCTGGCGGGCGCGGTCCGCGGCCGGGCGGACCTGTCGGTGTCGGGGCGCGCCGGGTACGGCGCGCTGGAGGTGGGCGTGGACCTGCGCGGCGCGCTCGCGGCGCGGTGAGCGCGGCCTAGACGGCGGCGGCGCCCGGCGCGCCCGGGCGCGAGGCCACGAAGCGCGCGGTCATCGCGTCCATGGTGCGGATGTGCTGGACGAACCACGCCGGCACCGTCTCGAAGAGGTAGCCCCGGAGGCGCACCGGATCGCCGCCCTCGCGGAAGGCGCGGGCCTCGCCGTCCATCTCGGCGAGCACGCGGTCGTGCTCCCCCTTGTGCTGCGGGTAGGCGGGGAAGCCGGTCTCGCGCATGACCTGCTCCTCCCGGAGGAAGTGCTCGCGGGTGTGGACCGCGAGCAGCGAGAGGCGCTCCAGCACCGCGTCCAGGCTGCCCCGCCGGGCGCGGTGCGCCTCGAGCGCCTCGCCGAGCGCCTCGAGCAGCCGGATCTCCTCGGCGTGGTCCTCGTTCATGAACGGCAGCGGCAGCTCGGGGATCTGGCTGGGGTCGACGAAGCGCATGGGGCGGGCGGCCTCCGGCGGCTCCGGCGCGAGCCGCGGCAGCCCTGATGTAACCCGCCGCGAACCGCGGCGCCTCGCCCTCCGCCGGGGCGGCGGGCGCGCGGCGGACCGGGACGAAGCCCCCCTCGCCGGCGATCCGGCGAGGGGGCTCGAGGGGGGCGGGCGAGCGGGCGGGCTACTTCGCCTGGATGTAGCCGTCGGCCGTGAGGAGCTCGGCGGTGAGCACCGCCCCGCCGGCGGCGCCGCGCACCGTGTTGTGCGACAGGCACACGAACCGGTAGTCGAAGATCGCGTCCGGGCGCAGGCGGCCGATGGTGACCGCCATGCCGTCGCCGGCGTCGCGGTCGAGCCGGGTCTGCGGGCGGGACTCGTCCTCGAAGTACTGGAGGAACGGCTTCGGCGCGGAGGGCAGGCCCAGCTTCTGCGGCTTGCCGGAGAAGCTCTTCCACAGCTCGAGCACGTCCTCCTTCGAGGGCTTCCGCTCGAAGGACACGAACACCGCCGCCATGTGGCCGTCGGAGGCGGGCACGCGGATGCACTGGGCGGTGATGACCGGGTCCTGGGCGGCGACGATCTTCCCGCCCTCCACCCGGCCCCAGATCTTCATCGGTTCCTTCTCGCTCTTCTCCTCCTCGCCCTTGATGAAGGGGATGAGGTTGTCCACCATCTCCGGCCAGGATTCGAAGGTCTTCCCGGCGCCGGAGATCGCCTGGTAGGTGGCGACCGCGATGCGCTTCGGGCCGAACTTCATGAGCGGGTGGATGGCCGGCACGTAGCTCTGGAGCGAGCAGTTCGGCTTCACCGCGATGAACCCGCGCGACGTGCCGAGCCGCCTGCGCTGCGCCTCGATCACCGCGGCGTGCTCCGGGTTGAGCTCGGGCACCATCATCGGCACGTCGGCCGTGCCGCGGTGGGCGGAGTTGTTCGAGACCACCGGCGTCTCGTGCTTCGCGTAGTCCTCCTCGAGCCGCGCGGTCTCGTCCTTCGGCATGTCCACCGCGCAGAAGACGAAGTCCACCTCGCCGGCGATGGCCGCCACGTCGGAGGCGTTCTTCACCGTGAGCCCGGCGGTCGCCGCGGGGAGCGCCGACTTGAGCGCCCAGCGCCCCTTCACCGCGTCGGCGTACTTCTGCCCGGCCGAGTTGGCGCTGGCCGCGACCAGCGTGACCTCGTACCAGGGGTGGTTCTCGAGCAGGGCGACGAAGCGCTGACCGACCATGCCGGTGGCGCCGAGGACTCCGACCTTCAGCTTCTTCTGGCTCATGGCTCCTCTCCTCCGAGGAGGGGCGAACGCGAGGGGAAAGGCGGAGAGGGTAGCACACCGGGGGCGCGGGCCGACGGCTCCCGCGTCGTGGGGAGCGGCGGCCGCCGGGCGGCTCAGTAGAAGACCTCTTCGAGGAACAGCCCCTGCGGCGGCGCCGTCGGCCCGGCCTCGGTGCGATCGCCGCGCGCGAGCAGGGCGAGCATGGAGCCGGGCGCCCGCCTGCCCCGCCCCACCTCCACCAGCGTGCCGACGATGTTCCGCACCATGTGCTTCACGAACGCGGTCGCCTCGATGACCACCTCGACCCGGCCGCCCGCCTCGCCCAGCACCTCCAGCCGGCGCACCTCGCGAACGGCGTGCTCGCAGGCGCAGTCGGCCGCCTGGAACGCGGCGAAGTCGTGGCGCCCGACCAGGTGCGCCGCCGCCTCGCGCACGGCCGCGACGTCGAGCGGGTGGAAGTGCTGCCAGGCCTGCAGCCGGCTGAGCGGGGCGCGGGTGGGCAGGTTCTCGACGACGTAGCGGTAGCGCTTGCCGCGCGCGCTGCGGCGGGCGTCGAAGCCGTCGGGCTCGAGGCTGGCCGCGCGCACCGCCACGTCGGGCGGCAGGAGCGCGTTCATGCCCATGACGTAGGCCTTCACCGGGAGCGGTCGCTCCTCCGGGAAGGAGACCACCTGGCCGCGCGCGTGGACGCCCGCGTCGGTGCGCCCCGCCGCGGTGACCCGGCGCGGCGCCTTGTGCAGGGTGGCGAGCGCCCGCTCGACCTCCGCCTGGATCGAGGGCCCGTTCGGCTGGACCTGCCAGCCGACGTACGCGGTCCCGTCGTACTCCAGCACGAGCTTCACCACCGGCACGCCGCGAAGGTACCACGCCCTCGCGGCCGGGCGGCCCGATGCGCAGGGTCCCGGCATGCGGACCGCCGCCGTCTCCGCCGTGGCCGTGCTGCGCCCCTTCGCCCTGCTCGCGCTGGCGCTCGTCGCCGCCGCCCTCCTCGCGCGGTGCGGCTCCGGCGGGAACGGGGGCGGCGCGCCGCCGCCCGGCGACGGCGGGCCGAACCCGCCGCCGGCCCCGCCGCCGGGGGCGCCGGGCTGGGCGGTGGCGGCCGCGGAGCGCTTCGAGGCGGCGCTGCCCGACGGCGCGTTCGCGCCGGACCCGGTGCCGGACGACGGCCCGTTCTCGGACGGCGGGGCGTTCTTCGCTTCACGGAACGTCACGCCGCCGGCGGCGTTCCGCGCCTCGACGCCCGCGGGCGCGGGCGGCTGGTTCACGGTCGAGTCGTACACGCGCCGCGCGGGCGCCTCCACGCGCGAGCTCGCCGAGGTGGTCCAGGATCCCGCCGACCCCTCCAACCACGCGCTGCGGATCACCTCGCGCGCGCACACCGACGCGACCGTGCTCCGCCCCTCCGCGCCGCTCCCGGCGCGCTACCGCATCTCGGTGCGGGTGGGGTTCCCGTCGTTCGGCGACGGGGTCGCGGGCGGGCTGAACGGCTACGACGGGCCCGCCGACGCCGGGCCGTGGTGGCCGGGCGAGGACGCCACCCGGCAGAACGGCTTCTACTGGCTGACCATCCTCGACCGGCTGCCGCGGCCGCACGTGAACACCTGGATCCACCACCACCGCAAGGTCGTGGTGGACTCGGACAACCACTACCCGCCGTGGATGGAGATCTGGGACGGGAGCCGCTTCGTGGGGTCGGGCGAGCACCCGGTGATGCTGTTCGCGCTCGACGGCACGCAGCCCGGCACCGAGCGCACCGGCCCGCCGTTCCTGTCCTTCTCGAACGGCGCCTGGCAGCCGTCCGGCGCGATCCGCGCGGTGGACGCGTACCTGCCGGACACCTGGTACCGCGTGACCCTCGAGCGCGACGGGCCGCGCTACACCGTCGAGGTCTCGGGGAAGTTCCGGTACGGCGGCGAGCAGACCTACCGCGCCTCCATCGACGCCGCCGCGGCCTGCGTCTTCCACTACCCCGTGGACGCGGCCGAGGCGGCGGGCGCGGCGCGCTGCGTGGACGAGGGCGCGTTCGCGTCGGTGGGGCCGGCGTACCCGCGCTGGCCGGCGGGCGGCGCCTGGCCGGACTGGTTCATGCTCGGCGATCCGCACGTGAACTACTACGAGGGCAGCGTGCTCTACGACGACCTCGTCCTGGAGACGTGGCGGGAGTGACCCGGCAGGGAGGCCGCCCGCGCGGCCGGGACCGGTAAGCTCGCCGCGTGGATCCGTCCCGCCCCGCGCGCCGGCCGTTCCTCGACGCACCGCGCGCGCTCGCCGCGCTCGCGTTCGCGCTGCACGCCGCCTGCGGCGGGCGCTACGGGATCTTCCGCGACGAGCTGTACTTCGTCGCCTGCGGACGGCGCCTCGCGGCCGGCTACGTGGACCAGCCGCCCGGCATCGCGGTGGTGGCGCGGCTCGCCTCGGAGCTGTCCGGCACCTGGGTGCCCGGGCTGCGGCTCCCGGCCTGGCTCGCCTCGGCGGCGACGGTGCTCCTCGCCGGACGCCTCGCCGCGCGGCTCGGGGGCGGCGCGGCCGGGGCGGCGCTCGCGTCGGCGGCCACGCTCGCCTGCGGCGTCCTGCTCGCGCTCGGGCACTACCTCACCATGAACGCGTTCGAGCCGCTGCTCGTGCTCGCGCTGGCGCTGCTCCTGGTCCGGCTCGCGGACGGCGGCGACCCGCGCCTGTGGGTCGCGGCCGGCGCGGTGGCCGGGCTCGCCGCGCTCTTCAAGTACACCTCGGCGCTGGTGGCGCTGGCGCTCCTCGCCGGCGTCGCGGCCACCTCGGCGCGGCGCGCGCTCCGGACGCGCTGGGCGCTCGCGGGCGCGGCGGTCGGGCTGCTCGCGGTCCTGCCCAACCTCGCCTGGCAGCTCGCGCACGGGCTCCCGTTCCTCGAGCTGGTGCGGAACGGGCAGCTCCACAAGAACGCGCCCACCTCGCCGCCCGCCTTCGCGCTCGGGCTCCTGCGCGACGCGAACCCGCTGCTCGCGCCGCTGTGGCTGGGCGGCCTCGGCTGGCTCGTCGGCCGGGCGGGCGCGCGGGCCGCGCCGGCCGCGCGGGCGCTCGGGATCGGGGGCGCGCTCTACCTCGCGCTCCTCGCCGCCACCGGCGGCAAGCCGTACTACGCCGCGCCGGTGCTGCCGATCCTGCTCGCGGCGGGCGGGGCCGCCGCGGCGCCGCTCCTCCGGCGCCCGGCGCTGAGGGTGGCCGCCCCCGCGCTGGCGCTCGCCTCGCTCGCCCCGGGGCTGCCGCTCGCGATCCCGATCCTGCCCGAGCCGGCGTTCGTCCGCTGGCAGGCCGCGCTCGGCCTCGAGCCGGAGCGGATGGAGCGGACCGCGTACGGCGTCCTCCCGCAGATCTACGCCGACCAGCACGGCTGGCCCGAGCTCGCGCGCGGCGTCGCCGAGGCGGCCGCGACGCTCGCGCCGGCGGAGCGCGCCACCGCGGCGGTGTTCGGCCAGAACTACGGCGAGGCGGCGGCGGTGGAGGTGTACGGCGCGGCGCTCGGGCTGCCGCCGGCCGTCTCCGGCCACAACCAGTACTGGCTCTGGGGCGTGCCGCCCGGCCGCGGCGACCCGCTCATCGTGATCTCCGACGCGGACGAGGACTGCGGCGGCGCGTTCCGCGAGCGCGTCCTCGCGGCGCGGCTGCCCGCGAGCCCGTGGGTGATGCCCTACGAGGACGCGCGCTGGATCTGGATCTGCAGGGGGCTGCGGCGCCCGCTCGCCGGGCTGTGGCCCGCGCTCCGCTCCTACCAGTGAGGCCGGGCCGCATTCGTTGACCCCGCGGCGCCAGCCGCGCTATATGCGGCTTCAACTTTCGTTGAAGGTTCCCCCGGAGGCGCGGAAATGGCGGCGCAAGAGCAGGCCATCCTCTCCCAGCTCGACGCGAGCGCGCAGCGCGGCGTGCGCCCGGAGCGCGCGCAGGCGGCGCTCGCCGGCGTGCCGAGCCTCCCGGAGAGCCTGCTCGAGCTGGAGGCGCAGCTCACCCGCGCCACCGAGGACGCCGAGGCGAAGCTCCAGGCGGCCGCGCGCCACCTCGTCTCCGCCGGCGGCAAGCGGATCCGCCCCATGGTCACCCTGCTCGCCTGCGGCGCGTGCGGCGGCGAGATGCGGAGCGCCGTGCCGTACGCGGTGGCCGCCGAGCTGACCCACTCGGCCACGCTGCTGCACGACGACGTCATCGACGACGGCCCGGTGCGGCGCGGCCAGCCGGCCTCGCGCGTCATCTGGGGCAACGCCGTCTCGGTGCTCTCCGGCGACTGGCTGCTCACCCGCGCGCTCGAGATCGTCTCGGCCGAGGCGGCCCGCTCCGCGGCGCTGCCGCCGCTGCTCGCCACCATGCGGCGGCTGGTGGAGGGCGAGGTGCTGCAGCTCTCGCTCCGCGGCGGGTTCTCCGCCACCGAGCAGGCGTACATGGACGTGGTGATGGGCAAGACCGCGTCGCTGTTCGGCTGGGCGGCCGCGGCCGGCGCCTGGGCCGCCGGCGAGGTGGGCGAGATCCCCGCCGCGCTGGTGCGCTTCGGCGAGGGCATCGGGGTCGCGTTCCAGCTGGTGGACGACGCGCTCGACTACGCCGCCGATCCCGCGCTCCTCGGCAAGCGGCTCGGCACCGACCTCATCGAGGGCAAGGCCACGCTGCCGCTCATCCGCGCCTGCGAGGCGGAGCCCGCGCTCCGCGCGCGGCTCGGGGGCGTGGTCGACGGCACCGCCGACGTGGAGGCGGTGGCCGGCGAGGTGATCGAGGTCGTGAAGCGCGTGGGCGGGGTGGACGCCGCGCGCGCGCTCGCCCGCGAGCACACCCGCAGCGCGCTCGAGGCGCTCGAGCAGGTGCCGGACGGCGTGCACCGCCGCGCGCTGCATGCCGCCGCGCTGCAGCTGACGGAACGGGCCTTTTGATCGGATCGTAACGAGGGCTGCGCCCCTCCCCCGCTGCGCGGGGGCCCCACCCTGCTCGCCTTCGTCCGGCGTGGATTCGCCGGTCGGCGGGATGCGAGAGCGGTCGCCCCGACGCTCCGTCCGGCACCAACCGGGGACTCCGCTTCGACGGTTCGGGTCCATACTTGCCCATCGATGCGCGCCCGCGTCGCCGCGCTCGCCCCGTTCCTGCTCGCGTCCTGCGCCTTCGGCAGGCCCCGGCTCTCCACGCCGGCCTGCGCCACCGGCGCGGAGGCGCTGCCCTCCGGGATCCAGCTGGTCGCCTACGCGCTGCCGCACCGCCCCGACACGCTGGTGGCCGCCTCGTACCGGGTCGGCAGCGCGCGCGACCCCGCCGGGAAGGAGGGCCTCGCGCACCTCGTCGAGCACCTCTCCTTCCGCGCGCGCCACGGCGAGGGGCGCGCGCTCTCGGCGCGCCTCGAGGCGGAGGGGGTCGAGTTCGACGGGCGCACCTCCGCGGACGCCACCGACTTCCACGCGGTGGGCGATCCCGAGCAGCTCGACGCGCTGCTCCGCATCGAGGCCGACCGGCTGCGCGACCCGCTCGCGGGGGTGGACGAGCCGGAGCTGCGCCGGGAGCGCGAGGTGGTCCTGCAGGAGCTGGCGCTGCGGGGCGACCCGGACGCGCTCTGGTCGCAGGTGGACCGGCTGACCGCCCGCGCGCTGGCGGGCCACCCCTACGGGCGGATCGCGACGCCGGAGTCGCTGCGCGCCATCACGCTCGAGGACGTGC